>DASUBV010000098.1:0-19993 GCA_035763085.1 Streptosporangiaceae bacterium | reverse complement strand
CGGCCGGAAATCCGCTCGGCCGCGTGAGCAGCTGGCTGCGACAATGCAGGCCGTGGATACGAGCCGGGAGCGCCTGCGCGTCACCTTCAACGCCGCCGCCGATTCCTACCAGCGGGCCCGCCCGGAGTACCCGGAGCAGCTCTACGCGGACCTGGTCAGCCTGGCCGGGCTCGGGCCGGGCGCGGAACTGCTGGAGGTGGGCTGCGCGACCGGCAAGGCGACGCTGCCGCTGGCCCGGCGCGGGATGCGGATCCACCGGCCTGGAGCTGGGCGCCGAGCTGGCCGCCGCGGCCCGGGCCAACCTCGCCGAGTTCGCCGGCGTGCAGGTGATCAATGCCGACTTCGAGACCTGGCAGCCGCCCGCGGGCCAGCGCTATGACCTGGTTTACGCGGCCACCGCCTGGCACTGGATCGATCCCGCGCTGGGCTACCGGCGGGCCTGCGAGCTGCTGCGGCCCGGCGGGCACCTGGCCCTCTGGGGCCAGCTGCACGTGTTCCCCGACGGCGGCGACCCGATCTTCGGCGAGCTCCAGGACACCTACGACGAGATCGGCGAGGGCCAGGACGGCGAGTTGTACTACCGGCCGGGCGAGACACCCGACGCCAGCGCGGAGATCGAGGCCAGCGGCCTGTTCGGCGACGTGGCGGTGCGCCGCTACGACTGGGAGGTGCGCTACGACGCCGACGGCTACCTGGCGCTGCTGGACACCTTCTCCGGGCACATCGCGATGGCGGGCTGGCAGCGGGACCGGCTGTACGGCGAGATCCGGCGGCGGCTGGCGCTGCGCCCGGACGGGATGCTGCGGCGGCACTGGGAGTCGGTGCTGCACGTGGCCCGGCGGCTGGACGAGCCCGGCCGCTAGCAGCCAGTGTCGCCGGCTGCCAGCGACGCTAGCCGCCCGGCTGCCAGCTGCCCGGATAGCCGGCGCCAGCCGGCCAGGTCAGCAGCGCCGGGCACCCGGCCCGTACGCTGGCCGCCCGGGCCGGGAGAGAGGAGAACGGGATGCCGGCGCTGCCCGAGTTCCGCCTGGAGAGCTACTTCGCGCGCTGGGAGTTCACCGCTCGCTACCACCTGACCGCCTCCGACGCGCAGTCGATGCCGCTGGCTGACCTGCTGGAGCTGGCGGACGACGACGCGCGGCGGCGGTGGGACTCGCTGACACTCGGCTACACCGAGTCACGCGGGCTGCCGGCCCTGCGCGAGGCGATCGCCGCCACCTACGAGCAGCTGACCGCCGATGACGTGCTGTGCTGCGCGGGCGCCGAGGAGGCCCTGTACCTGGCCATGCAGGTGCTGCTCAGCCCCGGCGACCACGCGGTGGTGATCACCCCGAACTACCAGTCGGCGGAGACGGTGCCGATGTCGGTCTGCGAGGTCACCGGCGTGCCGCTGCGGCCCGAGCGCGGCTGGGCGCTGGACCTGGATGAGCTGCGCGCCGCGCTGCGCCCGAACACCCGGCTGGTCTCGGTGAACTTCCCCAACAACCCGACCGGCGCGGTCCCGGACCAGGACACCTGGCGGGCCCTGGCGGTGCTGTGCGACGAGCGCGGCATCACGCTGTTCAGCGACGAGGTGTACCGCGGCCTGGAGCAGCCGCCGGGCACCGCGCTGCCGCAGGCCGCCGACCTGTCGCCGGGCGCGCTGTCGCTGAACGTGATGTCCAAGGCCTACGGCCTGCCGGGGCTGCGGATCGGCTGGATCGCCTGCCGGGACCGCGAGCTGCTGCGGCGGCTGGAACGGGCCAAGGACTACACCACGATCTGCAACTCCGCGCCCAGCGAGATCCTGGCCCTGATCGCGCTGCGCGCCCGCGAGCAGGTGCTGGGCCGGACCCGCGCGGTGGTGGCGGCCAACCTGCCGGTGTTCGCCGAGTTCTTCGCGCGTTTCCCGCACCTGTTCGAGTGGGCACCGCCGCAGGGCGGGTGCGTGTGCTTCCCGCGCTACCTGGGCGCCGACGGGGTCGAGGCGATGTGCGCGGACCTGGTCCGCGACGAGGGCGTGCTGCTGCTGCCCGCGAGCATCTACGCCTCGGCCCTGACGCCGGTGCCCGCCGACCGGTTCCGGGTCGGCGTGGGCCGGTCCGGGCCGCAGGAGGGGCTGGAGCGCTGGGCCGCCTGGCTCACCCGCCGCTAGGCCCGCATCCCCGGCCCGCCCTGCACCCTGGGGCCCGCCCTGCACCCCGGGGCCCGCCCTGCGCCCGGGGCCGGACCTGGCGCTAGACCTCGTTTCGCCAGCTGTGCCGGGGGTCGTAGCCGAGGACCCGGCGCGCCTTGTCGATGGACAGCAGCGTCTCGTGCGGGCCGGTCTCGCGCTTCCACGCCACGCCCGGGAACACCTCGGCCATCAGCTCGGCGGCCGGCCGGGTCATCACCGTGTCCGGGCTGGCGATGATGAACACCTCGGCGCCGGTCAGGCTGGCCTCCAGGGCCTTGCGCACGGCCTGGGCCCCGTCGCGGGCGTCGATATAGGACCACAGGTTCCACTTGCGCAGCGACGCGTCGGCGTCAAAGGACGGGAACTCCGCGTACTCGCTGACCAGCATCACGTTCGAGAACCGCAGGCCGATGATCTTCATCTCCGGCTCCCAGCGGCAGAACTGCCGGGCCATCTCCTCGCCCATGTCCTTGGACAGCGAGTAGGCCGATTCCGGGCGCGGCGCGTACTCCTCGTCGACCGGCACGTACGGCGGCGGGGTGTCGAACGGCAGCCCGAGCACGGTCTCGCTGGACGCCCACACCACGTTGCGGATGCCGAACTGGCGGGCGGCGGAGAACACGTTGAAGGTAGAGACGGTGTTGTTGCGGAACAGCTCGGCGCCGGGCTTCATGCCGGGCGCGGGCACCGCGCCGAGGTGGACCAGCGCGTCGACGCCGTGATGCCGGTCGTCGATCGCGTGCAGCACCTCCATCGCCTGGCCCATGTCGGTGAGGTCGGCCTGGACGAACGGGCTCAGGTCGGCGGCCGGGCGGGCCAGGTCGACGTTGGTCACCGAGTAGCCGTGCTCGAGCAGGTCGACCAGGACGACCTGACCGAGCTTGCCGCTGCCGCCGGTCAGCACCACGTGTGGCATGTGCGCGTTCTCCCGTCGCTTGTCATGCTTGCCATCGCTAGATGACGCTTGTCCGGGTTGCGTCCCAGGCGATCATGACACGGCGGCCCGCCGGAGGTCCCGGCCGGCCCGCGGGCGCGGCCGGCCGCGCCGGGCCGGCGCAGCCGGGCGCCGCACCGCGCGCACGGGCCGGCCGGCTACCGGGCGCGGGCCAGGAACAGGTCGCTCAGGTGCAGCATGTCGATGCCGCCGCCGCGCGCGTCCAGCAGCCGGGCGGTCTCGGCCAGGGCCCGCTCGCGGCGCTCGTCCGGCAGAACCTGGTAGGCCGACACGGACGCGAGGAAGCCGCGGTAGCGCTCAGTCTCGTAGCGCGCCTGCTGCCGGTAGCGGACGGACCGCAGGCCGGTGAACCGGGGGTCGCGGCGGCACTCGTCGCCCGGCCAGCCGGCATCGCCCTGGGCATCGCCCGGCTCGTCGCCATAGCCGGATGCCAGCGCCGCGTGCGGTGAGCTGGCCACGCCGTAACGCCGGTCGATCTCGGCCAGCTCGGCGTGCAGCCCGGCATCGACGACGGCCTGCGGGTTCCAGAACAGCGCCACGGCGCCGCCCGGCTCGAGCGCGGCATGCACCAGGTCCCAGCGCCGCTCCGGCGCGAACCAGTGCCAGCAGGTGGCGGCGAACACCAGCCCGAAACGCCGGCCACCCCGGTCCCAGTCCTCGAAGCCCGCGGCCTCGACCTGCACCTGCGGGTACCCGGCCGTGTTGCGGCGCAGCACCTGCGCCATCAGCGGGTCAGGCTCCACGGACACCAGCCGGACCCCGCGCGCCGCGAACGGCACCGTGGCCTTGCCGGTCCCGGCGCCGAACTCCACCGCCGCCCGGTCACCCAGCCCGGCGTACGCCAGGACCTCGGTGACCAGCGCGTCCGCGTACCCCGGCCGGCCGGCGTCATACAACTCCGCCACCTCGCCGAAGCCTCTGCCCGGCACCGTCCCGCTCCCGTCGGCGACGCTCACCGGCATCCTCCGTCCGCTGCCTGCAACGACGGTCACCGTACCCAGCTGCCCGCCAGGCGGCCATCGATTAGCGCCCCCCGGCCGGGCAGGTCCACACGGCCGGGTTGCCGGGGCTGCGGGGCGCGAGCCCCAGCGCGACGGTTTCCGGATCGCATAGCTGGAATCCCCCCGCCGCCGGGCGGGGCGAGGATGCCAAGCTGTACGTGGAGCGTTTCCCGCCGGAACCGAGCGCCGGCGGGCATTGCGCCGGCTGAGGCTGGCCGGCGGCATTTCCCCCCGAGGTGATGATGCAGGCGTTCGTGATCACGGGGCCGGGCAGCGCGGAGGTCCAGGACGTCGCGCCGCCCGAGCTGCGGCCGGGCGAGGTAATCGTCAATGTCGAGCGGGCCGGGGTGTGCGGCACCGACGTGGAGCTGTTCACCGGCCAGCTGGCCTACCTGCATACCGGCGAGGCCAGCTACCCGCTGCGGATCGGCCACGAGTGGTGCGGGGTGGTCCGGGCCACCGGTCCCGGCGTGGACCCGGCCTGGCTGGGCCGCCGGGTCACCGGCGACACCATGCTCGGCTGCGGCCAGTGTCATCGATGTCAGGCCGGCCGCCACCACCTGTGCGCGGACCGCTACGAGATCGGCATCCGGCGAGGCTGGCCGGGTGCGCTCGCCGAGCGGCTGCCCGTGCCCGCCTGGGCCCTGCACGCGCTGCCACCGAACCTGGACCCGGCGCTCGGCGCGCTCGCCGAGCCAGGCGGCAACGCGCTGCGCGCGGTCCGCGCCGCCGGGCTGGAGCCCGGCGGCCGGCTGCTGATCCTCGGGCCGGGGACCATCGGCCTGCTGTGCGCCCAGCTGGCCACTGCGGGCGGCGCCGAGGTGCACCTGCTCGGCGAGGACGACACCTCCCTCAGCTTCGCCCGGTCCCTGGGCCTGACCAGCGCCTGGACCATCGACACGCTGCCGCAGCTGTGCTGGGACGCCGTGATCGACGCCTCCAACGCAGCCAGCCTGCCGGGTCTGGCTCTCAAGCTGGTGGAACCGGGCGGCCGGGTGGTGTGCATCGGGCTGGCCGGCCAGCCCAGCATGCTGGACAGCCGGATCGCGGTGCTCAAGGACGTCACCATCGTCGGCATCCTGGGCGGCTCGGCCGGGCTGGCCCGCGCGATCGAGAGCTATGCCGTCGGCGAGGTTGACCCGCGGCCGCTGATCGCGGCCACCGTCCGCCTCGACCAGGCGGCCAGTGTCCTGGCCGGCCACCGCGACCCGGCCTGGGGGCCCGCCCCGAAGATCCACATCGACCCACGCCCGGCCGGCCGCGGCTAGGCAGGACAGCGGCGAGGCGGGTAGCAGCTACTGGTCCTCGACGGTGATGCCGATGCTCTCGGCCAGCACCGGGGCCATGTCGATGAGCTGGGCGGTGGTGACGATCGCGCCGCGCAGCGAGGCCGGATCCACGGTCAGCCCGAGCTCCGCCGCCCCGCGCAGGTCCACCTGGTCCAGCGTCGTCTGGACCAGCCTGGTCGCGGCCAGCCGCGACGCCGGGAACGCCGTCCGCTTGACCCGTGCCCCGCCCAGGTCGATGTTGCGCAGCACGCAGTTGTCGAACGTCACGTCGGCCAGGTCGGCGTCCCGGAAGTTCACCGAGTCCAGCTTGCAGCGGTCGAAGGTGACCCGCCGCAGCTGCGCGGCGTATACCTCCACCCCGGCCAGCACCGCCCCGGTGAACGTCACGTCCTGCCAGCTGGCGTGCGGGGCGCTGACGGCGATCAGCTGGGCATCTGACAGCCAGACATCGGTGAACCGGGCCCGGGTCAGCCGGCACCGCTGCAGCGTCATCTGGGTGAAGGCACATTCCAGGAACGAGCTCGCCGACCCGTCCTGGTCCTCCAGCACCTCGCCGTCGAAGTGCGCGCAGTCGTAGGTCTCCGCCGTGACCAGGCCCGCCGTGTGCGCCGTCAGCGCCCGCGCGAACGGGAGATCGGCGAGCTGCTGCCAGGCCATGGTGCCCTCCGGTGCGGTCTCAGGACCCGGCAGTAGCCGGGCCGGCGTGCTCGCGGCCCTCGCGCTGACGGCCCTCGCGCTCCCGTGCATCGCGCTGGTGAGCCCGGTGCGCCCGCTCGGCGTCCGCCGGGTCGGCGTAGGCCTGCATGCGCATGACCAGCCCGTCGCGGACGGTGAACACATCGGCCACCGTGATCTCGTGGGCCGCGCCGCTGGCCAGCCGGCCCTGCACGTGATGCCGGGCCACGATCGTGTCGCCCTGCCGGTAGACCGTAGCCGACGAGTGCAGCTCCGCCCACCCCGCCAGCGAGGCCGTCAGGTACTCCGCCACCGCCGCGGGGCCGGTGCGCCGTCCGCCGCCGGGAAACTCCTCCGGCTCGATCCACTCGACCTGCGGGTGCAGCCGGGCCACCACCTGGCCGATATCGCCGCGGGCGTAGGCAGCGTAGGCCGCCTCGATCATGCCGACATCCGGGTCGGCGGCCGTGCGGTCCTGCTGTGGCCCGGCAGCGTCGCTGGTCATGACCTTCCTCCGCCCGCGGTACCCGGATCCTGGCGCCGGCCGGCGCCGGCTAGCACCGACTCTCGCGCCACGCTAGCCGCGCCCGGCGCGGCGCGCGATGCCGTTCGCGATGGGCCGATTGGCCGGGTTAACCGAAACGGAACGGCCCCCGGCCGGCGTGCCCCGCCTGCGACTCGGGCGCCGGCCGCGGGAGGGCTATCCGGCCGGGCGCGGCGGCCGCCCGCTGTCGGCAGCTCATCCTAGGGTGGCCAGCATGAGCTCCGACAGCGCTGGCCAGGGCCTGAGCCCAGTAGATCGGTACGCCGACCTGGTGGACGATCTGATCCTGGTGGCTGGCGTCACGCCGCCGTCTGGCGGGGCTGGCTTCGGGCGCTCGGCGCTGAAGTACCAGAACAAGATCTTCGCCATGCTGGTCCGCGGCCGGCTGGTGGTGAAGCTGCCCGCGCCCCGGGTGGCTGAGCTGGTCGCTGCGGGCGAGGGCGATCATTTTGACGCGAACAAGGGCACGCCGATGAAGGAATGGCTCAGCCTCAGCCCGGACTCGGAGCAGGACTGGCTCCCGCTGGCCCGCGAGGCACTGCGGTTCGCGGGCGCGGACACCTAGCCCCGGCGCCGCACACGGACTCCTGGCCCCGCCCGGCGCTGCGGGCTGACGGGCGCGAGCCTGCTGCCGCGATGATGTCGCGCTGGATCATGCTGGTGTCGCCGCCGAAGGTCAGGATTGGCGCCTACCGGTGCAGCAGGCTCGCGGCCGGCTCGAGCTCGCGGCTGGCCAGGCCCGCGGCTGGACTGGGGCTGGGCCTTGGTTCGCGGCTGCTCCGGGATCACGGCGGCTCGGGTCACGGCAGCCCGGGGTCACGGCAGGCCGGGGCTCGGGACCGCGCGCCGGGGGTCGAGCAGGCCCGGATCGGTGGCCATGAACAGGTCGAAGTCCCCGGTCCGCCAGCCCGCGGCCAGCAGCGGCCGGACGGCCGGGTGCGGCGCGGGCAGCCAGGCCCGCGCCGTCGTGACGCCGCCGTCGCCCAGCCCGGCCAGGGCAGCGAGAACCGCGTCGCGGGCAGCCTCCGGCTCCGGGGCCAGGGCGGCGGGCGCGAGGGCCAGGTGCGTGAGCCCGAAGCCGTCGGCGTCCCCGCCGGCTACCCCGGCCGCCAGGACCTGCCCGGCCCGCGCGACGACCAGGGCCTGGCCCGCCGGGCGGCCGGCCCATGCCTGGTAGTCCGCCGACCGGTCGGTGCCGGACCAGTCCTGCTCCAGGACGGCGGCCTGCGCGGCCGTGGCGGGCTCAGCGCTCCACCCGCCGGGCATGGCCAGGGCGCGCACGTCCCCGCGCAGGTACAGCAGCGGCCACCAGGCGTCCAGCCCGAAGCTCGTGTACAGGGGCAGGGCCATGGCGTGCAGGCTGCTGAAGGTCATCCGCGGCCCGGTGCCCTCGAACAGCGCGCTGAGCATCGCCCGGCCCGCTCCGCCGCCGTGCGCCCGCGGGTCGACGAACAGGTCGCAGAGCATCACCGGATCGGCCGCCCCGGCGCCGATCCGCCGGGTCGCCCCGAACCCGATGACGCGGCCGCCGCGGACCGCCACCACCACCTGCCCGGCCGCCAGCAGGTATTGCACGTAGGCCGGATCAGAGCCGCTCCACTCCTCGTCCTGCCCGGCAGCGATCGCGACCTCGGCGATGGCCGCCACGTCGCCGTGCGCCGCGGCGCGGACCGACGGCCGGTCCGGGACAGGTGCCTGGCCCGGGACTGCTGTGCTCGTCATGCCCGGATTCTGCCTGCTGCCCGGCGCGGCGCGCATGGCGGGGCAGCAGCCGGGTATGTGAGGCACATCATGAAAGCCCTAATCAGCTGGGAAGACGAGAACGGCAGCACTCAGCACTGGGAACTCGTCTTTGACCCCAATGACGCGGCGGCCCGGCGCTTCCTCGAGGCCCTGCAACTGCATGTCCGGTTCCGCGTGGACTCGTTCGACCCGAACCCTGCCGCCAACTGACGGCCCTGGCCGACCGGGAACCGCGCTTTCGGGCAGGCACAGGGGAGAACCCAGCCCCGGGCCGCGGCATCGCGGCCCTCCCTCGGCACCGCACACGGTCATTCCCCGCGATCCCGCGGTTCCTGGCGCGGCACGACTGCCAGCCAATATCCGAAACGGCACGGGAACGTATCGAAAATGGCAGGCCTGACTCAGCTGCCGTGAGAAACGGGCGAAGCCGTATCGACGTCCGGGAAATGCTCAGCTGCCCGCCTCCCGTCTGCCCGTCTGCCTGTCCGTCTGCCTGTCTGTCCGTCTGCCCGTGCCGGGCTGGCCGGCGGCGTCCCGGCTGCCTGGCTCAGGACGGGATGTCATACAGCTGGCTGGCCGACCGGAACTGCGCCTTGTGCAGCTGCCGGGCCTGCGGGCCGGCTTCGGAGCCCGGATCACCGCCGAGCAGCTCGCCGAGCACGCTTGCCGACACCCGCAGCGGGACGCTGCGGGGTGCCCGCCAGATCACGTACGCCGTGAATGCCTCGCCCAGCGCGTCGCCGCTGACCTCCCATGCCACCGGGTTGCCCAGTCGCTGCGAGACGGCGTCCAGCTCGGGGAACAGGTCGTAAGCCACCACCGGGGCGCCCTGGTGCCGGGCGGGCTCGGCGCGCAACCCGAGCCGCAGCCGGGTCAGGGTCCGGCCGGCCGGCACCGAGATGCTCACCGGCAGCTCCATGAGGTGGAAGTCGAACCGCCCGGCCTGCGCCGGCGGCGGTGCGCTCAGCGGCACCACCGGCCCGGCGCCACCGGGCTCGCCGCCACCCGGGCCAGCAGCCGTGCCCGAGGCCGGATGGCCGGGATCGGCTGCCGCGGCCGGGCCGGGCTGGCGGGCCGCCGCTCCCGCCGGACCAGCGCCGGCCGTCCCGCCCGGCACCGCCGTCAGGCTGCGCACCGGGCTCAGCCGGGGCACGCCGAGCGCGACCTCGTCCAGCAGCCTCGCGGCTTCCTCGCGCGTGGCCAGCGCCAGGCCGGCCGACTCCTCGCCGCAGACGATGTCGCGCACGTCCCACTCGGCGATGGTCGTTGGCTCCAGCGCGAGCACGACCTCGCCGGAGCGCGCGGTCATGCCGCCCCCGTCGTCATCAAGCCCCCGTTAGCCCCCGTCACACTGGCTGCCCGCCCCCGCGGGCGCCTGCCAGTCTGCCAGGCGCGGTGCTCCGGCCGGCGGCCGCCCTGCCAGAAAGATGCCTGGTCAGGGCACAATCCGGGCAGCGGCGACAACCCCGGCGGCGCCGGTTCCGGTGATCGCGAAGGTGACATCGGCCGCCCGCTCACCGACGGCCACGGCGCTCCTGCGATCCGGCTAAAGAACTTGCGCCGCCGCCGGCCCCATGGTGACCTAGCGGCGATGACGATAAGCAGCAGCGCGCTGGCCGCGTATGACTCCCAGGTCCGGCAGAGCACGCTGATCAGCGAGCCTGGCGTGCGGGCCGAGGCGGACGGCACCATCGTGCGCTGGGTCGCCACCGATGATCAAGGGTCGTCGTGGATCACGTGGTCCCGGCTGGACGCCGGCAACGCCGATGCCGTGATCGCGGCCCAGGTCGAGTTCTTCCGGGCCCGGCGCCAGCAGGTGGAGTGGAAGCTCTACGACTATGACCAGCCTGCTGACCTGGGGCAGCGGCTAGCGGCGGCCGGGTTCGTGCCCGACGAGACCGAGGCGCTCATGGTGACCCTGGCAGCCGAGGTGGCCGGCGAGGTGCCGCTGCCGGACGGCGTGACGATCCGGCAGGTGGCCGGCGAGGCCGGGGTCGCCCAGGTCGCCGACCTGCATGAGCGGGTGTTCGGCCGCGATCAGTCCCGGCTGCGCGAGTCGCTGCTGGCTCAGGTACGCAGCTCGCCCGCCTCGGTCGAGATGGTGGTCGCCTTCGCTGGCGACGAGCCGGTCTGCGCGGCACGAGTGGAATTCCCGCCCGGCACCGAGTTTGCGGGCCTGTGGGGCGGCGGAACGCTGCCGCAGTGGCGCGGCCGGGGCCTGTACCGGGCCACCGTGGCCTGCCGGGCCCGGCTGGCCACCGCTCGCGGCTACCGCTACCTTCAGGTGGACGCGCTGCCGACCAGCGCGCCTATCCTGGCCCGGCTGGGCTTTACGGAACTGGCGCGCACCACGCCCTACATCTGGGACCCCGATGAGCAGGGCGCAGGCGGCGAGAGTGCAGGCGAGGATCGGCGTGGCGAGGATAGTTCGAACGAGGGCAAGGCAGGCAGGAGCGGCGATGGTTGAGCTGAAGTCGCCGGGCGAGATCGAGGCGATGCGCGCGGCGGGCCGGGTCGTGGCCACGGCGCTGGCCGCGGTCCGGGACGAGGCCGCCGTCGGCGTCCGGCTCACGGACCTGGACCAGGTGGCCAGGGACGTGCTGGCCGCCGCGGGTGCGACCTCGCCGTTCCTGGGCTACCAGCCGAGTTTCGCGCACTCGCCGTTCCCGGCGGTGATCTGCGCGTCGGTCAACGACGCGGCACTGCACGGGATCCCCGGCCCGTACCGGCTGCGCGACGGCGACCTGCTCAGCGTCGACTGCGGCGCGGTGCTGGGCGGCTGGACCGGGGACGCCGCGATCTCCTTCACCATCGGCACGCCGCGCCCGGCCGACCTGCGGCTGATCAAGACAGCGGAAACGGCCCTGACGGCCGGGATCGACGCCGCCCAGCCGGGCGGGCGCCTGGGGGATATCTCCGCCGCGATCGGAGCCGTCGCGCGCGAGGCCGGCTACGGCCTGCATACCGACTTCGGCGGGCACGGAGTCGGGCACACCATGCACGAGTCGCCGTCGGTCCCCAACGACGGCCGGCCCGGCCGCGGCCTGAAGCTGAGCGCCGGCCTGGTGATCGCGATCGAGCCGTGGTTCATGGCCGGCGGCCAGGACAGCTACCGGGTGGATGAGGACGGCTGGACCCTGCGTACCGGGGACGGCAGCCGGGCCGCGCACGTCGAGCACACCGTGGCGATCACCGATGACGGCCCCCGCATTCTCACCGTCCTGTAGCGGCGAGCCGGCCTGGGCCGGGGGCGTGCGGCTGCCCTGGGAGCAGGTGCCGGACTGGCTGCGGGCGGAGATCGCCGGGCGACTGGGCGGCCAGGTCGTATCGGCCGCCACCCAGCCGGGCGGGTTCTCGCCAGGCGCCGCCGTGCGGGTGCAGCTTTCCGATGGCCGCCGGGCGTTCGTCAAGGCCGTCGGAGCCGAGCTGAATCCCGACTCGCCGGGGATCTACCGCGCCGAGGCCCGGTTCGCCGCGGCCCTGCCGGCCGGGGTCCCCGCCCCTGGCTACCTCGGCTGCGTGGACTCCCGCGGCTGGGTGGCCCTGCTGTTCGAGGACGTAGAGGGCGTCATGCCCGCCCAGCCGTGGCGGCGTGCCCAGCTGGACCAGGTCCTGGCGGCGATGGCCGGCCTGGCCCGCGCCCTGACGCCTGCGCCCGTCGCGGCGCCGACGGCGGCTGAGCTGCACGGCAGGTCGTTCCGCGGCTTCCGGATGCTGGCCGGCCTGGCCGCCAGCGCCGCCCGGGACGGCGGCAGCACCGCGCGGGCGGACAGCGGCCTGAGCGGAGTGGATTCCTGGACCCGCGAGCACCTGAGCGCCCTGGCCCACCTGGAGGCCGGCTGGGAGCACGCCGCCGCGGGCAGCACCCTGGCCCACGGCGACGTGCGCGCGGACAACATCCTGCTGGCCGGCGACCGGGTCGTCTTCGTGGACTGGCCCTGGGCGTGCCGGGCCGCGCCGTGGTTTGACCTGGTCTTGATGCTGCCGAGCATCCGGATGCAGGGCGGCCCGCCGCCGGAGCGGATCCTGGCCGCCCACCCGGCCGCGGCCGGAGCCGACCGCGATGCGGTGACCGCCACGGTGGCGGCCCTGGCCGGCTACCTGCTGTACCGGTCGCGCCAGCCCGCGCCGCCCGGCCTGCCGACCGTGCGGGCCTTCCAGGCCGCCCAGGGGAAGGCCGCCGTGGCCTGGCTGAAGCAGCGCACCGGCTGGCGCTAGCCCGGTCCGGCTGGCCGGAGCGCCCGCCCGGTCATCCGCCGGTCCATCCGCCCGTCCGGCCTCGTCCGCCCGCCCGCGGGGCCCGGCCCGGGCCGGCGCAACCGTCATCTGCTGGGGTATACCGAGAGCATGACTCGTGACGCCCTGGCCGGGCAGATGCGCGCCGCCGCCACGACCCTGCTTGCCGCCCTGACCGGCGAGCAGCGGGAACTCGCCGCCCTGCCGTTCGGTGACGACGGCGCCCGCCGCTGGCTGGAGTACCGGCCCGAGCCCCGGCCCGGCGCCTGCCTGGCCGGGCTGAGCATCGCCGCCCGCAAGGCCGCTCACCAGCTGCTGTCCACCGCGCTCAGCGATCATGCCTTTACCCAGGCCATGGGCATCGTCGCGCTGGAGGAGGTACTGGACCGCAAGGAGCAGGGCAGGCGGGGCCGGCACAGCGGCGACTACTGGGTGGCCGTGTTCGGCAACCCGGCCGCAGACCAGCCGTGGTCATGGCGATTCGAGGGCCATCACGTGTCGGTGACCATGACCATCGCCGGCGACGAGGTCAGCCCCGCGCCGGTGTTCCTCGGGGCCAACCCCGCGCGGGTCAGCTACGCCGGGCGGCCGGTGTCCCGGCCACTGGCTCCCGAGGAAGACCTGGCCCGCGCGCTCCTGGATGCCCTCGGCCCGGCCGGGCGGGCCGCCGCGGTGGTATCGGAGACCGCGCCTCGTGACATCCGGTCGGCGCGCAGCCCGCGGCTCGACGGCGTCATCGAGCCGTCCGGGATCGGCAGCGGCGCTCTCGGGCCCACCGCCGGCGCGCTGCTGCGCCAGCTCGCCGCGGTGTACCTGGACCGGCTGCCCGCCAGCCTGGCGCGCCGCGAGAACGCGCGGATCACCGCAGCCGAGTTGTTCTTCGCCTGGGAAGGCCCGGTCACGCGGGACGGCCCGCACTACTACCGGGTGCAGGGCGACGACCTGCTGATCGAGTACGACAACACCCAGGACGGCGCCAATCACGCGCACACTGTGCTGCGCCGGCCGCGCAGCGACTTCGGCGACGACGTCCTGGCCGGCCACTACCGGCTCGCGCACGAGTAAGCGGCGCCGCCGGCGGGATCGGCCATGAGCCGGCTTGTCCCCTCAGGCGCGGACCAGCATCTTGCCGGCGTTCTCGCCGCGCAGCATGCCCAGGAAGGCGCTCACGAGGTTGTCGAAGCCGTCGACGACTGTCTCTGCCGGATGGAGGCGGCCAGCGCGGATGTGCGGGACAAGGAAGTCCTCCAGCTCGCCCTGGACGTCCTGGTAGTTGCGGACCAGGACGCCTTCCAGGCGGAGGGACTTGCCGATCACGTCGAAGAGGTTGCGGGGAGCCGGGGGCGGCGACTGGAGACGGTGGTACTGCGCGATCGCACCCACCCAGGCGATGCGGCCGAACTCGCGGAGGGAGCCGATCGCCGCCGCCAGGTGGTCGCCGCCGACGTTGTCCAGGGCTACGTCAAGGCCGTCCGGAGCCACGGCCGCCAGCAGGTCCGGCACCGGCCCGTCGTGGTAGTCGAAGGCCGCGTCGAAGCCCAGGTCCTTCACCAGCCACTTGACCTTGGCGGGCGAGCCCGCACTGCCCACGATCCGCCGGGCGCCTGTCAGCCGGGCGATCTGGGCAGCCGCCGTGCCGACACCGCCCGCCGCTGCCGAGATGAAGATGTCCTCGCCGGGCTGCAGCCGGGCCGTGCGGGTCAGCGCAACGTACGCCGTGAGCCCGGTGCCGCCGAGCACGCTGAGGTGCGCGGTCAGCGGGACGCCCTCGTAGCGTGGCAGCACGCGTGCCTCCGACGCCCGCACCAGGGCGTGCGTCCGCCAGCCCTGGCGATGAAAGACCAGGTCGCCCGGGGAGAGACTGTCGTCCGCCGAGGTCAGCACGCGGCCGATGGTCCGGCCCTCCAGCGGCGCGTTGAGCTGCCAGATGCCGCCGCTGGTCAGGCCCGCCACGTCCATTAGCTCCCGCATGTACGGGTCGACGGAGAACAGGATGTTCTCCACCAGCGCCGCACCCGGGCCGGGTTCCGGGATCACCTGCTCGGCGAAGGTGAAGTGGTCAGGGGTTGGGAAGCCGTCCGGCCGGGCCACCTGGTGCACGACTCGTGCTGTGATCGTCATGCCATCGAACGTAGAAAGGAATCGCCGGGCTGGGCAGAGCGTTGCGTCGATGGCACCCCGCACTGACATGAAAGGTGCTCATGGCAGCCGACCTCGCCCCGTCCGAGCTGCGCATCCTCCTTGCCGTATGCGACCGTGGCGGCTTCACCGCCGCGGCCGGGACCCTCGGCATGACGCAGTCCGCCGTCTCCCACGCCGTGCGCGGCATGGAGCGCAAGCTCGGGACTGTGCTCTTCGAGCGACTCCGTACCGGCGCCCGCCCCACTGCGGCCGGCGACCGGGCGGCCGCACACGCCCGCCGTATCCTGCGGCTGCATGAGGCGATGGCCGCGGAGGTCCGGGGCGGCGGCGCCGACCACAGCCTCACCGGCCCGCTGCGCATCGCTGCTTTCCGCGGCGCTGCCCTGCACCTGCTGCCTGCCGCTCTGCAGCGGCTGGCGGCCAGGCACCCGCGGCTGCAGCCGGAGGTACGGGTGGTCCGGGACATCGGCCGCGGCACTCCTGGCGAGGTGGTCGACGGGCGAGCTGACCTGGCCATTGCCACCCTGGGCGGGTCCACCCCATTGCCGGACGGCCTGCTCGCCGGCGAGCTGATGACAGAGAAGTACTCGCTCGTTCACCCGAGCGGTCACCCCGATCCCCGCAGCCTGCCGCTCATCGACTGGCAGGAGAATTGCTCGGCCTACACCCGCGGCTGGTGGTCGGCCCAGGACTGGCTGCCGCGGGCCACGATCACCGCAGAGGACGACGGCACCGTGCTCGCCCTGGTCGCCCAGGGGCGGGGCATGGCGGTCGTGCCGGAGCTGTCGCTTGCCGACGTCCCCGGCGGTGTCACCGTTGCCGACCTCGGCCCGGGCTGCCCGACCCGGAGGATCGGCTTTGCCACCACCCCCGAGCTGGCTCGCACGGCTGCGGTGCGCGCCCTGGTCCGCGAGCTGCGGGCTGCGCGAGCCGGCGCCGCGGCCGGGATCGCGCCCGCAGGCGCGGAATCAGGTGCCCGGCCGGCTACGCCGCGGCCTGTGTCGTCACACCACCTCACCAGCAGCGATTCCCGGGCAGCCAGCTAGCTGGCCGGCAGCCCGGGCGCAGCCCGCGCAGCTGACCAGCAGGCCGCACGGGCAGGCTGCCCGGAGGCACGGGCCGGGCTGCCCGCAGCCTGGCGGCGGCTGCGATGCAGCCCGGCCAGGATCGCCCTGACTGGCGAGCGGATCAGGCGCGGCCGGCCAGCTCGGCGCGGGCCTGGTCGATCCAGCGCCGGATGCCCTCGGCGTCATGAGCGCGGGCGACCGCGTCGGCCTCGGCCAGCAGGCCGCGCGCCTCGCCGGGGTCACCGTGCTGGCCCGCGAACTGGGCTAGCGCCAGCAGCGCCGCCGCGACGCCGCGCTGGAACCCGAGCTCCCGGCGGAGCTGCAGGGACTGCTCAAGGTGGCTGCGCGCGGCGTCCAGCTGGCTGGCCGCCTGCTGCGCGAAGCCGATGTGCCGGGCGACGTAGGACAGGGTCAGCCGGTCACCCGCGTCGGCGGCGAGCTTGCCGGCCTGCTCCAGCAGCGGCAGCGCGGTCTCGTGGTCGCCGCGGGCGACCTGGTGGAACGTGGCCATCCAGAACCGCGCCTCGGCCTCGCCGCGGGCATCGCCGAGCTCGGTGTACAGCGCCGCCGCGCGCTCGAACTCGCCCAGCGTGGCGTCCTGCGCCGGGCCGCCGGCCAGGAACCGCGCGTGCATGACCCGCCCGCGGGCCAGCGCCAGGTCCGCCTCGACCGCGCTGAGCTCGCGGTCCGCGGTGTCCAGCGCGGCGGTGTCGCCGCCGAACACGGCGTCTTCATAACGGCGCTGCGCGCGGGCCTGCCAGTCCTCGCCCGCCGGCGCGGCTCCGGCCGGATTGCCGGGCGCGCCCAGCAGGCGCATGATCGTCAGGGTGTCGCCGTAGTCGCGAGACTCGACGATCTGCCCGTCGCGGACTCGCACCACGAAGATATTCGGGATGTCGAACGGCTCCCCGCTGCCCGGCGCCACCCCGCGGTACTCGAACTCCCCGATGATGACCTCGGGGTCGGTGGTCTGGTGCAGGGTCAGGGCGGCGGGAGTGAAGCGGATCTCGCCGAGCGCCTGGAAGCCGCCCCGGAAGTGCTCGGTCAGCTGCTGGCGGGTGGTCAGCGCCGGCGCCCGCTGCGGGTCCAGCGGGTGCACGACGCTGGTCTGCTCGGCGTACAGCGACGACAGCTGGTCGATCTGCCGGTCGCAGACGCCCTGAACCAGGCGGCGGAAGACGTCGGCAGGGCTGCCGGGCTGAGCGGCGGCGGACAGGTCAGACTCGGGCATGAGAGCTCCCCAGATCGTGGTCGGTGGCATGCGGGAGTAGCCCGGGATCTCCGTGCTGCGGGAGCGATCTGGACGTGACGCTGGCCGCGAGCCGGAGTCCGGTACTATCCGGAGTGACGACTCCGAACGACTATACGGAGTCATCACTCCACTTGGCAATCCGGGAACGAGCGATGCGATGCGGGAATCAGTGACGGGCCCGGCGCGGGCGCAGCGGGCGGATGCGCGGTCGAACCGGGCCGCGATCCTCGATGCGGCGCAGGAGGTGTTCGGCGAGGGCGGCGAGTCGGCGTCGACCGAGGAGGTCGCCCGGCGGGCCGGGGTCGGCATCGCGACCGTGTTCCGGCATTTCCCGACCAAGTCCGAGCTGCTGGTGGAGGTCCTGGTGCAGCGGTTCGGCCGCCTGCGGGACCGGGCCGCGGAGCTGACGGGCGACGCGAATCCTGGCGAGGCGCTGTTCGTGATGTTCACCGAGATCGTCACCGACGCGCCGGGCAAGATCGCGATCGCGGACGCGCTGGTCGACGCGGGTGGCGTCACCGGGCGGGCCGAGCAGGCCTCGCAGGAGTTGTCGCAGGCGGTGGACGTGCTGCTGCGGCGCGCGCAGCAGGCGGGCGCGATACGTGCCGATGTCGGGCTGCCGGAGTTCTACGCGCTGATGGTGGGGATGTCGCGCGCGGGCGCGCACGCTCAGCTGGACCTGGAGGTGCGGACCCGGGCGCAGCGGGTGATCTTCGACGGCCTGACTCCAGCCGCGGCTACAGAGGACGCGTGAACACCATGTAGTCCCGGCCCGGGCCCTCGTAGTCGGGGACCGGGCCGCTGACCTCGAAGCCCATGGACCGGTGGAAGGCGATGGAGGCGGTGTTCACCGGCGCGGTGATCGCCGAGACGACGGTGCGCCCGTCGTCGCGGGCCAGGCCGAAGAACTCCTCATACAGCTGCCGGGCCACGCCCTGGCCGCGCAGCGCGGGCGAGACGCCGACGAAGTGGATGTAGGCATCCGCGGGCTTCGACGGGGACAGGATCCCCACCAGGAAGGCCAGCGGGCTGCCCGGCCCGCCGGGGCCCGCGGGCCCGTCGATGATCAGGCTCGTCCGGTGGAAGTGATCCAGGAACAGCCGCGGGAGCGCCGGGAGGATGTTGCGCCCCCACCACTCGTTGAGGACAGGCGCGATGGCGTCATAGTCCGCCGCGCGCGCCATCCTGGTCGGCAGCCGCTGACCCGGCGCCCGGCCCGGCCCGGCAGCCGGCTTGGCCTGGCCAGCGCGCCGCGGGTTGTCGGCCTGCTCGGACATAATGCTCCCTCCCAGGGGGATGCAGGTGCAGATGCGGGCAAGTGAGATTATTGCCGCCATGGCTTCCGGCACTGCGAGCGGCGTCCTGTACCTGGTGGCCAGCGCGGCGGGGCCGGTGCCCGGCATCCCGGCCGTGATCACGGCGGCGCAGCAGCGCGGCTGGGACGTCTGCCTGATCCTGACGCCGACCGCCGCGCGGTGGCTGGACGCCGACCTGGAGGACCTGGCCCGGCTGTCGGGTCACCCGGTCCGCTCGGCGTACAAGCAGCCGGGGGAGCCGGACGTGCTGCCGCCCCCGGACGCGGTACTGGTCGCCCCGGCGACGTTCAACACGGTGAACAAGTGGGCCGCCGGAATCAGCGACACGCTGGCACTGGGCCTGATCAACGAGGCGATCGGGATGGGGATCCCGGTGGCGGCGGTGCCCTGGGTGCACGGCCCGCTGGCGGCGCACCCGGCGCTGGCGGCCAGCATTGCCCGGCTGCGCGGAGCGGGCGTCACGGTGCTCGACGAGGCTGGCCGGGATGCGGGTGCTGCGGTTCCGGGGAGCGCGGGCGCGGACGGGGCGGGCCTGGAGAGTGCGAGTGCGAGGGGGGCATCGGCGGGCCCGGGCGGTCCGGGGCCGGACGTGGCGAGTCTCCCGGTCGCTCCGGCGCCGGCTCCGGCTCCGGCGTTCGCCGACTACCCGTGGGAGCGGGCGCTGGACGCGCTCGGCTGACGCCCGGCCCGCCGCCGCGCCAGCCCGGGCCGGCTACCTCCTCGAGCTCCAGCGAGAGGCACGGGCGCTGCCCCCGCGCCGTGTGCGGGCCCGGGCGCGCCAGGTACTGACTGCCCCGCAGGCCCGCACCGCCCGGAGGCGTGACTCAGCTCATCGGGTAACGGCTGGTGACAATCTGTCAGGGCCGCCGGCCTGAGCGCCCGGGGCGAGTGGTGTTGAATTCCAGGCGGGAGCAGCAGCGCTGGCGAGAACCGGGAGATGACAACCATGAGCGGAGTCGCGCAGACCGTGCGAGCCTTCCCCGTCTCAGTGAAGGGCGTGCTGGTGCGTGACGGCCGGGTACTGCTGCTCAAGAACGAGCGCGAGGAATGGGAACTGCCCGGAGGCAAACTTGAACTCGGCGAGGAGCCTCCCGTCTGCGTCGCCAGGGAGATCACCGAGGAAACCGGGCTGCCCGTCACCACCGGACCCATCCTGGACGCCTGGCAGTACCACATCCGCGAAGGCCGCGACGTGCTCATCGTTACCTACGGCTGCCACCCGGAGAGCAACCAGCTGCCCGCCATCAGCGATGAGCACAAGGAGATTGGCTTCTTCACCGAGGCCGAAGTCGCTGGCCTCAGCATGCCTGCGGGCTATAAGCAGTCGGTCCGGTCATGGTTCGCGCGCCTAAGCCGCCTGGATGACATCGAGGCGCAGGAGCGGCGGGCTGCCGGTCGCGCCGTCAGCGGCACCTGGGAATGCTGCGAGCCGGGCCCGGCGGGAGGTCGGGCCCGGCTCGCAAGCCGGGAGGCGGCCGCGGCGGCCGGGGAACTGCCCTAGCTGGCGTAATCCAGCAGCGGCTGAGCGCGGCTGGGGTGGCGCAGCTTGGACAGGGACTGCTTCTCCAGCTGCCGGATGCGCTCCCGGGTCAGGCCGAGGGCCTTGCCGATCTCGTCC
>DASUBV010000097.1:0-9540 GCA_035763085.1 Streptosporangiaceae bacterium | reverse complement strand
CCCAGGTCGAACAGGAACCACCCGAACCCGCAGTCGTCAAAGTCGATGACCTGGATGTCGGGGCCGTTGACCAGCAGATTGGCCAGCCGCATGTCGGCATGGATCAGGCCGAACCGGTCCGGGCCTTTTCCGAAACGAGCCAGCCGGGCCTGCATCGTGCCTGCCGCGCGGGCCAGCGTGGCGTGCTCACCGGGGCCGACCCCGATGCCGTCCTGCCACCGCCCCCACCGCGGCGTCGCGCCGACGCAGGTGTCGTAGTCCCAGGAGAACCGGACGAACGAGGCGGGCCGCGCCCAGCCGCGGGAGTGCCGGTGCATCCGGCCGCAGATCTCGCCCAGCAGCTCGAACTTCCCCGGGAGCTGGTCCTCGGCCGGCTCGGTACCGGGCAGCCACTCGAACAACACGACCTGCCGGGTCACCGTCCCGATCGTGATGTCCACCACCTGCCGCCCGTCGGCGGCCGGGAACACCGCGGGAGTGCGCAGTCCCGTCTCGGCGCGCAATGCCTGCAGCCAGGCCAGCTCGGAGGCAACTGCGCCGGCCGGGTGATAGCCGGTCCGGTGGACCCGCAGCACCGCCGTCCGCTGCGGGTCATCGACGCGGTAGGTGGCGTTCTCGGACAGGCTGAGCAGCGATAGCCGGGCGGCAGGCGAGAACCCGAACGGGGCCAGCGCCGCCTGCGCGAACGGGTCATACCCGCGGAGGATCTCCTCCGGCGAGGTGCCGGCCGGGCCGGGCTGGCCTGTCGTGCCGGCCGGGGCTGACTGAGCTGCCGTGCCGGCCAGGGTTGGCTGGCTTGCGGTATCGGCCGGGCCTGGCTGAGCTGCCATGCCGGGCGGAACCGGCGGGGCTGGCGCGGCTGGCTGGCCGGGCCGCCGCGGCGGGCTGCTGGTCAATGGTCACGTCCCTCGACACGGGCGAGCAGCTGCTCGATGGCCGCCTGCGAGCGGCGCACTCCGGCGGTCGTCCCGGCCAGGTACAGGCGGCCGGAGGCGCCGATCATAGCCACGTCGACCAGAGTGTTCTCCGGCGCGGCCTGCTCGGCCGCGTTGGCCGCCACCGCCGCGAACAGCGCGGGCGCCATCTCGCACACCAGCAGCGACTGGCCGGGCAGGATCATCGACGCGCCCCGGGACCGGTTGATGATCACCGCCTGCTGGTCGGTGATGTCCTCGATCACGTCGGCATACAGCAGCCGCGGCCGCAGCTGGTCGGCGGGCTGCTGGCCGATCCCGGCCAGGATCGCCGCGCCTGCGCGCTCCACCTCGCCGGCGTCGCGGGCGTGCACCTCGAGTACGCCGAAGTGCCGCTCGACGAACAAGATGCCCGGCTCCACGGCAGGCTCGGCGCGCAGCGCCAGGTCGGTGATCCGCTGGACGGCCAGCCCCGGCGCCACCTCGACGATGAGGGCATGGTCGCCCTCCATCGGCGGGTAGCCCCGGGCGCGGGTGGGCGTGCCCAGGTAGGCAGCGAACTGCCGCTGCAGGCTCGCGATCGGCAGGTAGACCCGCAGCTCGATGCCGGTGGTCAGGCCCGGCATCGAGCTACTCGGAGACCACGAAGTGCTTGCCGAGCTCGTTGTGCGGGCGCGGGATGACGTGCACCGACACCAGCTCGCCGACGCTGGATGCGGTCTCGGCACCGGCCTCGGTGGCGGCCTTCACCGCGCCCACGTCGCCGTTGATAATCACGGCGACCAGGCCGTCGCCGACCTCCTGGCGGCCGACGATGACCACGTTGGCCGCCTTGACCATCGCGTCGGCGGCGGCCAGGGCGGCTACGTAGCCCTTTGTCTCGATCATGCCCAGCGCGTTCTGTGCCATGGGATTTCCTCTCCGCTATGAGCTCACTTCTTGCCGCCCGGCTTGCGCCTGGCCGGGGTCGTGGCCGGCGCGGCCGGGGCTGGTTCGTCGATGGAGCCAATGATGAGCGCGTCGACCGGCGGCCGGTCCGGCAGCCAGCCCGCCGCCACCGAGCCCTGCGCTACCAGCACCCGCTCGCCGATGCCGGTGCCCAGTACGTCGAAGGCGACCAGCCGGTCCCCGGACCCCGTGACCTCGACCTCCAGGAAGGCCCCGGCCGGCAGCCCGTCGATCCGGCGGGTCGACCACACATTCCCGACCACCACGGCTTGCAGCATCACCGCTCCTTCTCGACGCGGACGCCCAGCGCCCGGGCCTTGTCGCGGGCCAGCGGGGTCAGCACCGCGCGCGGTCCGAGCACCAGCCCGGCACCGGCCCGGGCGGCGGCGATCACGGCCCGCTCGGTTACCGCGCCCTTGTCGACCCGGTGTGTCACGGCCGGGTCGGCCGCCGCGCCGCCGCTGTCCAGGGTGAACGTCAGGCGCCCGGCCAGCAGGTCGCGGCGCCGCTTGGGATTGTCGGCCAGCCGCACCACCTGCAGCACGAACTCCCGCAGCTCCTCGTCGGTCCTTAGCTGCACTGGCCGCACCTGCGTGCCAGAGCCGCCCGAAGCTGGCTGCCCGGCCGAGGTCCCGGGGGCCGGAGCGGCGGCAGCGGCAGAACTGGCGAGCGGTACTGAGCTAGGCGGCGCGGCGGGCGGGGCTGCCGGGGGAACAGCGGCGGGGCTGGCGACCGGCACTGAGCTGAGCGGTGCGGCGGGCGGGATCGTCAGCGGAACAGCCGCGGGCCGGCCGGACGGCGCCGGGCTCGCAGGGCTCGAGGCGCCCGGGGTGCGCGCGATACCGCTGACGGTCAGAGTCGGCAGGATGTCGCGGAGCACCTCGCGGACCAGCGCCCGCAGCTCACCGTCGGCGGCCAGGCCGCCGGGCCCGGCCGCTGCGCTGCCGGGCGGCCGGCTGCCGTTGCCCGGGCCGGTCACTGCGGGGTCCCGAGCAGGCTGGTGACCGCGTCGCGGGCCTGGCGCACGTCGTCCTCCCGGCCGGACAGGTACACCCGGCCGGTCGCGCCGATCATCCGGTAGTCCACGATCTTGACCTGCGCCGCTTTCTCCGCCTCGTTGGCGGCCAGGATCGCGTACGAGGCCGGCTGCAGCTCCAGCACGAACAGCGACTCGCCGGGCAGCACCATCGAGCCGAGCTTGTTGCGGTTGACCAGGAACGCGTGCTGGTTGTCAACGCGGGTGATGATCCGCGAGGCCAGCACCTGCGGCCGGGTCGCGGTGTCGGCGCTGACGCCCAGCGCGGCCAGCACGGCGGCACTGGCCGCGTGCACCGCCGACGTGCTGCCGTGCAGCTCCAGGTAGCCGAACTGGCGCTCCACGACCAGGATCCCGGCCTGGACGTCGGCCTCCTTGAGCGCGATGTCGGTCAGCGGCTCGATGTCCAGGCCCGGCGCGATCTCGATGACCTGTGCGGCCACGCCCAGCCGGGGCAGCCGGCCGCGCACCCAGCTGCCCAGGTAGCACATGGTCTGCGGCTGGAGCTGGTCCAGGAAGATGAACGATCGCAGCTCGGCCACGGCCTACCCGCCCACCAGCTCGCGCAGCTCTTCGATGATCAGCGCCCGGAGCTGCTCGCGTACCGCGTCCGGCACCCCCGCCATGCTGCCCTGGCCGGGGGCCGGATCAGCAGGTCCGGGCGGGGCCGGCACCGGAGGCCCCGTTCTGGAAAACCCGGAGGCCTGCGGCAGGTTGGAGGCATCGGGGTAAGCCGGAACGGGCCCGTCCGGAGCCTGATCAGTGCTCAGCCCGCTGAACTCGCCGAAGGGGACGGCGGCGTCGGCGTTGTAGGCGATCCTGGCCCAGTTGACCAGGTGCCGGGGCTCCAGGTTCTCGCCGATGGAGCTGCGGCCGGCAAAGCCGGTGCCCAGGGTCATCGACGGGGCCAGGTTCGTCTCCAGGCCGGAGCTGCCCGTGCTGTTGCCCACGTTGACCGAGATCCGCAGCACCGGCACCCGGCTGCCGAAGCCCAGGATGGTGGCGGCGTCCTGGCTGTGGATAGCCGCGGAGTGCCCCGGGCCGCCGATCCGGACAACCGCCCGCGCGGCCTCGATGCCGCGCTCGGCGGTCGGCGTCCGCACCAGGCCCAGGACGGGGGACAGCTTCTCGCGGACCAGCAGTTCCTCGGGGACGACCAGGTCGATCGGCGCGACTAGCAGCCGGGTCCGCGGCGGCACCCGGACGCCGGCCCGCTCGGCGATCCAGGCCGCGTCCTTGCCGACCGCCTCGGCGCTGAGCCGCCCGTCGGGGAACAGGTAGTCGCGTACCCGGGCGGTGCCGGCCGGGTCCAGCACGGCGGCGCGCTGGCGCTGCAGCTCGCGGGTGAGCTGGTCGGCGATGGCGTCCTCGGCGATCAGCACCGACTCATTGGTGCACAGCACCGAGTTGTCGAACGCCTTGCTGTCGGCAATCCGGCGGGCGGCCGCGGGCACGTCCGCGGTGGCGTCGACCAGGACCGGCACGTTGCCGGGGCCGACGCCCAGCGCCGGGTTGCCGGACCGGTGCGCGGCGCGGACCACGGCGGTGCCGCCGGTGGCCACGATGACGCCGGTGACCGGGTCGGCCATCAGCGTCTCGATCAGCGGCACCGTGGGGTGCTCGACGACCTGGATGACCCCGTCCGGCGCGCCGGCCTCGACCGCGGCGGCGGCCAGCAGCCGGGCCGCGTCGGTGCAGCAGGCGGCGGCCATCGGGTGCGGGCTGACGACGATGGCGTTGCGGGTCAGCAGGGCGATGATGACCTTGAAGAAGACGCTGCACACGGGGTTGGTGGAGGGGGTCAGCGCGAGCACCACGCCGGCGGGCCGGGGCAGCGCGACGATCTTGGCGGCCGGGTCGATCCGCGGGCTGACGAAGTCCTCATCCCGGTAGCGCTCCCAGACGCCCAGCGAGCAGGCCTCGTTCTTGAGCAGCTTGTGCTCGGCCACGCCGAACCCGGTCTCGGCCACGGCCCACTCGGCGTACTTGCGCGCCTGGCCGTGCGCGGCGGTGGCGGCGGCCTCGGCGACGCGCAGCACCGCGGCGCGGTCGTAGGTCGCGAACGCGCCCGCTGCCCAGTGCGCCCGGGCCAGCATCTGCTTCGCCCGGTGTGTCGCGCTCACCGTACCCGGACCGGTGTTGACCAGGCCGGCGGTTCGCGCGTCTGCCTGCGCGGTCACGACTGTGCCTCCGGCGACATGCCGGGGCGCTGGGGGCGCGCCGCCCTCGCTCGTCGCAGGCTCCTCAGTCGCGGCGGCGCCGCGCCCGGCCGGCTCGCGGTGTGCTGCTCAGCCCGGGCGGCGCCGCGCCCCGCCGGCTCGCTCATGGCCGGCCTCCGGCCGTCTTGCGGGCCGGGGCCCTGCGGACCTCGGCGTGCGCGCGGCCGATGCCGGCCTCGGTGCGCTCCAGCAGTTCCTCGCACAATTCGGGGGTCATCAGCAGGCCCGGCTTGTACTGCAGGACGCGCGGGTCGAGCGTCGAGAAGATGGCCCACACCCCCGCCTCGTACAGGTGGCGCATGACGTACTTGGCTCCCTCGGGGTGATCGAACTCCAGGCCCATCACCACGCCGTTCTGCCGGATGCCGGTGAACCAGCCGGGGTAGCGGGCCTGGATGGCGCGCAGCCCGCGGCCCATCAGGTCGGCGATGTAGTGCACCATCGACCGGGTCTCCGGGCGGGTGCAGATCTCCAGGGTCTTCAGCGCCGCGACGCAGCCCAGCTCGGCGCCGCCGAAGGTGGACATGTGCGCGAAGCCGTCCTCGGTGAGCCACTCCCCGCACTGCTCGCTGACCAGCACAGCGGCGATCGGGTACATGCCGCCCGACAGCCCCTTGCCGGTGACCAGGATGTCCGGCTCGATGCCGTGCTTGGTGATGGCCCACAGCTCGCCGGTGCGCATCAGGCCGGTCTGCACCTCGTCGGCGATGTACAAGGTGCCGTGCCGCTCGCACGCGGCCTTGACCGCCTCCAGGTAGCCCGGCGCGGGCAGCGGGAAGCCGTAGGTGGCCGGGATGGTCTCCATGATCACCGCGGCGACGTCGCCGGCCGCCAGCGCCGCCTCCATCGCGGCCAGGTCGTTGAACGGGACCTGCGTGAACTCATCGGGCCGGTCGGCCAGGAACAGCCGGGAGAACCGGTCGTCGCCGGCGGCCACGGCCAGCCCGGTGTGGCCGTGGTAGGCGCGGATGATGGAAACGATCTTCCGGCGGCCGGTCGCGTGCCGGGCCGTCTTCAGCGCGATGTCGATGGCCTCGCCGCCGCCGCTGCCGTAGACGACCTTGGCCAGGCCGGCCGGGGCCGAGGAGATCAGCGCCTCGGCCAGCGCCGCGCGGGCGCTGGAGGGGAAGTGGTGGTTGCCGATGTCGAACGAGCGCATCCCGGTGGTGATGGCCTCGACCAGCTCGGGGTTGCGGTGGCCGAGATTGTAGGTGCCGCCGTTGAGGTGCACATCGATCAGCCGGCTGCCGGACATGTCCCAGATGAAGTAGCTCTCCCGGCGGTCGATGACCAGGTCGACTCCGGACTCGGCCCAGAAGTCGGTCTTGCCGGGATTCCAGAACTCGCGGGACTGCTCCAGGACCTCGGCCTTGGAACCCGCGGTGAAGACGCCGTAGTCGTGCATGAACCTGTCCTCGCCCGCGCCGCCGTGGCGCCTCGCAGCCGATCAGGATCAACCTTCGCGTGACCGGTTTTCAGACCAAATCGTCTATCGGTCTGACCTAATAGTCAAGAGCTAAATTTAGGTAGTTTTAGCCGACCGTAAAGTCTTGTAGCAGGTAAATCGGTATGTTACGGTCAGGGTCCGCCGAGCGACGGGAGGGTGTCGAGGGCCGGACATTGCCTGCGGCTACCTCGGCGTCTGCCGTCCATGAGGAACTTGCCAGAAGCTGGCATTCCGAGGAGGGCGCCGTGACACTCGTCATGGTCCGACCAGAAATGCGGCGCGCCGCCCCTGTGCCGGACGTGTCCGGCTCTACGGCTTCCGGCAATCTTCGTGCCCGCCACCGCACTATCCCTCCGGTCCCGGAGGGCATGCGGTGATCCGGCACAGTCCACCACCCCCGTCGCGCCGGGCTCAGCGGAGCACGGTGCAAGGCCCGGCCCGATAAGGAGGCTGGTCTGCATGTCGGAAACCAGAGAGCAAGCAGGGGGCGACGCCCCCGCCGGCCCGGTTACCGGACTGGCCGAGAGCCTGGACGTCTCCCAGCGGGAGGACGTCCACAAGCTGAAAAAGAACGCGATCGGCCTGTGGGGAGTGCTCTTCCTGACGGTGACCGGCGCCGCCCCGATCTCGGCGATGCTGTTCAACACGCCGATCTCGGTCGGATTCGGCAATGGCCTCGGCACCCCGGCCGGGTTCATGTTCGCGGCGGTCGTGCTGGTGATCTTCTCGGTCGGCTACACCACGATGGCGCGCAAGAAGACGACAGCCGGCGGTTTTTACTCCTACATCAGCCACGGCCTGGGCCGCGAGGTCGGGATGGGCACCGGGTTCGGCGCGGTGCTGGCCTACTCGGTGTTCGAGGCCGCGCTGTGCGGCGGGTTCGCCTACTTCGTCAACATCAAGCTGGCCGAGTTCGGCGTCAAGATCGCCTGGCCCTGGCTCGCCCTGGCCATGGTGCTGATCATCTCGATCCTGACCTTCTTCGACGTGCACCTGTCCAGCATCGTGCTGGGCGTCGGGCTGGTCTCCGAGGTCGTGTTCCTGATCATCTTCGATATCACGATGTTCGCCCACGGGCATGTGCCGTTCGGGGCCATCAACCCGATCAACGCGTTCAAGGGCTTCCCGGCCTCACATGGCCTGGCCGCCGGAGCCGTCGGCATCGGCTTGTTCTTCGCCTTCTGGTCGTGGGTCGGCTTCGAGAGCGCGCCGAACTACGGCGAGGAGTCCAAGGACCCCAAGCGGATCGTGCCCCGCGCCCTGTACATCTCGGTGATCGGGCTCGGCGTGTTCTACGCACTGACCAGCTGGGCGCCGTTCTCCGGGTACGCGACGGTGGGCGCGGCGATCAAGCAGGCGCAGACCAACTCCGCCGACTACTACATCGGCCCGGCCAACGCAATCGCCGGGCACTGGGTCGGCTCGGTGCTGAGCTACCTGATCATCACCGGCTCGTTCGCGTGCGGCATGGCCTTCCACAACACGACCTCGCGGTACTTCTACTCACTGGGCCGCGAGGGCCTGCTGCCGCGCCCGCTCGGCCGGACGCACCACCGGTGGAAGAGCCCGCACGTCGCCTCGATCACCCAGTCGGTCATCGCCGCGCTGATCGTCGGCGGCTTCGCGGTCTTCGTCGGCTCCAACGACCCCAACTCGCAGGCCTACCTGCAGCTGTACGGGCTGATGGCGGTCATGGGCGTGATCGTGATCCTGGCCGTGCAGGCGCTGGTCTCGCTGTCGATCCTGCTGTACTTCGAGCGCCAGCACCCCGATGAGGTGCACTGGTGGAAGACCCGGCTGGCCCCGGCCATCTCGTTCTTCGCCCAGGTGTACGTGATCTACCTGCTGTTCAAGAACATCGAGTTCCTCGGGGCCGGGTACAAGTACGCGAACTGGCTGGGGCCGATCGACCTGCTGGTCATCGCGATCGGCATCGGCGCGGCCTTCTACCTGAAGTACCGCAACCGGGAGAAGTACGAGTCCGCGGGACGGCTGATCAACGAGGGCCTGTAGGCGCTTCAGCGCGGCCTGTAGGAGCTCAGGCACGGCAGGCGGCGGGCAGGTCCGGCACCGGGCCTGCCCGCCGCGACTGAGAGCGGCCCGTCGGCAGGCGGCCGCCCGGCTCCGCGGGCCGGGTCCGGTCGGCTGGCGGCTGGTGGTCGGCGGCTGGCGGCGGCTTGCCGGGTCGGCAGGCGGGGTCGGCAGTTGTCGGCGGCCGGCGGGCGACGTAGGCGGCTGGCGGTGGCCGGCCCGATGACTGACGGCGTCGTTGGCTGGCGGTAGCCGGCGGGACGACACGGACGGAACTGGTGAGGAGGGCAGCCGCGGGGATGGGGTACCTGATCGGGGCGGATGTCGGGTCCCAGAGCGTCAAGGCCGTGCTGCTCGACCCGGACGGGCAGACGGTCGGCTCGGCCGGGCACGGCTGCACGATGGCCCATCCCCGCAGCGGCTGGGCCGAGCAGGACCCGGCGCACTGGACCGCCGCCCTGGCCTGCGCAGTCGGTGAGCTGCTGGCCGGCAGCGGCGTTCGGGCGTCGGAGGTCACCCACCTGGGGCTGGCCTCCCAGGTGGACGGGCTGGTTCCGGTGGATCACCGGCTCGAGCCGCTGCGGCCGGGGATCATCTGGCTGGACCGCCGGGCCGCCGGCCAGGCGGCGGCGCTGGCCAGCGCGCTGGGCCACGAGCGGATCTTCGCGACGACCGGGCTGAACGCCGACGCCTCGCACGTGGCGCCCAAGCTGATGTGGCTGCGCGAGCACGAGCCCGACGTGTTCAGTAAGGCCGCCTCCTTCCCGCCAGTCGGCGGGTACCTGCTCGGCTGGCTCACCGGGGTGCTGGCCCAGGATCACGCCAACGCCTCGTCCACCCTGCTGTATGACGTGAGCACCGGCACCTGGGACGAGGCCATGATGACGGCGGCCGGGCTGGACCCGGACGTGCTGGCCGTCATCAGGCCCTCGGCCGAGGTGGCCG
>DASUBV010000096.1:0-12181 GCA_035763085.1 Streptosporangiaceae bacterium | reverse complement strand
CGCTCCCGCTTCGCTGGACCGGTCCGACCGCAGTATCGGAGACCGGGCTGGACGAGACCGACCACGCGATGCTGCAACTGCTCACGGCCGGCTTCAAGGATCAGGCGATCGCCCGGAATCTCGATCTCAGCCTGCGCACGGTCCGGCGGCGGCTATCGAACCTGATGGCCGCGCACGGCCTGACGTCCCGCTTCCAGCTCGGCCAGCTAGCCGTCCAGCGCGACTGGGTCTGAATGGTCCGCACGGGCCTCGGGCGTGCCTGACCGTGGCGGAACCGACAGCGTGACCGGCGCGGCCGAGCGGACCGGGGATTCTAGGCTGGCCGGATGCACCTGGGTCTTGTCACCATCGTGGTCCCGGAGTACGACCCCGCCATCGAGTTCTTTACTGGTGTGCTCGGGTTCGAACTCGCAGAGGACAGCCCGGCCGTAACCAACGACGGCCGTCCCAAGCGGTGGGTGGTCGTACGGCCGCCCGGCGCCATGACGGGCCTGCTGCTAGCCAGAGCCGACGGAGCGGATCAGGCGGCAGTGGTCGGCAAGCAGGCGGCAGGCCGGGTTGGGTTCTTCCTGCACGTGGATGACTTCGCTGAGTCGTATCAGCGGATGACAGACGCGGGAGTCCGGTTCGTGCGCGGACCACGCACTGAGGCCTACGGGCGCGTGGCGGTGTTCCTCGATATCGCCGGCAACCAGTGGGATCTTCTCGGCCCGGCGTGAATCCGGTCGAGTCCGGCCCGGGCGGTCATGCTTGGCCGCGCTCATTCTCAGGCTGGCGCGGGACCGAACCAGCGATGCCGATGCCGTGGTAGTGGGGCAGGTCCATCGGCGGGGTCGGGAACACCGGGCCGCGCGCGGCGGTCTCGGCGGCCAGCCGCTCTTCCTCGGCCTGCTGGCGGCGGGCGGTCTTCTGCGCGGAGGTCTCCCACCCGATCCACAAGACCAGCAGGGCGGCGACGATGAGGGCGCCGACGATGTAGACGCCCGCCGACCCGCCGTCGCGGCGCCAGACCCGCATCGTGGCGATGATCAGCGCCCACGCCAGCGCCCCGGGAATCAGCACCTTCCAGCCCAGCGCCATCAGCTGGTCATACCGGATCCGCGGCAGCGACCCCCGCAGCCAGATGAAGAAGAAGATGAACAGCGTGACCTTGCCCAGGAACCACAGCAGCGGCCACCACCCGCTATTAGCCCCCGCCCACACCGAGATCGGCCACGGGGCCCGCCAGCCGCCCAGGAACAGCGTCGTCGCCAGCGCCGACACCGTCACCATGGAGATGTACTCCGCCAGGTAGAACAGCGCGAACTTCAGCGACGAGTACTCCGTGTGATACCCGCCGACCAGCTCCCCCTCGCCCTCCGGCAGGTCAAACGGCAGCCGGTTCGTCTCCCCCACCATCGTGATCACGTAAATCACGAACGACGGCAGCAGCAAGACCGCGAACCACGACGGGTAATGCCAGATGATCCCGGCCGCCTCGAACGTCGTCCCGTGCGCCTGCGCCGCCACGATCTGGCTCGTCGACAACGACCCCGCATACAAAAACACCGGCACGAACGACAGCCCCATCGCGATCTCATACGAGATCACCTGCGCCGACGAGCGCAGCCCCCCCAGCAGCGAGTACGGCGACGCCGACGCCCACCCCGCCAGCACAATCCCGTACACCCCCATCGACGACATCGCCAGCACCAGCAACACCGCCACGGGAAGGTCCGACAGCTGCAGCGGCGTCCGCACACCCCCGATCGACACCACCGGACCAAACGGAATGATCGCGATGCTGATGAAGGCCGGAATGGCCGAGACCGCGGGCGCGATGATGAAAAGGATCTTGTCCACCCCGCGGGGGACGATGTCTTCCTTCAGCGGCAACTTGATGCCGTCCATCAGGGACTGCAGCAGCCCGAACGGACCGGCCCGGTTCGGGCCGGGACGCTGCTGCATCCGCCCGATGACCCGCCGCTCGGCCCAGATCGTGAACAGCGTGGCCAGCATCAGGAAGGCAAACAGCACGACGACCTTGAGCAGCACCAGCCACCAGGTGTCGTGGAAGCTGGACAGCGTGGGGTCCGGGCTGGCGGCCACGGGCGCCGCCAGGGAGGAGGCGGCCTGGAGTGTCATTCCGCGCTCCTCAGGCTGACGAGGCTGCCGTGGCCGGCGCCTAGCTCACGCCGTATGCCGCGGCCCGCGGAGTGCGCGGGCAGCCATACGACCCGGTCTGGCATCTCGGTGATCTCCACTGGAACGGTGACGGTGCCGCGGCTGGTCGCCACAGTGACCTTGCCGCCGTCGGAGACTGCGGCCTCGGCCGCAGTCGCGGCGGACATCCGGGCGACCGGGGCCCTGGCGGTGCCCGCCAGGTTCGGCTCGCCGGCCTGCATGCGGCCGCGGTCGAGCAGATTATGCCAGGTGGCAAGAACTGCCTGACCGCGCTGTGCCGCCTCGGGGGCCGGGGCGGTACCTGCCGGGGCGGCGGCCGCGGCGCCGGTGCCCGGCCGGGGCGCCAGCGACGAGATCTCGCGGCGGGCGGCCGCGGCGTCGGGCAGGCCCAGGTGCACGTCCATCTCGTCGGCCAGCGAGGCCAGCACGTGCAGGTCGGAGCGGACCGACGGGACCGACAGCGCCGGGCCGAAGGTGCCCGGACGGCCCTCCCAGTTCACGAACGTGCCGGCCTTCTCGGCCACCGCCGCGACCGGGAACACCACGTCGGCTCGGTCGGTGACGGCACTGACCCGCAACTCCAGGCTGACCACGAAGCTGGCCGCCTCCAGCGCCGCGAGGGCGGCCGCGGGGTCGGGCAGGTCATCGGGGTCGACGCCGGCCACCAGCAGGGCCGACAGCTCGCCGCTGGCGGCCGCGGCGAGAATCGCCGAGGTGTCCCGGCCGGGCTGCGCCGGCAGCGAGCCAACGCCCCAGGTGCGGGCGACCTCGGCGCTGGCCGCGGCGTCGGTGACGCTGCGGCCGCGCGGCAGCAGGTTCGGCAGCGCGCCGGCCTCGATGGCACCGCGCTCGCCGGCCCGCCGCGGGATCCAGGCCAGGCTGGCCCCGGTCGCCTCGGCCAGCCGTACGGCGGCGGTCAGGGCACCCGGCACCTCGGCCAGCCGCTCGCCCGCGAGGATCACGGCGCCGGGCTGGCGCAGGGCCGTCCCGGCATCCGCGGTGGCCCCGACGCCGACGCCGCGCGCCAGGGCGTCCAGCGCCGCGGCTTCCTGGCCCGGCGCGGTGGGCAGCAGGACGCCGGACATCTTCTCCAGGCCCAGGCTGGCCAGCGCTGCCAGCGAGTAGACCTGCAGTTGGTGCTTGCGGACTGCCTTGCGCAGCCGCAGGAAGACGATCGGCGACTCGTCCTCGGGCTCGAACCCGGCCAGCAGCACCGCCGGGGCGGACTCGAGGTCGGCGTAGCTGACCGAGCCGTGCGCGATCGAGCCCGGCCCCGCGACGTGCCCGGCCAGGAAGCCGGTCTCCTCAGCCGAGTGCGGGCGGGCGCGCATGTCGATGTCGTTGGTGCCCAGCGCCACCCGGGCGAACTTGGCGTAGGCGTAGGCGTCTTCCAGCGTCAGCCGCCCGCCGGCCAGCACGCCCGCCTGACCGCGGGCGGCGGCCAGGCCGCGAGCGGCCACCGAGATGGCCTCCGGCCAGGAGGCGGGCACCAGTGCCCCGGAGTCGTCCCGCACCAGCGGCAGCGACAGCCGGTCCGGCTGGGTGGCGTAGGTAAAGGCCCACCGGCCCTTATCGCAGTTCCACTCCTCGTTGACCTCCGGATCGTTGCCGGCCAGGCGGCGGGTCACCGCGCCGCGGCGGTGGTCGGTGCGCTGCCGGCAGCCGGCCGCGCAGTGCTCGCAGACCGACGGCGTGGACACCAGGTCGAACGGCCGGGCCCGGAACCGGTAGGAGGCGCCGGTCAGCGCGCCCACCGGGCAGATCTGCACGGTGTTGCCGGAGAAGTAGGAGTCGAACGGGACACCGTCGGCCACGCCGACCTGCTCCTGCGGGCCGCGGTCGAGCAGGTCGATGAGCGGGTCCCCGGCCACCTGGTCGGCGAACCGGGTGCACCGGGCGCACTGGATGCACCGCTCGCGGTCCAGCAGGATCTGGGCCGACAGGGCGACGGGCTTGGCAAAGGTCCGCTTCTGCCCCTCGAACCGGCTCTCGCCCTGGCCGGTGGACATGGCCTGATTCTGCAGCGGGCACTCGCCGCCCTTGTCGCACATCGGGCAGTCGAGGGGGTGGTTGACCAGCAGCAGCTCCATCATCCCGCGCTGAGCCTTCTCGGCCACCGCGGAGGTGAGCTGGGTGTGCACCACCATGCCGGGGGTGCACACCGTGGTGCACGAGGCCGGCGGCTTGGGCTGGCCCTCGACGACGACCAGGCACTGCCGGCAGGCGCCGACCGGGTCGAGCAGCGGGTGGTCGCAGAACCGCGGGATCTGGATTCCGAGCTGCTCGGCGGCCCGGATGATCAGCGTCCCCTCCGGGACGGTGATCTCGAATCCGTCGATGGTGACCGTCACGCCGTCGGCCGGCTTGGCCACCTCGCCCGTGGTGGAAGGGGTTGTCATCAGGCCGACTCCATAGCTGTGTTGCCCCGGGGGGACGACCCCCCGGACCCACCGAAAAGCGTCGAGGCGGCCGGGTCGAACGGGCAGCCGCCCTGCTTCTGGTGCTGGATGTACTCATCCCGGAAGTACTTGATGGATGAGCCGACCGGCGCCTGGATCGAGTCGCCGAGCGCGCAGAACGCCCGCCCGGTGATGTTGTCGCAGATGTCCAGGAGCTTGTCCAGGTCAGCCTCGCTGCCCTCGCCGCGCTCCAGGCGCTGCATGATCTGGGCGACCCAGAAGCTGCCCTCCCGGCACGGCGTGCACTTGCCGCACGACTCGTGCTGGTAGAACTCCACCCAGCGCAGCGCGACGCGGACCACGCAGGTGGTCTCGTCGAACAGCTGGACCGACCGGGTGCCAAGCATCGATCCGGCCTTGGCCACCGACTCGTAGTCCAGCGGCACGTCCAGGTGCTCGTCGGTGAACAGCGGCGTCGACGACCCGCCCGGCGTCCAGAACTTCAGCCGGTGCCCGGCCCGGATGCCGCCGGCCAGCTCCAGCAGCTGGCGCAGGGTGGTGCCCAGCGGGGCCTCGTACTGGCCGGGCCGGGTGACATGGCCGGACAGGGAGTACAGTCCGAACCCCTTGGACCGCTCGGTCCCGTAGGAGGCGAACTCCTCGGCACCGTGGTTCAGGATGTAGGGCACCGTCGCGATGGACTCGACGTTGTTGACCACCGTCGGGCACTGGTACAGCCCCGCCACGGCCGGGAACGGCGGCTTCAGCCGGGGCTGGCCGCGGTACCCCTCCAGCGAGTCCAGCAGCGCCGTCTCCTCGCCGCAGATGTAGGCACCGGCGCCGGCGTGCACCACCACGTCCAGGCTGAACCCGGAGCCGGAGATATTGCGGCCCAGGTAGCCGGCCTCGTAGGCCTCGGCCACGGCGTGGTGCAGCCGCCTGATCACATGCAGGACCTCGCCGCGCACGTAGATGAACGCCTTCTCGGCCCGGATCGCGTAGGCCGCGATGACGATGCCCTCGATCAGCGCCTGCGGGTTGGCCAGCAGCGTCGGCATGTCCTTGCAGGCGCCGGGCTCTGACTCGTCGGCATTGACCACCAGGTAGTGCGGCTTGCCGCCACCCTGCGGGATGAAGCCCCACTTCATGCCGGTCGGGAAGCCGGCGCCGCCACGGCCGCGCAGGATCGAGTCCTTGAGGGTCTGGATTACCTCACCCGGCTCCATCGCCAGCGCCTTGGCCAGCGCACGGTAGCCCCCGCTGCGCCGGTAGGCGGCCAGCGAGAAGGAGTCCGGCTCATCCCAGTGGGCGCTGAGCTCGGGCATCAGCACGGAGGTCACTGCTGTCCCTCCTGCGGGTCAGGGCGCCAGCCGTTCTCCCGGGCCGCCCGCAGGCCGGCCAGCGAGGCCTCGCCCGCCGTGTGGCCGCCGGCGGCCTGCCCATCGGGGAACCCGGCCAGGATCCGCGAGGCCTGCTTCCAGGTGCACAGCCGCGGCGCGCCGCGGGTCGGCGCGACATCGGCGCCGGAGCGCAGGCCGTCCACCAGCTCCCGGGCCGACTGCGGGGTCATGTTGTCGAAAAACTCCCAGTTGACCATCATCACTGGCGCGTAGTCGCAGGCCGCGTTGCACTCCAGGTGCTCCAGCGAGACCTTGCCGTCCGCCGTGGCCTGGTCATTGCCGACGTCCAGGTGCTCCTTCAGGTCGGCGAAGATGGCGTCGCCGCCCATCACCGCGCACAGGGAGTTGGTGCACACGCCGACGTGGTACTCGCCGACCGGCTCCCGCTTGTACATCGTGTAGAACGAGGTGACCGCCGTGACCTCGGCCTCGGTCAGCCCGAGCTGCCCGGCGCAGAACTCGATGCCGTCGGCCGACACGTAGCCTTCCTCCGACTGCACCAGGTGCAGCAGCGGCAGCAGCGCCGACCGCGACTGCGGGTAGCGCGCGATGATCTGCGCGGCGTCCGGCTCCAGCCGGGCGCGAGCCTCCTGCGACAGCGCCATTACCTGTCGACGCCTCCCATCACGGGATCGATGCTGGCCACCGCGGCGATCACGTCCGCGACCATGCCGCCCTCGCACATCACCGACACCGCCTGCAGGTTGGTAAATGACGGGTCGCGGAAGTGCACGCGGTAGGGCCGGGTGCCCCCGTCGCTGACCACGTGGCAGCCGAGCTCGCCGCGCGGCGACTCGATCGCCGCGTAGGCCTGCCCGGCCGGCACCCGGAAGCCCTCGGTGACCAGCTTGAAGTGGTGGATGAGTGCCTCCATGGACTGACCCATGATGTGCGCGATGTGATCGGGCGAGTTGCCCAGTCCGTCGGGGCCCAGGGCGAGCCGGGCGGGCCAGCCGATCTTAGCGTTCCCGATCATCACCGGGTCGTCGGCCGGGCGGGGGCCCGACAGGCGGTCCACGCACTGCTGGATGATCCGCAGCGACTGGTCGCACTCGTCCATCCGGACTATGTAGCGCCCGTACACATCGGCGCTGGTCCGCACCGGCACGTCGAAGTCGTAGGTCTCATAGCCGCAGTACGGCTGGCTCTTGCGCAGGTCCCAGGGCAGGCCCGCCGCGCGCAGCACCGGCCCGGTCACGCCCAGGGACATGCAGCCCGTGACGTCCAGGTGCGCGATGTCCCTCGTCCGCGCGATGTAGATCGGGTTGTCGTCGAACAGGGCCCGGATCTCGCTCAGCTGGCGGGGCATCACGGCCAGGAACTCCCGGACCCGCTCCAGGGCGCCGGCCGGCAGGTCCTGGGCGACGCCGCCCGGCCGGATGAACGCGTGGTTCATCCGCAGGCCGGTGATGAGCTCGAACAGGTCCAGGACCTTTTCCCGCTCGCGCAGCCCGTACAGGAAGACCGTGGTCGCGCCCAGCTCCATGCCGAAGGTGCCGATCGCCATCATGTGCGAGGAGATCCGGTTGAGCTCCATCAGCAGCACCCGGATGATCGAGGCGCGGTCCGGGACCTGGTCGGTGATGCCGAGTAGCTTCTCCACGGCCAGGCAGTACGCCGCCTCGTTGTGCAGCGGCGACAGGTAGTCCATCCGGGTGCAGAACGTGGTGCCCTGCGTCCAGGTACGGAACTCCATGTTCTTCTCGATGCCGGTGTGCAGGTAGCCGATGACCGGCCGCAGCTCGGTCACGGTCTCGCCGTCCAGCGTCAGGATCAGGCGCAGCACCCCGTGCGTCGACGGGTGCTGGGGCCCCATGTTGACGACCAGGTGCTCCGCGTCGCTGTCGGCGACGTCCCTGGCCGCCGCGACGACCTCATCCCAGTCCTCGCCGCCGACGGTGTAGACGCGGCCTTCCTCAGCCCCGGTGCCGTCGTTCACTGTGTCCCCGGTCACCGTGTCGTGGTCGGTGTGAGCGGTCATTCGTACGACCTCCGCTCGTCTGGCGGCGGAATCGTCGCGCCGCGGTACTCGACCGGGATGCCGCCCAGCGGGTAGTCCTTCCGCTGCGGGTGTCCCTTCCAGTCGTCGGGCATCTCAATCCGGGTCAGCGCCTGGTGCCCGTCGAAGATGATGCCGAAGAAGTCCCAGGTCTCCCGCTCGTGCCAGTCGCAGGTCGGGTAGATCTCCGCCAGCGAGGGGATATGCGGATCGGCGTCCGGCGCCGCGACCTCCAGCCGCAGCCGCCGGTTGTGCCGCAGCGAGGCCAGGTGGTACACGGCGTGCAGCTCGCGCCCGGTGTCGGCCGGGTAGTGCACCCCGGACACGCCCAGGCACAGCTCGAAGGCCAGCGCGGGGTCATCGCGCAGCTTGCTGGCCACGTCCGGCAGCCGGCGGCGGCGGACGTGGAAGGTCAACTCGCCGTGCTCGACCGCGACCCGCTCGATGGCATCACCGAACCCGGCCGCCGGGTCGCCCAGCGCCGCGGTCAGCGCGTCCGCGATGGCGTCGAAGTAGGACCCGTACGGCCGCTGCGCAGGCAGCGGCACCGGCCGGCGGACCTGCAGGCCGCCGTACCCGGAGGTGTCGCCGGTCGTCTGCGTGCCGAACATGCCGGTCCGCTTGATCTGCTCGGCCAGCCGATCCCGGCCGGCCAGCGCCGCCTTGTCCTGCTCGGGGCCCTCGCTGTCGGGGCCGGTGCCGTTGGCTGTCACTGGCCCGCTCCCGGCTCACCGCCGGCCGACGCGCCCGGCACCCCGGCCAGCAGCGGCAGCCGGCGCAGCCGGGCCTGCTCCAGCTCGGTGATCTGCCGCTCGCGGTTGGCGCCCAGCTTCATGTTCTGGATCTTGTCGTGCAGCTTGACGATCGCGTCCAGCAGCATCTCCGGCCGCGGCGGGCAGCCGGGCAGGTAGATGTCGACCGGGACGATGTGATCCACGCCCTGCACGATGGCGTAGTTGTTGAACATGCCGCCGCTGGAGGCGCACACGCCCATCGAGATGACCCACTTGGGCTCGGACATCTGGTCATAGATCTGCCGCAGCACCGGTGCCATCTTCTGGCTGACCCGGCCCGCGACGATCATCAGGTCGGCCTGCCGCGGGGTGTTGGACGCCCGCTCCATCCCGAACCTGGCCAGGTCGTGCCGGGGGCCGCCGGTCGACATCAGCTCCATCGCGCAGCACGCCAGGCCGAAGGTGGCGGGCCAGACCGAGCTCTTGCGGGCGTACCCGGCGAGCTTCTCGACCGTCGTCAGCAGCACTCCGCTCGGGAGCTTTTCTTCCATTCCCATGACTAGTCCCACTCCAGGCCGCCGCGCCGCCAGACGTAGACGTAGGCGACGAGCACCGTGGCTATGAAGGTGACCATCTCAACCAGCCCGAACACCCCGAGCCGGTCGAAGTACACGGCCCAGGGGTACAGGAAGACGATCTCGATATCGAAGACGATGAACAGCATCGCCGTCAGGTAGTACTTCACCGGGAACCTGATGCCCTGCGGCTGCCTGGTCGGCTCGATTCCGCATTCGTAGGCCTCAAGCTTGGCGCGGTTCCACCGCTTCGGCCCGGAGATCGAGCCCATGACGAGCGAGAAGACGGCGAAGACGGCGGCCAGGATCCCCAGGATCAGGATCGGCACATAGTGGCTCATCGCCCTTTCACCCCCTTGCCTGACTGCCGGGCCGTGTGCCCGGCGGAGGTCGTAATCATCCGGCTATGCCGCCGGCGTCATCTTAGACACCGCGTTGATCAGCCGGTCGGCCGCATCGCCACCGCGGGTCTCGGTCAGGTTGCCGAGCAGCTTCATGGTGAAGCGCATCAGCCACGGACGCTTGATGCCGTGCCTCGTCGCGAACTGCATGAACGACGGCTTGCCGATCATTTCCACGAAGAGCCGGCCGAGCGTGTAGTAGCCACCGTAGTGGTCCTTGAGAATGCGCGGATACGCCTGCAGGACGCGCTCCGCGCTCGCCGCTGAGGGCCTGGCCAGAGCCTGGACGATGGTCCGCGCCGCCAGCTCGCCCGCCTCCAGCGCGTAGGCGATGCCCTCGCCGTTGAACGGGTTCACCATCCCGCCCGAGTCGCCGGCCAGCAGCAGGCCCCTGGTGTAATGCGGGGTGCGGTTGAAGCCCATCGGCAGGGCCGCGCCGCGGATCGGCTGGGTCCGGTTCTCCTCGGTGAAGCCCCACTCCGCGGGCATGGCGGCCAGCCACTTGCGCAGCAGCGCCCGGTAGTCGATGTTCTGGAACGACTCCGAGGTGTTCAGCAGCCCGAGCCCGACGTTGCTGGTCCCGTCGCCCATGCCGAAGATCCACCCGTAGCCCGGCAGCAGCGAGGTGCCGTCCCACAGGTCCAGCCAGGCCTCGAGATAGTCGTCGTCATGCCGCGGCGAGGTGTAATAGGTCCGCACGGCGACACCCAGCGGCCGGTCGTCACGCTTGCGCAGCCCCATCGACACCGACAGCCGGGAGGAGTTGCCGTCCGCGGCCACGACCAGGCGGCCGCGGAACTGCCGCGGCGGCCCGTTCTTCCCGGCCGAGCCATCCTGGGCGGTGACGCCGATGATCCGGCCGGTCCGGTCGTCGAGCACCGGGCCGGTGACCGTGCAGCCCTCGATCACCCGCGCCCCGGCCTGCTCCGCGTGCCGGGCCAGGATCTGGTCGAAGTCCAGCCGGGTCCGCACCAGGCCGAAGCCCGGCCAGTTGGACAGCTCGGGCCAGTCCAGCTCGATCCGCCCGCCGCCGCCGATGATCCGCAGGCCCTTGTTGCGCAGCCAGCCCTCGTCGGCGCCGATCGGGACGCCCATGCTGGTCAGCGCCTTCACCGCGCGCGGGGTCAGGCCGTCACCGCAGACCTTCTCGCGCGGGAACCTGCTCTTCTCCAGCACCAGCACGTCGAGTCCGGCGGTGGCGAGGTAATACGCCGCCGCCGACCCTGCGGGCCCGGCGCCGACGATGATGGCGTCAGCGATGTCGGCCGTGTCGCCGGCCCGGCGTCGAGCGCGTGACGCGGGGGCCTGGCCGCCGCTCGGCGGCGGCGCCGACGTGCCGACGGGGGGATCTAGCTCGGTCACGACCCGTCCTGAATATCTTGTGAACCGCTTCACAAGCGGTTCTCCTTCGTAGTCTAGTCCGGTGCCGCTCCCCTTGCTCCGAGCGGCCCGGCGCGGCCGCCGGCGCCTGGCGCGGGGCCACCGGGACCGCCTATCCGGGACGGCGCGCCAGGTGCAGCGCCACCACCCCGAACGACAGGTTGAGCCACCGCACGCCGCCCCAGCCGGCCGCCTCGATCTGGCCCGCCAGCTCGCGCTGCGCGGGCCAGTCGCGGATCGACTCGGCCAGGTAATCGTAGGCCTCCGCGTTCGGTGACAGGCGCCGTGCGATGACCGGCAGCGCCCGGGTCAGGTACTGCCCGTAGAGCGCGTCCAGGCCGCTCGGCCGCAGGTGACTGAACTCACAGACCACCAGCCGCCCGCCGGGCCTGGTGACCCGCAGCAGCTCGGCCAGGGCCGCGCCGGTGTCGGCCACGTTGCGCAGGCCGAAGGAGATGGTCACGGCGTCGAAGGACGCGTCGGCGAACGGCAGGTCCAGGGCGTCTCCGGCCACGAACCGGACCGATGGCGCCGGCTTGCGGGCGCCGACCCGCAGCATGCCCTGGGAGAAGTCGCAGGCAATGCAGTAGGCGCCGGCCCGGGTAAAGGTCCGCGACGAGGTCCCGGTCCCGGCGGCCAGGTCCAGCACCACCTCCCCGGCCCTGGCCCCGACCGCCCGTGCCACGACCTTGCGCCAGTACCGGTCCTGGCCCAGCGACAGCGCGTCATTCAGCAGGTCATAGCGCTCGGCGACCATGTCGAACATCGCCGAGACCTCGCCGGGCTTGCGGTCCAGCTGGGCACGAGTCATAGAGCCAGCCTGGCATACCGGCTCTCGCGGCTCGAGCAGAGCCGGGCGCACACCATCCTTCAGCACAGGATGGGCCCCGGAACGCAGCCCTGATGAAGAGCACTGCCCCGGCTCGCCGGACATGCTCAGCCAGGAAAGCAAGACCGTTTCGGTTCCCCTGCTGCGCTGATGAGAGCACGGTCACCCGAGAACCTCTCGGCGCTTCCGCGCCCACGCCAGGGAATCCAGCACGCCATCCTTGTCGGTCTTCTGGGCTGTCCAGCCGAGCATGGTTCGCGCTTTGCCACTGCGCGTAAAACATCCCACCGCATCGCCCGGG
>DASUBV010000095.1:0-4361 GCA_035763085.1 Streptosporangiaceae bacterium | reverse complement strand
GACCACCGGGGCAGGAGCTCGGCACCGGGCCCGGTCAGCGGCCGCGCGCCGCCCGCTCCCGCGGCAGCGCCGGTGCCTGCTGCGGCGGCGCCGGTGCCGGCGGCGGCGAGCCAGATCCGGCTGGTGTACCGGTTGGCAGCGAGGTCCGGGTCGGTCACGGTGAAGGCGACGGTGCGGCCGTCGGGTGAGACCCGCGGATCGCCTGCCTGCCGCAGGGCGCCGATGTCGTCCGGGCGCATCAGGGCCGGCATCTCGGTGACCTGGCTGCTCATAGTCGCGACCTTTCCGTCGGGGGCCGGCGCCGCCGGGTCGCCGGGGCGGGAGCGCGGGCCGGCGGCAGGAGCGGCCCTGCACGGGGCCGCGCAGCTCACGGTACATATCAGTTTTTGTCAGGGCTAGGGACAGCCTGGCCCGCGGGCAGCCCGGCCCCGGCGGCCGCAAGGTGCCGCGCTGGCGCGCCCGCCAGCGGGTGACCCCGGGACGGCCCGAGCGGGCCGTAGGACGGCGGCGCGGCCGACGGGGCCGCGGCCCAGTCCGGGGCGGGGCTGACCCCGAGCGTGAACCGCAGCGTGCCGCCGGCCAGCGCCCGGCCCGGCGCGTACGCCCGGTCCCAGGAGCGGCCGTCCCAGGTCGCGGCCTGCACGTACGGCGCGGCCGGCGCGGCTCCCGCGCCGAGGATGACCAGCGCCCGGCCGGCCGGGCGGCTGATCACCACCCGCGGGAACGCCGGCGAGCCGAGCGCCAGGTCGGCGGTGCCGGGCGTCACCGGGTACAGCCCGAGCGCCGACCACACGTACCAGGCGCTCAGCCCGCCGAGGTCGTCATTGCCGTCGCCGGCCCCGGCCGGGGTGTCGGTCCACAGCTGGTCCTGGATCTCGCGCACGGCCTGCTGGGTCCGGGCGGGCTGGCCGATGTAGTCGTACTCCCAGGGCAGCTCCAGGCTGGGCTCGTTGCCCAGCCAGGCCGCGCCGTGCGCGCCGGTGAAGCTGCTCAGCGCGGCATCCAGGTAGGCGGCCATGGCGGCCCGGCCGCCCTTGGCCCTGGTCAGCCCGGCCAGGTTGAACGGCACCATGCCGGTGTAGACCAGCGAGTCGGCCTCCACGAAGCCGGTCGTGGCGCGCGGGTCGAAGCCCGGTGCCCAGCTGCCGTCCGCCTCCCGGCGCTGGTCCAGCCCGCTGACCGGGTTCAGCAGGCTGCGCCAGTCCTGCGCCCGGTCGCGGAACCGGGCCTGGACCTGGCGCTGCCCGAGCGCCCCGGCCAGCGCGGAGATGGCGAAGTCGGCAGTGTCGTACTCCAGCGTGGTGGCGACCGGCTCGTAGTAGTTGCAGCAGCCGTAGCTGCCGTCGACCGGCAGGTAGCCGAGGGAGTCGAGGTAGCCGAGGCCTGGCCGGGCCGGCCCGGGCCGGGTTGCCTCGGCGATCATGTCGGCCAGCGCCGTACCGGTGTCGAAATGCCGGGCGCCGAAGGCGTAGTAGCCGGCGAGCACCGGGTCCGCCGGGTCGCCGACCATGACGTAGGACTCGGCGTTGTTCTGCGTCCACTTGGGCAGCGAGCCGCCCTGGGCGTAGTCGTCCAGCATCGACTGCGCGGTGTCGCTTGCCGCGCCCGGTGCCACCACGGCCTCCAGCTGAGCCTGGGCCCTGTAGATGTCCCAGCCGGAGAAGTTGGTGTAGAAGGCGGCGTGCCCGGGGTCGACGCCGTGCACGGCGCCGTCGGCGCCCATGTACCGGCCGCTGACGTCGCTGAACACGTTGGGGTGCAGCAGCGAGTGATACAGGGCGGTGTAGAAGACGGCCTGCTGGTCGCGTGAGCCGCCGCCGACCCTGATCTGGCTGAGCAGGGCGTTCCAGGCCGCGCGCGTCCCGGCCCGGGTGCGGGCGAAGTTCCAGCCCGGGTCCTCGGCGGCCAGGTTCTGCCGCGCCCCGGCCGCCGAGACGTAGGAGATCCCCGCCTTGACCAGCAGCGGCGCGCCGGAGGCGGCGAAGGTCAGCCGGGCAGCGCCGGGCCCGGTCACCTCGAGCCCGGCCGGCCCGGCGGCGTCATCATCGGCGTCCTCGTCCGCGGTGCGCGCGTAGCTCGCGCTGCTGCTGAGCGGCCGGCTGAACTGCAGGTCGAAGTAGACCGTGTAGCTGGTCCCCGAGCCGCAGAAGTTGCCGGACGTCGCCGAGCCGGCGACCTCGGTGCGGCTCAGCACCCTGAAGCTGGTCGCCGGGTCATTGCGCTGGCTGCCGGCCAGCCGCAGCACCAGCCCGGCCGCCGCGCCAGCCGGGAACCGGAAGCGTGCCATCCCGGTCCGGGTGGTGGCGGTGAGCTCGGCCGAGATGCCGTTGCCCAGCCTGACCCGGTAGTACCCGGCGGCTGCCGACTCGCTGGCGTGGGAGAACGCCTCCGCGGCCGGCGCGGGGCCGGTGCCGGTGACCGGGAGCACCGGGATGTCGCCCGCAGCGCGGCAGCCCGGCCCGGACAGGTGGGTCAGGCTGAACCCGGTGATCGCGGAGTCGTCGTAGCTATAGCCGCCGCCGTCGGGCCGCGACACGGTGTCCGGGCTCCACTGGAGCATGCCGAACGGAGCGTCAGCGCCGGGGAAGTCGTTGCCCGTGCCGGCGGTCCCGATGAACGGGTTGACCAGGGCGGCCGGGTCGGTGACCAGGGGGACGGCAGCCGGGTCGGCGGTGGCCGATGACCCGGCCAGCGCGGCGGCCAGGAGCGCGGCGCTGCCGGCGATGGCGGCCAGCCGCACCCGCGCCGCTGCTGCCATCCTGCCTCACTCGCGAAACCCCGCCATCACGGGCGGCAACGCTGTAACCAGGGCGAATACCCGATCTGAAGGTATCACCCCGAACAGGAGGTATGTCCAGATTGAGCGGCGAGGCGAATCTCGGCCGGGCTGGCTGAGATCCGGGCGGGCGGCGGCCGAGGCCGGCCGGCGGCGGGCGCTATGGCGCGATAACAGCAAGAGGCGGCCGCGCTGCGGGCCGGTCAGGACAGCCCGGGCGGGCAGCGGCGCGGACCCGGGGCAGGCAGCCGCCGAGCGGCTGCGCGGCCGGCCGCTGCGGCCGGGCGGGACCTCAGGGCCAGCAGGGGCGAGGAGCGGCTGCGATCGGCTCAGCCGGTGCCGCTAGCCGCGCCCGCGGCGGTTCCCGCGGCGCCCGGCGAAGATCCGCAAGATGATCAGGGCGGGGATGATGAAGCCCCAGCCGCCGCCGGCGCCGTGATGCCCGGTGTGGCTCAGGACGGCGATGACCGCGACCACGGCCAGCACGGCCAGCACGGCCCCGGCCACAGGGAAGCCAAGTCCGCGCTGGCGGGCCGGGGGCTGTGCCGGAGCGGGCGTGCCGGCTGGCACGGAACTGCCGGGCGCGGCCGGGAGGTCGGTCGTCAGCTCGGCGAGGTCGCCCATCGTCCGGGCGCCCAGGGCCTTGCTGCTGCGCTCGTCGAACTCGGCGGTGGTGAGGCGGCCGGCCTGGAAGTGCTCGCTCAGCTGAGACAGGATCCGGTCCCGGTCGGCGTCGGATGCCCGCAGGCCCGGCTGCTGAGCGCTGCCGGAGGCTGGGACGCCGGGTCCGGGCGGGTAGCTTCCAGGTGGCGGGTAACTGTCGTCGGGTGTCGTCATCGGATGCCTGCTAGCTGCATGCTCCTAGCCTCTCTCCTGCGAGGCTGACATGCCAACCTCGCATGTCATGACCCGGCGATGACATCTGTCACGGCCGGCCGTCTCATCTTCGGCCGATGATGGGCGGGCGCACGGCGCGCCCTGCGCCCGCGGCGGGTCCGGCGAGAATGCGGAGGAGCACGGTGGCAGATAGCGAGTACCAGCCTGTTTCAGTGTCGCGGCGTATCGAGGCGCCGCCTGAGGTCATCTTCGCGGTCCTGGCCGACCCGGGGCGGCACCTGGAGATCGACGGCTCCGAGATGCTGCGCGGCCCTGCCTCGGACGGCATGATCACCGGCGTCGGGGACGTTTTCGTGATGCGAATGCACTACTCGCCAATCGGCGACTACGACATGAACAACCATGTCGTGGAGTACGAGCAGGACCGGCGCATCGGCTGGGAGCCGGAGGCCGGCGACAGCTACCCGGGCGTCGAGTCGCAGAGCGCGGCCGAGCGCCGGTGGGGTCACCGGTGGAGTTATGAGCTCACCCCGGACGGCCCGGGCGCGACCATCGTCACCGAGTCCTACGACTGCTCGCGGGCTCCCGAGGAGGAGCGCGCGAACATGGACAATGGCCGCGTGTGGCGCCAGAGCATGGCCGAGACGCTGGAGCGGCTGGAGCGGGCCTGCACCGGTCAGCCCGCCAGCGCGGCCGCGGAGTCCGGGGCCGGGGAGCCCGCGGCGAGCTGACCGGCCTCTTCGCCTGG
>DASUBV010000094.1:0-42506 GCA_035763085.1 Streptosporangiaceae bacterium | reverse complement strand
CAACCAGGAAGGGTGGCCGGCATGACCGATACGGAGGCTTCCGGCGTCCAGGCGCGCGGCCGGGCGGCGATCGCGGCGCGCACGCTGCGCACCGACCGGTGGTGGGCCTACCCGCTGACCACCTTCACCGTCCTGCTCGCGTTCGTCGGCTACGCCACCTACGCGGCGGTCGCTAACCGGGACTACTACGCCGCCCCCTACCTGTCGCCGTTCTACTCGCCGTGCCTGTCCTACCACTGCGGGACGGTGCCGGGCTCGGCGGGCGCGCCTCACCTGGGCTGGCTTGGCACCTGGTGGATCGTCACCCCCGCGGTGATCATCCTGATCTTCCCGCTGGGATTCCGGCTGACCTGCTACTACTACCGCAAGGCCTACTACCGGTCCTGGTGGCTGTCCCCGCCCGCCTGCGCGGTGCCCGAGCCGCGCCGCCGCTACACCGGCGAGACCCGGTTCCCGCTGCTCGGCCAGAACGTGCACCGGTACTTCTTCTACGCCGCGCTGGCGTTCAACGTGATCCTCACCTGGGACGCGATCGCCGCGTTCGACTTCGGCGGGCACATCGGCATCGGCGTCGGCACCGGCGTCCTGGTGATCAACGCGGTGCTGCTGTGGCTGTACTCGCTGTCCTGCCACGCCTGCCGCCACGCCGTCGGCGGCCGGATCAACCACTTCTCCAAGCACCCCGTCCGCTACCGGGCCTGGACGTTCGTGTCCCGGCTCAACCCCTACCACGGCAACTTCGCCTGGGCCTCCCTGGTCTGGGTGGCCCTCACCGACCTTTACATCCGGCTAGTGGCCAGCGGCGTCATCCACGACCCGCGAGTGTTCTGAGGAAGGGATGGCTGCGATGGCGGATCAGGCAACCCGGCTGATGCGGGTGTGGCGCGGCGACAAGGCCGGCGGCGGGCTGGCCGATTACACCGTCCCGGTGCATGAGGGCGAGGTGGTGCTGGACGTGCTGCACCGGCTGCAGGCGGTTCAAGCGCCAGACCTGGCGATCCGGTGGAACTGCAAGGCGGGCAAGTGCGGCTCGTGCAGCGCCGAGATAAACGGCCGGCCCAGGTTGCTGTGCATGACCCGGCTGTCATCCCTGCCCGGCGGGCCGGTCACCATCACCCCGCTGCGCACTTACACGGTCATCCGGGACCTGGTCACCGACGTGTCGGCCAACTACGGCTGGGCCCTGGGGGTGACGCCCTTCACGCCGCCGGACGGGCTGAAGCCTGGCGAGTACCGGATGGCCCAGGCCGATGTCGACCGGAGCCAGGAGTTCCGCCAGTGCATCGAGTGCTGGCTGTGCCAGGACGTCTGCCACGTGATCCGCGACCACGACGACAACAAGGGAGCGTATGCCGGGCCGCGGTACTTCATCCGGCACGCCGAGCTGGACATGCACCCCCTCGACGCCCGCGACCGGCGCGCCGTGCTGCGCGAGGAGCAGGGCCTGGGCCTGTGCAACATCACCAAGTGCTGCACCGAGGTCTGCCCGGCCGGGATCAAGATCACCGACAACGCGATCATCCCGATGAAAGAGCGCTCCGCCGACCAGCGGTATGACCCGCTGGGCCGGGTGCTGCGCTCCTGGCGCCGCCGGGAAGGCCGGCCCCCGGCGGGCTGAGGAGAACCAGATTGAGCCGAACGGAGATCCCTGGCCGCCACCGAGGCGGGGACCTGACTGTGAGGGAGAAACGGCGATGCGGGTCGACTACCACAAGGTCTTCCCCGGCGGCATGCGGGCAATGGCCGAACTGGAACGCGCGGTCCACTCGGGCACCCTGGAGCCGGAACTGCTTGAGCTGGTCCGGATCCGCGCCTCGCAGGTCAACGGCTGCACGTACTGCCTGGCCATGCACAACCGGGACGCCCGCGCCCGCGGCGAGTACCAGACCCGGCTTGACACGGTCGCGGCCTGGCGGGAGGCACCGTACTACACCGCCCGGGAGCGGGCGGCGCTGGCCTGGTGCGAGGCGCTGACCGAACTCCCTCGCACCGGCGCCCCCGACGACGTCTACACCGCGGTCGAGGCCGAGTTCTCCGCGGAGGAGATCGCTGTGCTGACGTTCGGGATCGTGGCGATCAACGGCTGGAACCGGCTCGCGGTCGGGCTGCGCTCGGACGTGCTCGGCCTGGACGGCCTCGACCTGCCCGGCAGCGCCGGCGCGGCCGGGAGCGCGTGATGGCCGGGGACAGCTTCGGCGCGGCCGGGTCGCTGAAGGTGAACGGCTCCAGCTACCGGATCTTCCGGCTTGACGCGGTCGACGGGGCGGCGCGGCTGCCGTTCAGCCTGAAAATCCTGCTGGAGAACCTGCTGCGCAACGAGGACGGGCACCTGGTCACCGCCGCCCAGATCCAGGCGCTGGCCGGGTGGGACCCGCAGGCGGAGCCGACGGCGGAGATCGCCTTCACCCCGGCCCGGGTGCTGCTGCAGGACTTCACCGGGGTGCCGTGCCTGGTGGACCTGGCCGCGATGCGGGAGGCGATGGCCGCGCTCGGCGGCGACCCCGCCCGGGTCAGCCCGCTGCGCCCGGCCGAGCTGATCATCGACCACTCGGTCATCGCCGACTACTTCGGCCGCCCGGACGCGCTGGCGCGCAACATCGACCTGGAGTACCGGCGCAACGCCGAGCGGTACGCGTTCCTGCGCTGGGGCCAGCAGGCGCTCCCCGGGCTGCTGGTGGTCCCGCCGGGCACCGGGATCTGCCACCAGGTCAACCTCGAGCACCTCGCCCGGGTGGTATTCGCTGAGGACGGCGCCGCCTTCCCCGACACGCTGGTCGGCACCGACTCGCACACCCCGATGGTCAACGGGCTGGGCGTGCTGGGCTGGGGAGTGGGCGGCATCGAGGCCGAAGCGGCGATGCTCGGCCAGCCGCTGTCCATGCTGATCCCCAACGTGATCGGGGTCCGGCTGTCCGGCCAGCTGCCCGAGGGCTCCACCGCCACCGACCTGGTGCTGAACGTCGCCGAGCTGCTCCGGTCGGTCGGGGTGGTCGGCACTTTCGTGGAGTTCTTCGGGCCCGGTGTGGCCGCGGTGCCGGCGGCCAACCGGGCCACGATCGGCAACATGAGCCCCGAGTACGGCTCCACCAGCGCCATCTTCCCCATCGACGAGGTGACCCTCGACTACCTGCGGCTCACCGGCCGCCCCGAAGATCACGTCACGCTGGTGGAGGCATACGCCAGGGAACAGGGACTGTGGCACGACCCCGGCCACGCGCCCCACTACTCCCGCACCCTGGACCTGGACCTGTCGGCGGTCGCCCCGTCCATCGCCGGGCCGAAACGGCCCCAGGACCGGATCCCGCTCGCCGAGGCGCCCCGGGCGTTCCGCGCGGTACTCGGCCAGTACGCCCCGGACACGCCAGACCCCGCCGGGCTGGACGAGGCCGGATCCCAGTCTTTCCCCGCTTCCGACCCGGTCGCGGTCACCGGCAACCGGGATAGCGACAAGCCGGCCAGCCTCATGGCACCCGCCGGCCAGTCACCGCGCCCACGCCACCCGGTCCGCGTAGAACTGAACGGCCAGACCGCGGAACTCGACCACGGAGCGGTAGTGATCGCCGCGATCACCTCCTGCACCAACACCTCCAACCCCGACGTGATGATCGCCGCAGCCCTGCTCGCCAAAAAGGCCGCCGAACGCGGCCTCGCCCCCAAGCCCTGGGTGAAGACCTCCCTGGCGCCCGGCTCCCGGGTAGTCATGGACTACTACGACCGGGCCGGGCTGACCCCCTGGCTGGACAAGCTCGGGTTCAACCTGGTCGGCTACGGCTGCACCACCTGCATCGGCAACTCCGGCCCGCTGATCCCCGCCGTCTCCGCCGCGGTCGCCGAGGGCGACCTCGCCGTCTGCTCGGTGCTGTCCGGCAACCGCAACTTCGAGGGCCGCATCCACCCCGAGACCAAGCTGAACTACCTCGCCTCCCCGCCGCTGGTGGTCGCCTACGCCCTGGCCGGCACCATGGACGCCGACCTGACCGCCGAACCGCTCGGCACCGGCAGCGACGGGCAGCCGGTATACCTGCGCGACATCTGGCCGACCCAGGCCGAGACCAGCAAGGTCATCGCCTCCTGCCTCCGCCCGGACATGTACGCCCGCGAATACGCGCAAGTGTTCGGCGGTGACGAACGATGGCGGTCGCTCCCTGTCCCCGCCGGGGGCAGGTTCGCCTGGGACTCGGCCTCCACCTACGTGCGGCGGCCGCCGTTCTTCGACGGGCTGCCCGCGGAGCCGGGACCACTGCCCGGCATCGAGGGCGCCCGGGTGCTCGCCCTGCTCGGCGACTCGGTCACCACCGACCACATCTCCCCCGCCGGGGCGATCATGCCTGACTCCCCCGCCGGCCGCTACCTGACCGCGCACGGCATCCAGCCCCGGGACTTCAACTCCTACGGGTCCCGGCGCGGCAACCACGAGGTGATGATCCGCGGCACCTTCGCCAACATCCGGCTGCGCAACAAGCTCGCCCCCGGCACCGAGGGCGGCTACACCCGCCACCTGCCAGACGGCGAGCAGATGACCATCTACGACGCGGCGCAGTGCTACGCCGCCGGCGGCGTGCCGCTGCTGGTCATCGCCGGGAAGGAATACGGTTCGGGGTCATCCCGCGACTGGGCGGCCAAGGGCACCGCGCTGCTCGGCGTCCGGGCTGTGCTCGCCGCCTCGTTCGAGCGGATCCACCGCTCCAACCTGATCGGCATGGGCGTGCTCCCGCTGCAGTTCACGCCGGGTGAGGACGCCGGTTCGCTCGGCCTGACCGGCGAGGAGGCATATTCGGTAGCCGGCCTCGGCGGAGCGGGCGAGGTGCCGCGCACCGTCACCGTTACCGCCGCCGGGCCCGGCAGCACGCGTGAATTCACCGCAACCGTGCGCATCGACACCCCCGCCGAGGCCGCCTACTACCGGCACGGCGGCATACTGCCCTACGTGCTGCGCCAGCTAGCCGCCCGTTGAGCCTGCCAGGGGCATTAGGCCATGCTGCCCCTCCGCGCCCTTGCCGCGCGGCCGCCCGGCCGTCGGGGTACAGGTGGCGCGAGGCTGCGCCTCAGCCGGCGACGGGTCCTACTGGTCGCACCCGGTGGCCGGATGGCTGCAAGAAAGCTGCAAGCCCGCGCCGGGAGTATTCGTTGCATGGTGACCACGCGGACCTGGATCGGGCGGTGGCCGGTCTACCGGCAGCTCACCGGCGAAGACGACCTCGGCCGCGGCGCGGCGGCCCGCTCGCGGCGGACGGACGGGCTCGCCTCCCGGACGCAGACCGCCGACAAGGTAGTGCAGTCTGTATGTCCCTACTGCGCCGTGGGCTGCGGGCAGCTCGTTGTCGTCTCCGGCGGCCGGGTCACCCAGATCGAGGGTGACCCGGACTCGCCGGTGAGCCGCGGACGGCTGTGCCCGAAAGGAGCCGCGAGCAAGCAGCTGGTGACCTCGGCCTCGCGGCAGACCCGGGTGCTGTACCGGCGGCCGTACTCCGCCGCCTGGGAGCACCTGGACCTGGACGAGGCGATGGACATGATCGCCGACCGGGTGATCGAGACACGGAAGGCCACCTGGGAGGAGACGGATGCCGGCGGGCACCCGCTGCGCCGCACCCTGGGCATCGCGAGCCTCGGAGGAGCGACCCTCGACAACGAGGAGAACTACCTCATGAAGAAGCTCTACACCGCCCTGGGCGCGATCCAGGTCGAGAACCAGGCCCGGATTTGACACTCGGCCACCGTTCCCGGTCTGGGAACCAGCTTCGGCCGCGGCGGCGCCACCACCTTCCCCGGTGACCTGGTCAACGCCGACTGCATCGTCATCATGGGCTCGAACATGGCCGAAAACCACCCGGTCGCCTTCCAGTGGGTCGTTCAGGCCAAGCTGCACGGCGCGACGGTGATCCACGTGGATCCGCGGTTCACCCGGACGTCCGCGCTGGCCCGCCGGCACGTCCCGATCCGGGCCGGCAGCGACATCGTCTTCCTGGGCGCCCTGGTCAGCCACGTGCTGTCCGGCGGGCACTACTTCGGCGAGTACATCATCCCCTACACCAACGCCGCGGATCTGGTGCCGGAGGACTTCCGCGACACCGAGGACCTCGGCGGGCTGTTCTCCGGCTGGGACGGGCAGGCCGGCCGCTACGACCCGGCGAGCTGGCAGCTGACCGGCGAGCGGGACGAGACGCTGCGGCACCGGCGCTGTGTCCTGCAGGTGCTCAAACGGCACTTCGCCCGCTACACCCCAGAGCTCGTGGAGCAAGTGTGCGGGATTCCGCAGGAGTCGTTCGCCGCCGTGGCCGAGGCGGTGACCAGCAACTCGGGCCGGGACCGCACCACCGCGTTCGTGTACTCCGTCGGCTGGACCCAGCACACCTCCGGGGTGCAGAACATCCGCACCGCCGCGATCCTGCAGGCGCTGCTGGGCAACATGGGCCGTCCCAGCGGCGGGATCATGGCCCTGCGCGGGCATGCCTCCATCCAGGGCTCGACCGACGTGCCCACGCTGTTCGACCTGCTGCCGGGCTATCTGCCGATGCCGCACGCCGGGCAGGACGACCTCGACAGCTACGCCAGGGCCGGCCAGGAGCCGGCCGGGTTCTGGGGGCCGTTCCGGTCGTATGCGGTGAGCCTGCTGAAGGCGTGGTTCGGTGACGCCGCCACCGCGGGCAACGACTGGTGCTTCGGGTACCTGCCCCGGCTGACCGGCGACCACGGCACCTACCAGACCGTGACCGCGCAGATCGACGGGGCCTGCAAAGGCTACTTCCTGGTCGGCGAGAACCCGGCGGTCGGCTCGGCCAACGCCAGGATGCAGCGGCTGGGCCTGGCCCGCCTGGACTGGCTGGTGGTGCGTGACCTGCAGCTGATCGAGAGCGCTACGTTCTGGCAGGACGCGCCCGAGATCGAGACCGGCGAGCTGAGCACCGGCGAGATCGGCACCGAGGTGTTCTTCATGCCCGCCGCCGCGCACACGGAAAAGAACGGGAGCTTCACCAACACCCAGCGGATGCTGCAGTGGCGCCACCAGGCCGTGGAGCCGCCCGGTGACGCCCGCAGCGACCTGTGGTTCTACTACCATCTCGGGCGGCGAATCCGGGAGAAGCTGGCCGGCCCGGCCGCGGACAGGGACCGGCCCGTCCTCGACCTGACCTGGGACTACCCGGTGGAGGGCAGGCTCGCCGAGCCGTCGGCGCAGGAGGTGCTGCGGGAGATCAACGGTACCGGCCCGGAGGGGCGCGCCCTGTCCTCCTACACCGAGCTGCGTGACGACGGGTCGACCCGGTGCGGGGTGTGGATCTACTGCGGCTGCTACGCCGGGGAGGTCAACCAGACCGCGCGCCGCAAGCCGTGGCGGGACCAGAGCTGGGTGGCGCCGGAGTGGGGCTGGGCCTGGCCGTCCAACCGGCGCATCCTGTACAACCGCGCCTCCGCTGACCCCGAGGGCCGTCCGTGGAGCCAGCGCAAGGCATACGTCTGGTGGGACCCCGAGCGGGGCGAATGGACCGGGCACGACGACCCGGACGTGGAACGGGCCAAGCCGCCGTCCTACGTGCCCCCGGCGGGGACAGCGGGCCCGGACGCCCTGGCGGGCACCGACGCGTTCATCATGCAGCGCGACGGCAAGGCCGCATTGTTCGTCCCGTCCGGGCTGGCCGACGGCCCGCTGCCTGCGCACTACGAGCCGGCCGAGTCGCCGTGCCGTAACCCGCTCTACGACCAGCAGGCCGACCCGGCTCTCCGCCGCTACCAGCGGCCGGAGAACCCGTACAACCCGCCGGAGTCGGAAGCGTTCCCGTACGTCTTCACCACCTACCGGCTGACCGAGCACCACACCGCCGGCGGGATGAGCCGCACCCTGCCGTACCTGGCCGAGCTGCAGCCGGAGTTCTTCTGCGAGGTATCGCCGGAACTGGCCCGCGAGCGCGGGCTTGAGCACGCGGGCTGGGCGACGATCATCACCGCCCGCACCGCCATCGAGGCCCGGGTCATGGTGACCGCGCGCATCACCCCGCTGACCGTGCAAGGCCGCACCGTCCACCAGGTCGGCCTGCCGTTCCACTGGGGCCAGCGGGGAATCACCACCGGCGACCCGGCCAACGACCTGCTCGCCGTGGCGCTGGACCCGAACGAGCTCATCCAGGAGTCAAAGGTCGCGACCTGCGACATCCGGCCAGGGCGCCGTCCGCGCGGGCCGGCGCTGCTTGACCTGGTGGCCGCCTGCCGGCGGCGAGCCGGAATCAGCCCGGGAGGAGACCGCTGATGGCTGACCGCGAAGGGCTAACCAGCCGGCTCTGGGGCCCGCTCGCCGAGGTGGCGGCGGACGCCGGCTACGCCGAGCCGCCGCCGCGGATGGGGTTCTTCACCGACACCTCCGTCTGCATCGGCTGCAAGGCCTGCGAGGTGGCGTGCAAAGAGTGGAACCTGCTGCCCGAGGACGGCATCAGCCTGCTCGGCAGCTCCTACGACAACACCGGCGCGCTGGGCGCCAGCACCTGGCGGCACGTGAAGTTTATCGAGCAGCCTGTCGCCGTCGCATACGCGTAGGACGCGCCCGCCAGCGAGGCCGACGGGCAAGCCTCGGCCGGCGGCGAGCTGCGCTGGCTGATGGCCTCCGACGTCTGCAAGCACTGCACGCACGCGGCATGTCTGGACGTCTGCCCCACCGGCGCCCTCATCCGCACCGAAGACGGCACCGTCATCGTCCAGGACGACGTGTGCAACGGCTGCGGCTACTGCGTCCCCGCCTGCCCCTACGGCTTGATCGAGAAACGCCAGGACGACGGGCAGGCGTTCAAGTGCACGATGTGCTACGACAGGACCACGGCCGGGCTGATGCCGGCCTGCGCGACCGCGTGCCCCACCGAGTCAATTCAGTACGGGCCGCTCGGCGAACTGCGTGAGCGGGCCGCGTCACGGGTCACGCAACTGCAGGCCGGCGGCGAGGCCGGCGCGCAGCTGTACGGTGACCGGCCCGATGACGGCGTCGGCGGCACCGGCGCGTTCTTCCTCCTCCTCGACAAGCCGGAGGTGTACGGGCTGCCCCCGGACCCGGTCGTGACTACCAGGGACCTGCCGAAGATGTGGGGCTACGCGGCCGGCGCCGCGGCCGCGGTGCTCGCCTGCGTCCTGGGGTCGTTCACCGAGGGCCGGCGATGAGCCCGGACACCCAGTCGGTAGCACCGTACGGATTCGAGTCCTATTACGGCAGGCCGGTACTCAAGGAGCCGGCGTGGAAAACCCCCGACGTGCCGCTCTACCTGTTCCTCGGCGGACTCTCCGGGGCGTCATCCGTGCTCGCGGCGGCCGCGGACCTGACCGGCCGTCCCGGGCTTGCGCGGGCCAGCCGGGTCACTGCCGCGGCGGGGGTACTCAGCAGCCTCGGCGCGCTGGTCCACGATCTCGGCCGGCCCGCCCGGTTCCTGAACATGCTCCGGGTCGTCAAGCCAACCTCGCCGATGTCCATGGGCTCGTGGACGATCGCCACATTCGGGCCGCTGGCCGTTGGGGCCGCGGCATCCGAACTCACCGGCGTGCTGACGGCGGCGGGGCGGGCTGCCGGGATCGGCGCCGCGGCCCTGGGACCGGCCATGGCAACCTACACCGCGGTCCTGCTGGCCGACACCGCGATCCCGGCCTGGCACGACGCCCACGCAGAACTCCCCTTCGTCTTCGGCGGCAGCGCGATGGCCGCGGCCGCCGGAGCCGCCCTGGCGGCCGCGCCGCTCACCGAGAGCGGCCCTGCCACCCGGATGGCGCTGGCCGGCGCGAGCATGGAGATCGCCTCAACCCAGATCATGACCCGGCGCCTGGGCCTGTCCGGAGAACCCTACTCCCCGGGCAGGGCCGGGAAGCTGATGCTCACGGCCAAGACGCTCACCGCCGCCGGGGCGGCGGGGGCGGTGCTCGGCCGCAGGTCGCGTGCCTTTTCCGCAGCGGCCGGCGCCTGCCTGGTCGCGGGTTCCGCGGCGCTGCGGTTCGCGGTGTTCGACGCCGGCGTTCAGTCAGCCCGCGACCCCAGGTACACGGTCATCCCGCAGAGGGAGCGGGCCGCCAGGCGCGCCGCGGGAACCTCAGGCGAATAGCTGGCGATCCCACGGGAACGCCGGGCCCGTTCTGGCTGATCTTCTCTGATTTCCCGGAACGGATCGTGCGACGGCGACCAGGTCGTCGTCCATCACGTCATGGCGGGTGGTCATTCGAGGGCAGGCCATCCGCGGCCTGTTATAACCTATCTGGATTGTATTAACAAGTAAACTTATGTACAATGGAGATGAGCCGGGGCGGTCCGTACACGCGTGATTCTGGCTCCGCGCCGCCCCGGCACGGTTAGCCCGGCGCACCGAGCGCCGGGGATGGGACGGCCGGAAATGTTCGGCTTCAAGGTCATCACACAGTGGGAGCAGGGCGTCGTCTTCCGTTTCGGCAGGGCGCTCCCCGGTGCCCGCAAGCCAGGGCTGACCTGGGTTAACCCGTTCACCGACCGGCTGCGCAAGGTCAACATGCAGATCGTCGTGGTGGCGGTGCCCGCCCAGGAGGCCATCACGATCGACAACGTCACCGTCCGGGTGGACGCGGTCGTCTACTACCGGGTGGTCGACCCGTTCAAGGCGATCGTCAACGTGCAGGACTACCACGACGCGGTCTCGCAGGTCGCCCAGACCTCGCTGCGGTCGGTCATCGGCCAGAACGACCTGGACCAGCTGCTGTCCGGCCGGGAGCAGGTCAACGCCCACCTCAAGAACGTCATCGACGCCCCCACCGAGGAGCCGTGGGGCATCCTGGTGGAGCGGGTCGAGCTGAAGGACATCTCCCTGCCGGAGTCGATGAAGCGGTCGATGTCCCGGCAGGCCGAAGCCGAGCGCGAGCGCCGCGCCCGGGTCATCGCCGCCGACGGCGAGTTCCAGGCATCCACCCGGCTCGCCGAGGCCGCCACCGTGATGGCCGCCGACCCGGCCGCACTGCAGCTGCGGCTGCTGCAGACCGTCGTCGAGGTCGCAGCCGAGAAGAACAGCACCCTGGTCATGCCCTTCCCGGTCGAACTGCTGCGCTTCTTCGACAACGCCGCGCAGGCACAAGGCCAGGCCAAGGCGGCGGCCGCCGACACCGCGACACCGGACGGCTCGGCCCGCGGCGACGGCGTGCCCGCCCTCGCCGGGGCCAGCCCGCACGGCGGTGTCGCCCTGGCCGGGTACCTGAACGGGGCACCGATGACACCCGGCGCCCGCTGAGACGCCGGCACGTTTCCCGCCCTGCCAGGCGGGTAGGGGTGTCCCCGGTGAGGGCGCGCTGGCCGCTCGCCCGCCCAGTTGCAGCCGTTACCGTCCTTGGTCGTCAAGGGCGTGCAACGCGATCGTGGAGTGCGCGAACGCGCCGCCCGCGCGCATCTCGGCGGCAACCCAGATGGCCTCCATGATCTCCTGGTCGGTGGCGCCGGCCCGGCGGGCGAGCCTCGTGTGTGTCCCCTGATGCAGTACGGGCACTGGGTGACGTGCGCAGCGGCGACCGCGATCAGCTGCTTGGTCTTGGCGGGCAGGGCGCCGTCGGCGAAGACCTGCTTGCTGAACGCGTCGAACGCCTGGTGGATCGCCGGGGCCAGCTCACGGCGGCGGTCCCCGATCTCCCGGGTCGCAGACGGATAGACCACATCGGTCATGATCACGCTTCCTTTCCCCGCCGCGGCAACGGCGGTCTGGGCTGGGACCGCCGAGCCGGCGGCTGCGGATCTCCCGCTGCCAGCCTGCCCCGGCAAGGTTGCGAATAGCCTGCAGGACCCCGGCCCGCGGCGTCCGGCTCCGGGCCCGCCGGCCTTGAAGGGCTGTTTTCATGAGACGGACGGTGAGAATAACGCTGTAGGGGTGGGCCCGGAAGGCATGGGACGGCCTTCGTGAACGGAGGTGGAGCGTGGCGTGGTGACGGCAATGAGCATGCTTACCGAGGGTGCTGAGCGCGCAGGGCCTTTCCCGGCGCAGACGGCAGGTATCGGCCGGCCGCGGAAGGCTGATGCGGCGGACGGCTCGCCGGCCCGCGCTGAAGTCGTCCAGATCCGGCTGCTTGGCCGGTTCACGGTGCTGCGGGGGCAGGAAGAGATCCCGCTGCGCGTGTTCGGCGGCCGCCTGCCCCAGCAGCTGCTGCGGCTGCTGGCCATGCGGCGGGGAACGCTGGTCCCCAAGGACATGATCGCCGACGCCCTGTGGCCCCGGCGGCCCCCGGCCGATCCCAGGGGCAACATCGAGGTGCTGGTGAGCCGGATCCGGCGGGCGCTGGGCGACCCGGCGCTGATCCGCACCGGCCCCGCCGGCTACAGCCTGACCGAGGGCCGCGAATGCCGGGTCGACGCCGAGGCGTTCCTCGCCGCGGCCGGCGACGGCCGGCGGCTGCTCGCGGACAGTCCCGCGCAGGCGCTGGCCTGCTTCCGCGACGCGCTGGAGCTGTGGCGCGGCGAGCCACTCGCCGAGGACACCTACGCGGACTGGGCGCAACCCGACCGCCGCTGCCTGTCCCTGGCGCTGACTGACGTCCTGGACGGCGCGGCAGCGGCGGCACTGGCGTGCGGCGACCCGGCCAGCGCCGGCACATGGGCCGAGCGGGCGACGGCCCGGGAGCCGCTGCGGGAAGCCTCGGCGATGCTGGCCGTGCGGGCGCTGGACGCCGGCGGTGACCCGGCCGGGGCGCTGGCGGCGTTTGACTCGTTCCGCGGCCGGCTGGCCGGCGAGGCCGGGCTTGCCCCCTCCCCCGAAGCGCTGGAGCTGCGCCAGCGCGTCTCGCACGGGCGGGCGCCGCCGCCAGAACCCGGCCAGGCGGGGGTCACGGCCGCGCGCCCGGCTGAACCCGTGCCGTTGACCGGCCGAAAGGAAGAACGCACGGCGCCCCTCCCCGCCGCCACAGAACGCGGTTCCCCGCTGGCCGGGCTGCCCGGCCGCGCGCGGGAACTGCTGGTCCTGCTGGCGCTGCTCGGCAGGCCTGCCCCGCCCGCGCTGCTGGCCCAGGCCAGCGGGCGGACCCTCCGGGAGGTTCTGGACGGCCTGGACGAGCTGGCCCGGGCCGGGCTGGCGCAGCCAGGACCGGACGGCTGGGACCACGCGCACCAGCCGACCGCCCACGCGGTGACGCGCACGCCCGGCCCGGCCCGGACGGCACGCGCGCACCTGCTGCTCGCCCAGGCGCTGGAGCACCGTAACGCGGACGCCGCCGAGATCGCCGCGCACCTGGCCGCCGGAGGTGACCGGGCCGGGGCCGCGGCCGCCTACGCGGCCGCGGCGGCGCTCCGGCTCGAGCGCCGCGAGTGTGACGAGGCGATCCGGCTGGCCGAGACGGGACTGGGCCTGGACGCGCCCCCGATGACCCGGGCGGGGCTGCTGCGGGCCCGCGCCGAGGCGCGCCTGCGCCGCGGCCTGCTCGCCGGAGCCCGCGACGACCTGGCTGCGGCGCTGGCGAACTCCGCCAGCCCGGCGGGGCGCTCCCGGATCCTGGCCGAGCTGGCCATCCTGGAAGCCCCGTCGGCCAGCCTGGCCCGCGGCGAGGAACTGGCAGAGCTGGCGATCGCCGAGGCCGGGAACCGGCCGGAGGCCCTGGGCCAGGCGCTGGCGGCTGGCGCGGTCATCGACCTGCCGGCCGGGAACCTGGCCCGGGCCGGGCGCCGCCTCCGGCGCGCCCGCAACCTGCTTGAGCACAGTGGCGATGTCCGCGGCCAGGCACGGGTGCTGTACTGGCAGGCCATGATCGGCTATATGGCCGGGCGGCTGCGGGAAGCCGCCGCCCGGCTCGCCGACCTGGCCGACCTGCCCGTTACGCCGGGTGAGGTGCTCTGGCTGTGGAGCCCGCGCGCCACCCGCGGCCACGTCCTGGCGTTCCTGGGCGAGCCGCAGGCCGGCCTGACCGAGATCGAGGCAACCTTCGCCTGGGCGCAAGCGGCCCGCTACCCGGTCGTGCAGAGCGAATGCCTGTGGCGGCGCAGCGAGGCGCTCGCGTTCGCCGGCCGGGCCGGCGAGGCGGCCGAATCGGCGGAGCAGGCGCTGGCCATCGCCACCGGCATCCGGCACGCGGCGTGCACCGCTGCCGCGCTGCGCGGCCTTGGCATCGCCTGGGAGACAGCGGGAAAGCCGGACCGGGCGGAGGATGCGTTCCGGCAATCGGTGCGCGCCGCCGAGGCGAACCCGTTCTTCGGGGCCTGGGCATCGGCCCGGCTGGGAGCGTGCCTGGCCCGGCAGGGACGCCCGCTGGAGGCCGCGCCGCACGTCCGCGCCGCCCTCTCCGCCGGCCCGCCGCTCACCCGTTACGAGGCCCGCTGGGCGCACGCCGAACTGCTCGCCGCTCAAGATGACGACCAGGCCTGCCACGCCGCCGCGGACGCGCTGCGGGCGGCCGAGAAGGGCGGGTACCTGATCCTCCTGCCGCGGCTGCGCGAACTAGCCGGGCTCTGACCAGCCACCGCAGGACAAGCGGCTGGCGGCGGCCTGAAAGGAAACCGCAAGCTGCCAGCGCTATCGTCGCGGCCCGGCGTGACTTCGCTCTATGAGGAGGCATTCATGGCGTTCGCGGTGCGGAGAGCGCAGACCACGTGAGAGGGACCACTGGCCGACGGCGCCGGGACGGTGCGGACGGGCAGCGGTGCGGCCGGCGAGCTGCCCGTCACCTGGGCGTCGCGGACCGAGCGGGCCGACGGGAAAACCAGCCCGGAGGAACTAGCGGCCGCGGCTCACTCGGCCTGCTACGCGATGGCGCTGGCACTGCGGCTCGGCGAGCACAAGGCCGTCCCGGAACGGCTGGCCGTCACCGCCGCCGTCACCCTCGACCAGGCCGGCGGCGTCCCCACCATCGCCTCTTCCCACCTCGACGTCACCGCCAGCATCCCCGGGCTGGACAAGACCGCCTACGACGCGGTGATCGGCGAGGCCAGCGACCTGTGCCCGGTCTCCCGGCTGTTCGCCGGGGCGAAGGTCACCGTCAGCGCGACACTGGGGCCAGGCTCGTAGCCCCCAGACGGCCCGGGCAGTGACCGACATGAGGGATCAGCCGGTGGCGGGTTCAGCTGCTGGTCTGGCGGCGCACGCGGGCCGCGGGCCGCCGCTCCCCGCATCACAGCTGTCCTGGCTGGCGTCAGGGACGCGGCTGTGTAAAGTACGGTGGTGACTCAGGGCGGCCGGACGGGCCGGGCACAGTGACGGCGGTGTGGCGCTTCCTGACCGGGCCGCCGCTGCGGGCTCGTGATGTGTCCAGGGAGCAGATCACCCCGCTGAAGGGGCTGCCGGCCCTGTCGCTGGATGCGCTGACCTCAGTGGCCTACGGCCCGGAGGCGATCATCGCCGTCCTCGCCGTGGCGGGCGCTGGGGCCTTGCCCTTGATTCTGCCGGTCACCATCGCGATCGTGGCGCTGCTGGCCATCCTGGTCTTCTCCTACCGGCAGGTCATCGACGCCTACCCGGGCGGCGGGGGCGCCTACGCGGTGTCGCGGGCCAACCTCGGTTCCCGCGCCGGCCTGGTCGCGGCCGCCGCGCTGGTGGTTGACTACACGCTGACCGTCGCGGTGTCTATCGCCGCCGGGGTTGCCTCGCTGACCTCGGCCTTCCCCGGCCTGAGTCCGGCCACTGTGCCGATCTGCCTGGGCATTCTCGCCCTGGTCACGGTGTTCAACTTGCGCGGCCTCGGGGACGCGGCCCGGGCGTTCCTGTTGCCCACGATGGCGTTCATCGTCGGGTTGGGTGCCGTCATCGTCGTCGGCCTGATTCACCCGCTGGCGCTGCACGCCGCCCAGCCCGGCCGCTCACTGGTGCCCGCGCATGCGGTGGAGGCGGTGAGTGTGCTGCTGGTACTGAAGGCGTTCTCGGCCGGATGCAGCGCGCTGACCGGGGTGGAGGCAATCGCCAACGGGGTACCACTGTTCAGGCGGCCCCGTCAGGCCCGCGCTAAGCGGACCGAGTTGCTGCTCGGCGTGATCCTGGGCGCAATGCTGGCGGGCCTGGCCGTGCTGGCCGGCCGCTGGCACATCGGGCCCCGGTCCGGCCAGACCGTGCTGAGCCAGATCACCGCCGCCGCCGTCGGCAGGAACTGGGCGTACGTCGCGATGTCGCTGACGATCACCGTGGTGCTCGCGCTGGCCGCCAACACCTCCTTCGGCGGGCTGCCGGTGCTGGCCAGCCTGCTGGCCCGGGACCACTTCCTGCCGCACCTGTTCTCGCTGCGCGATGACCGGCAGGTGCTCGCTCCCGGCATCGTGACGCTGGCCGTCTTGTCCGGGGCACTGCTCGTCGCGGTCGGCGGCAGGACCCAGGCGCTGATCCCGCTGTTCGCGATCGGGGTGTTCACCGGGTTCACGCTGTCCCAGTCCGGGCTGGTCGTGTACTGGCGGCGGAACCGCCCGCCGCGCTGGCGCCACCGGGCGGCAGTCAACGGCGCCGGCGCCGTCGTCACGGCCGTGGCCACGGCGATATTCCTGTTCACCAAGTTCACCGAGGGCGCCTGGGTGGTGGTGCTCGCCGTGCCCGCGTTCATCGCCTTGTTCACCGCGATCCGCCGCTACTACGACCGGGCCGGGCAGGCCCTCGGCCTGGGCAGCCTCCCTCCCAAGCCCGCGGCCAGGCCCGCGATAGTCGTCGTGCCGGTGGTAAGAGTGTCCCGGCGCTCCCAGCATGCGCTTTCAGAAGCGCTGTCGATCAGCGAGCAGGTCATCGCCGTCACCGTGGTAACCAGCGACACTGGCGAGATCACCAGCGAAGAGCGCGCCTTGCAGGAGGAGTGGGCCCGCTGGAGCCCGGGGCCGCCGCTGCGGGTGCTGCGCACCGAATACGCCTCGGTAGCCGGGCCGATCCTGGCGTTCATCGATCAACTCCGCGAGCGGCACACCGAACAGATCGTTGTGCTGGTGCCGGTCACGGTGCCCGACCGGCTGCGGTACCGCCTCCTGCACAATCACCTTGACCTCGTCCTCACCGCCGCACTGCGGCACCGCCCAGACGTCGTCACCGCCCGCGTTCCGTTGCCGCTGCACCTGCCCCCCGGCCGGCGCGACACCAGCCACGCTGCCGGCAGCCAGCCCGACTGACACAGTCGCGAGCGTAGGCGTTGCCCATCACGTCCCGGTAGATTCTCCTGCGCAGCCGCAGGTTCGGCACGTCCTGCGGCGCGCGGCCGGACGCGAGCCGGTCTTCCTCGTTGCGCAGGTGCCGTTCGAGCTGGGTGACGAAGTCGCGGACGGCGGCGGCGAGCTGGGCGGGGGACATAGGCTGTTCCCCGGCGGGCCGCGCGGGCCAGCAGCTCGGCGGCGGCCCGCAGGCGCACGTGATCCCTGGCCAGCCCGGCTACGGTCTGGGCGGGAGCAGCGGGGAACAGCAGCGCCTCTTCGTCAGATACCTGGCGAAGCACCTCGGCCCGGGCGCATTCAGCCAGCGCAGCCAGTTCCGCGGCGGGCCATCGGTCACGGTCGGTCGCGGTCAGTAGCTTCTCAGCGCTCACCGTGACCTGCTGCAGCAGAAGCCTGTGCTCCTCGGTCAGCGTCAGCGGCGACCGGGCGCTCAAGCCTGCTGATTCCGGTGGTCGTCCATGCCCTGATGTTGAGCTCATCTCGGTCATGATCAATCTCCTCATGCGGCCGCGATCACTCTCCTCAAGCTCACTTCCGCATAATCCAATTGCGAAAGCTGCCTCAGCCTAAGCCCTTGCCCAAGAACGTCTCCGCGACCGGAATCCCGGGCTGACGGTCACGCCGGTGACGATGTTGGCGGCGCCCGGGGGGCGCCTCGGGCAGGCATCACGCGGGGGCATCCCATGCCCGGCCGCGGCCGGGGCTTCTGCCGAAACGCGGTCTCGCTGGAAAACCGCAAGCCCCGCGTCTACTGTCGAGCCTGGAGGAGCCGGCACGGCGATGAGGCCGACGACCGGGAACGCTATGATCCAGCACCCTGCGTTCAGTGTGGAACCGTGGGCGGTCCGCGAGACTGCGCTGCACCTCGATGTGCTCGCCCAGACCGTGTCGGTGTTCGCCCTGGCGAACGGTCATATCGGGCTGCGCGGGAACCTCGATGAGGGGGAGCCGTCCGGCCTGCCCGGCACCTACCTGAACGGGTTCTACGAGCTGCGGCCGCTGCCGTACGCCGAGGCGGACTACGGCGACCCCGAGTCCGGCCAGGCATTGATCAACGTCATCAACGGCAAGGTCATCCGGCTGCTGGTAGACGACGAGCCGTTCGATGTCCGCTACGGTGAGCTGCGCGCCCACGAGCGGCGGCTGGACCTGCGGGCCGGGGTGCTGGAGCGACGGGCGGAATGGATTTCGCCGACCCAGCGGCCGGTGCGGGTTTCCTCGGTGCGGCTGGTGTCGTTCGCCCAGCGCGCGGTGGCGGCGATCTGCTACGAGGTCGAGGCGGCCGAGGATAGGACGCCGGTAGTGGTGCAGTCGGAGCTGGTCGCCACCGAGTCGCTGCCCGGGATCCGCGGCGATCCCCGGGCCACGGCAGCGCTGTCCTCGCCGCTGTGCCCGGTCGCCGCCGACGTGCGCGGCGAGCGAGTGGTGCTTGTCCATCAGACCAGGGCGAGTGGCCTGCTGATGGCGGCCGGCATGATTCATGTCATCGACGGCCCCGCGGATACCGAGACCGTCGCGGAGGGCGCCGGTGATCTCGGCCGGGTGCTGATCACGGCCACGCTGAAATCAGGGCAGCGGTTGCGGCTGGTGAAGTTCCTCGCCTACGGGTGGTCCAGCCTGCGCTCGGCCGAGGCGCTGCGCGACCAGGTGTCCGCCGCGCTGGCCGAGGCGCGCCACACCGGCTGGCAGGGGCTGCTTCAAGCTCAGCGGGAATACCTCGATGATTTCTGGACTCGCGCCGACGTCGAGCTTGAGGGCGACCTGGAAGTACAGCAGGCGGTTCGCTTCGGCATGTTTCACGCACTGCAGGCCGGTGCACGTGCCGAGCAGCGAGCGATTCCCGCCAAAGGACTCACGGGACCCGGCTACGACGGGCACACCTTCTGGGATACCGAGACGTTCGTGCTGCCGCTGCTCACCTATACATCACCGCACGCGGCACGTGACGCGCTTCGCTGGCGCCACGCTACGCTCGACGCGGCCCGGGAGCGGGCCAGGCGGCTCGAACTCGCGGGCGCCGCGTTCCCGTGGCGGACGATCCACGGGGAGGCATGCTCGGCCTACTGGCCGGCCGGGACGGCGGCGTTTCACATCAACGCTGACATCGCCGATGCCGTGCTGCGCTATCAGGCTGCCACCGGAGACGAGGCATTCGGGCGCGGGCCTGGGCTGGAGCTCTTGATCGAGACCGCGCGGCTGTGGTGCTCGCTTGGCCATCACGACTCATCCGGGCGGTTCCGCATCGACGGTGTCACCGGCCCGGATGAGTACAGCGCGCTCTCCGCCAACAATGTCTACACGAACCTGATGGCGCAACGAAACCTGCGTGCCGCGGCCGACGCTGCCGCACGTTACCCCCGGCGCGCCGCCGCGCTCGGCGTCAGCCCGGGGGAGGCATCCGCCTGGCATGATGCCGCTGAGGCGATGCTGATCCCCTACGACGAGGGCCGTGGAGTTCACCCCCAGGCAGAAGCATTCACCGAGCACCAGGCCTGGGACTTCGAGCGCACCAGCCCGGAGAAATACCCGCTGATGCTGCACTTCCCCTACTTCCAGCTCTACCGCAAGCAGGTCGTCAAACAGGCCGATCTGGTGCTCGCGATGCACCTGCGCGGTGACGCCTTCACCTGCGAGCAGAAGGCCAGGAACTTCGGCTACTACGAGCGGCTCACCGTACGGGACTCCTCCCTGTCTGCGTGCACCCAGGCGGTGATTGCGGCCGAGGTCGGGCACCTTGGCCTGGCCTATGATTACTTCGCCGAGACCACGCTGATCGACCTGAAGGACCTGCAGCGCAACACCCGCGACGGCCTGCACATCGCATCGCTGGCAGGCGCATGGACCGCAGCCGTTGCCGGATTCGGCGGGATGCGGGATCACGGCGGAACCCTAACCTTCGCACCCCGGCTGCCCCAGCGCCTTACCGGCCTGACGTTCCGGCTCTGCTACCGGCAGCGATGCATCGAGGTGGCGGTCAGCCGCCACCATGCCGCCTACAAACTGCTGTACGGAGAACCGCTCACGAGCAGCCACCACGGCCAGCCAATCACGATCTCACCAGGTAAAACGCTGCGCCGCCCCATTCCGGCAGCTCCCGTCCGTGAGCCACCCACTCAGCCAGCCGGCCGCGCACCCGCCCCGCGGTAGCGGCGGCCCGCGACGCGGATTACGGGACAGGGCGAGGCACGAGCCACGCCTTCAACCCGAAGGGCCGAACGGCAGCCCGGCTGAGCAGGCAGCTGCGAGCCGGCCTCCCGGGAAGCGCTGGGCCAGCCACCGCCAGGAAACCGCAAGCCCCGGTCGTTAGCGTGGGTGCAGCGGCCCGCAGCGCGGGAAGCGGCGGGCCTGCACGGTTCCAGACGACACAGGAGCAGTCATGTATAGCAAGTTCAAGGTCGCTGGTCATCCGGTGCATCCGATGCTCGTCGCGTTTCCGGTGGCCTTTTACACCGGCACGCTGGCCAGTTTCGCGGTTTACGCCGCTAACGGCCACCTGTTCTGGCTCAACCTAGCCATCGCGCTCAGCGTCGCCGGCGTCGGCGGCGCCGCCCTTGCCGCCGTTCCCGGTCTGGTCGACTGGGCGTTCGGGATCCCCCGGGACTCGGCCGCCAAGATGATCGGCCTGGCCCACGCCGCGCTGAACGTGACGGCCCTGGGGCTGTTCGCCGCGGTGATCGGCGAGTACGTGACCAACTGGAACGGTCCCGCAGCCGGCGCCACCCTCGGCGTCGTGCTGTCGGCCATCGGGGTGGCGGTGACCGTCGCGGCCGGATTCCTGGGCTGGACGCTGGTGCAGGACTATCACATCGGGATCCAGTTGGCTCCCGAGCAGGAACTCGCCGAGCCGACGGTCCAGCACCACCAGCCGCCCATCCCGCTGCGCCGCCGTCACGCGGCCTGAACGGCCATGCAGCTGGACTATCCGAAGCGCCGGCCGGGCACCGGGGGCGGCATACCCGCCAGGCGACGGATCGTGGTCGGGGTCGATGGCTCGGCGGGCTCGGTGGCCGCGCTCGCCTGGGCGGCCGCCGAAGCCCGGCTGCGGCAGGCGGAACTGGTCGCGGTATACGCCTGGGAACACACGAAGCGGTGCCGCGCGCCGTACGCGCCGTGCCCCGGCCTGCCCGGCCGGGAGGAAGCCCGGGTAGCCGCGGCGTCCCGGCTGTCCGACGCGGTGCGCGCGGCGTTCGGGCAGTCCCCGCCGCCCTGGCTGCGGGCGGAGGTGGCCGAAGGCCGCCCGGAACGAGCGCTGCCCGGCCACGCCGCCGGCGCCGAGATGCTCGTGCTCGGCTGCGACCGCCGGGCCGGCGACTTCCCGGCCGCCCCGGGCCCGGTGCACCGTGCCTGCCTGCACAGCGCGCCGTGCCCGGTTGCCATCGTGGGTTGCCTCCCGGGACCGGTGCCCGGCCGGCAGGACCCGCTCCAGCCAGCCGTGGAGGGGGCCGATGCCGGCAGCTCCTCACAGCTTCCGGAGGTGGCGGCTGCTTCCCGGCAGCAGCGCAGGAGGCCGGGAAACAACCGGATGCCGCTGCCAAGACCGGCGCCACTCATGATCCCGCGTTTCGCTGAAACCAAGATGACCGTCCCAACGCCACGCCGGAGATAGGCCCGTAACGGCGTCATTCCGGCCGGGTCCGGCCGTTGCTGACCGCATCGCGGAGCGAGGGAATGGTCTGCTCGATGCCCTTGGACGCCGCGCCGGCCTTAATCTGCGGGTAGTGCAGTTCGAACGCGGGCCGCTCGGAGCGGACCCGCGGGATGCGGTAGAAGTTGTGCCGCGGCGGCGGGCAGGAGGTCGCCCACTCCAGCGACGAGCAGAACCCCCACGGGTCCTCCTCGGTGACCCGCACCCCGTGCCGCCACGACGCGTACACGTTCCATAGGAACACCAAGATGGACAGGGCCAGGATCCACGACCCGACGCTGGAGATGACGTTGAGGGTGGTCACGTCCCCCGGCAGCAGCGGGTAGTTGGCGGTGCGCCGCACCTGGCCCTGGACGCCGGTCCAGTGCTGCACCAGGAACGTCATGTGGTACCCGATGAACATGAGCCAGAACTGCAGCTTGCCGACCCGGCTGTGCAGCATCGTGCCGGTCATCTTCGGCCACCAGAAGTAGAACCCGGCGAACATCGCGAACAGCACCGTGCCGGCCAGCACGTAGTGGAAGTGCGCGACCACGAAGTAGGAGTCGGTGACCGCGAAGTTCATCGGCGGGGAAGCCAGGATGACGCCGGTGATTCCGCCGAACAGGAAGGTGACCAGGAACCCGATCGTGAAAAGCATCGGCGGCTCGAAGGTCAGCTGGCCCTTCCACATGGTGCCGACCCAGTTGAAGAACTTGATGCCGGTCGGGATCGCGATCAGCAGGCTCATGAACGAGAAGAACGGCAGCAGCACCGCGCCGGTGCTGAACATGTGGTGCGCCCACACCGTCATCGACAGCCCGGCGATCGCGATCGTCGCGGCGATCAGGGTCTTGTAGCCGAACAGCGGCTTGCGGCTGAACACCGGGAGGATCTCCGTCGCGATGCCGAAGAACGGCAGCGCCAGGATGTACACCTCGGGATGGCCGAAGAACCAGAACAGGTTCTGCCACAAGAGCGCGCCGCCCGAGTTCGCGCTGAACACCTGCGCACCGAGCCGCCGGTCCACCTCGAGGACGAGCAACGCGGCAGCCAGCACCGGGAAGGCCAGCAGCACCAGCATCGAGGTGAGCAGCGCGTTCCAGGTGAAGATCGGCATCCGGAACATCGTCATGCCCGGGGCGCGCATGCAGAAGATCGTGGTGATGAAGTTCACCGCTCCGAGGATCGTGCCAAGGCCGGACAGCACCAGGCCCATGACCCACAAGTCGCCGCCGATGCCCGGCGAGTAAGTGGCGCTGGTCAGCGGCGAGTAGCCGTACCAGCCGAACGCCGCCGACCCGCCCGGGGCCAGGAAGCTGAACAGCAGGATGAGGCCACCGAAGGCGAAAAAGTAGTAGCTGAGCAGGTTCAGCCGCGGAAAGGCAACATCGGGGGCGCCGATCTGCAGGGGGATTAGCTCGTTGGAGAACCCGATGAACACCGGGGTGGCGAACAGCAGCAGTATCAGCGTGCCGTGCATGGTGAACAGCTCGTTGTACTGCTGGTCGGACACGAAGTGCTGGTCCGGGCCCAGCAACTGGATGCGCATCAGCATGGCCATCACGCCGGCGCACAGGAAGAAGAAGAACGAGGTGATCAGGTACATGTGCCCGATGATCTTGTGGTCGGTGGACGACAGCCAGCCCGCCAGGATCTGGCCCTTGCGCTGCGCACGCGGCTGCACGGTCGCACCCGGCCGCCGCTGAAGCACTGTCATCGGATACCCCCTGACACGACACCCGCTCGGCTGAGCGCTGATACACGGACCACGACGGTAGCGACCGGGGCTTGCCGTTTCCTTGCAGATGTCGTCCGCCCTGGTACGCCTTGCCAGGAAGCCGCCACCACAGCACACTCATCGCAGTCGGTGTTCCACCCACTCCGCATCGCGTTCCAGGCGGCCTAGCGGCTGCCCGGGGCGCCAGTCCAGCTTGATGGTGACCGTCACCCGGGCCGCAGTCTCGGTCAGCCGGCACCGCCCAACTTCTCGATCTCCTCGGCCTCGGCAGCCGACAGCTCTCTGGGCATCTCGCCGCGGGCCCTCCCGGCTGCCGGCGGTCCGGGGTCACGACCTGGCTGCCTGACGTTTCCGCCAACGGCGCTGATCGCCTGACCGTGTCCCTGCGCCCGCCACCAGCGGCGTGCCGCGGTCCGTGCCCGCCGCTCGCCGGCCGGCCGGGCCGGCAACTCGTGCTCCAGTACCTTGCGGTCGAACCGGGGCTCGGGATTCCGCCCGGCAAGCGCCCACACGGTCAGGCCGTGCGCAGGTCTTCTTCGCTTCGGCGATCTGCGCCAGCGCCGTCGGCCCGGCCGAGCCGACCGGGAAGAACAGCGCCGGGTCCTCGCCCCGGCAGGCCGCGCGGCGACGCCAGCAGCTCTGATCACGGCCTAGTGCGTCTCCTGCCGGTGACAGGAGAAGTTGCACCGCACCCTGGTCCAGAGACATGGCATCTCCTTGGCTGTGCTGCTTTGCCTAGTGTTACCGGGGATGGTGCCTGTCAGTGCTTGCCGTTTCCTCGCGGCGGCGACACAGCGGCGTCAACGGCCGTGGCAGACCCGGCACCCTTGGTCGCGGCAGGGCACCCAGACGCGACGCATGCTGGCCGGAATCCTCGCAAGGATTGCCTTGTTGAAACAAGGTGAATGGGAAAAAAGGTCCTGACGCCTGGGGACGGCAACGCGGGGTAGCTAGGACGGCCAGCATCGTACCGGCCTCCCAGCCTTCCGCCTCCGCCACCCCTTCGCGCCGACCTCGTCAGGAAAGGTCGTGCACGATGGCTGACCCCCGTGCGCAGATCATCGTCCACCGCTACGTCTCGGGCTGGTGCGAAGCCGCACTGCACGAACGCTGTAAGGGAAGCTACGGTGGCGCCGTCTGCTGCTGCTCATGCCACCAGGTGGCGCCCGCTCCCGGGACATGACGTGGGCGCGGAGAACATCACTGTCCACGGAGCCGGCCAGGCGGCCCGGCTGCTCCTCGCGCCCGGTGCCCCGTTCCGTCTCGATTACGTCGTGTGGGCGCTGCGCCGCCGGGCGCACAACGAGGTGGACCGCTTCGACGGCGGGCGCTACCGGCGGGTGCTGTCCCTGGCCGGCGAGCCGGTCGAGGTCACCGTGAACCAAGATCCCGCGGCGGGAACGCTGACCGCCGAATTGCGCGGCCCCGCAGGGCCGGCCGGCTGCGCCGCCGTGACCGGGGCCCGCCCGGTCCTGGAGCGCATGCTGGGCCTCGGCGCGGATCTCGACGGGTTCTACCGGATCGCCGAGCGTGATGCCCGGCTCAAAACGCTGGCGGCGCGGTTCCGCGGCATGCGCCCGCCGTGCTTCCCTACCGTGTTCGAGGCCGTGGTCAACGCCGTCGCCTGCCAGCAGCTGTCCCTCGATGTGGGCATCCACCTGCTCAGCCGGCTGGCCCGCAGCTACGGCCCCGCCCTGCCGGGGCCGGCCACCCGCCATGGCTTCCCGGAGCCGGGACGGCTCGCCGCCGCGGACCCGGCTGAGCTGCGTTCTCTAGGTTTCAGCACGGCGAAGGCCCGGACTGTCGTCTCCGTCGCCGGGCAGGTCGCAGCCGGGGCGCTGGACCTGGAGGCGCTACGGGACGCCGGCGATGACCGGGCGATGGGTATCCTGCTCGGCCTGCCCGGGATCGGCCGGTGGAGCGCCGAGTACGTGATGCTGCGAGGCCTGGCCCGCTATCACGTGCTGCCCGGCGACGACGTCGGCGCCCGCAATAACCTGCGTCGCCGCTTCGGTCTTGCCGAGGGCGCGGGGTATGACGAGGTGACCGCCCTGTCGCGCCGCTGGCAGCCGTACGCCGGGCTGGTGTACTTCCACCTGCTGCTCGACGCGCTCGCCGCCCGCGGCGACCTGCGGACGACCGGGTGATGACGGAAGATGCCGGGCTCACGGCGGCGGCCTAGCGGCAGCGGAACCCGGTGATCGCCGAGTTGCACTGCTCACCCGGGTGCCTACCCGCGCACGCTGCCCCGGACAGGCGACCCGCCGGCTGCCGGGCGGATCCCGGAGATCCTCGGGGACTGGATCGGCGACCTGTCCCGCTGGCGGACCTGCTCTCTTTCCACGCCCGGTCCGCCGCCGGAGATACCAGGGAACGGTTCAGCCGCGACTAGCGCTAACCGACCAGAGCGTTAGCGTCCTCGGAGGTCACTGCTCGCACGCCGGGCAGCTCGGACAGCCTGGTCGCCAGGTCGTTCACCGAGCCCGTACCGTGCACGTGCAGCAGGACCTCGACCATGCGCTGCCCGTCGTCCGCGCCGCTGCTGGCGGCAGCAAGCTCGTCGACCGCGAACCCGCACGCGGTGGTGACCTGGAGCACCTGGCGGAGGGTGCCGTGTCCGTCCAGGTAGCGGACCCGCAGCAGCGAGACCGCGGTCCCGGAACGCGGCAGCCGCCTGGAGAGGGCCTGGAAGGCCAGGGCGACCGTCAGGTAGGCGGCGGTGGCCGCGGCCGCGAGCAGCGGCAGCCCGGCGCCGGCCGCGGCCCCGATCGCCGCGGTCACCCAGACCGATGCGGCGGTGGTCAGGCCGTGCACGGAGTCGCGGCGGACGAAGATGAGCCCCGCGCCGAGGAACCCGATGCCGGTGACGATCTGGGCGGCCACCCGGGACGGGTCCACGGTCACCTGGCCGGCGGCCAGGACGTCGCTGAAACCGTACTTGCTGACGAGCATGAACAGCGCGGCACCGAGGCCGACCAGGCTGTGCGTGCGCAGTCCGGCGCTCTTCTGCCTGACCTCCCGCTCCAGCCCAATGACCGTCGACAGCAGCAGGCCCAGGCCGAGCTCACCGACCTGGACCATGCCCTCGATGTTGGCCGCCGGCCCGACCGCGAGCTGATGACTCAGCGCTATCTCAGCTACCCCATCACTGCCTCCATGTCGGGCACCGGCCGATGTCCGTGTGCACCTGTTCGTCCTCGCCGAGCGCGGCCAGGCCGCACGCCCGAACGCGGCCGCCCGGGCGCCGCGCACTCATCGCAGGCCCGTCTCGTCAGGTCGCGGCCCGTCCCGTGCGGGGCTGACACTGTGACGTGACGCCCGCCCCGGATCCCAGCCTGCCCATCCCGTGTCGTCGAGAGCTATCAGGGCCCACGGCCCTGTGAGCGCCGCCCCTTCAGCAAACGTCATCAGCAGCCGGCCCGCCGCTGCGACGAGCCACAGCAGCGGCGCCACCACCGACACGGCCAGGACGAACAGGCAGGACCGCCGGCCCTGGGCCGCCCGGCGCATCAGGCCCTGGAGCAGGGCCAGCCTCCAGGCGAACCCGCGGTCGGTATCCCGCAGGCCTTCCTCGATCTGACGGAGTTCTCGTTGCTCACCTGTGGTAAGCATGATGCCCAGCTTCTTTCTCTTCCCGTTCTTTCTCTTCCCGGTCCGGTGGGGGCTTCAGGTGAGACGGCGCGGCGGCGATGACCCGCAGCGCGTCCTGGAAGTCCTGCCGCGGATGCTCGATCACGTCAAGGGAGACGGCCTCGCGCGGGAACAGCAGCGCCAGCGTCCAGTCCGCGACCACGCGCAGCCGCCGGTTCACCGTCGGCAGCTTCAGCAGGTGGTAGGTGCGGTGGGTCATCCAGGCGGGGAAGCCACGCAGCCGCAGCCCGTAGACTTCCGCGACACCGCGGTACAGGCCCAGGCTGGCCACCGACCCGGCAGTGGCGTGCCGGTAGGGGCGCGGCGTTCCGCCGTGCAGCACCGCGGCGATGTTGCCGGCCAGGCGGCGGCCCTGCCGCCAGGCGTGCTGGGCGGTCGGGGCGCACAAGGCACCGTCGCCGGCGGCCAGGTCCGGGACGGCAGCGCAGTCGCCGAGCGCCCACGCGTCCTCGGTGCCCTTTACCGCCAGGAACTCGTCGACGATGACCCTGCCCCTGTCGTCGGTGGCCAGGCCCGCGTTCCTGGCCAGCGGGCTGGGGGTGACTCCGGCGGTCCACACCAGTGTCCCGGCGGGGAACTCCTCGCCGTCATCGAGCCGTATCCGGCCGTCTTCAGCGGAGGTCAGGCGGGTGCGCAGCCTGACCTCGATGTGGCGGCGGCGCAGCAGGGCAGCGGTGTAGTCAGCCATCGCCGGGCTCACCTCGGGCAGGATCCGGTCCGCCGCCTCCACGAGGATCCAGCGCATCTCCCTGTGGCTGAGCTCGGGGTAGCGGGCGCAGGCGTCGAAGGCCATGTCCTGCAGTTCGGCCAGTGCCTCCACGCCGGCGTAGCCGCCGCCGACGAACACGAAGGCCAGCGCGGCCTGGCGGGCCTGTGCCGAGCTGGCGGACGCGGCGGCGTCTAGCCGGCCGAGCACGTGGTTGCGCAGGTGGATGGCCTCGCCGATCGTCTTGAAGCCGATCCCGGTCTCGGCCAGGCCGGGGACGGGGAGCACCCGGGAGGCCGAGCCTGGTGCCAGCACCAGCAGGTCGTAGCCGACCGCCCGGTCACTGCCGTCGCCGTCGGTGAGGCAGGCGACCCGGCGCGCGTGGTCGATGGAGCGGACGGCCGCCTTGATGACCTGGGTGCGGTGCAGGACACCGCGCAGCGGGACCACGACATGGCGGGGTTCGAGGTTGCCTGCGGCTGCCTCGGCGAGCAGCGGCTGGTAGGTCATGTAGGGGCGAGGGTCGGCGACCGTCACGGTCGCCTCGCCCGGCCGCAGCAGCCGCTCCAGGCGCAGCGCGGTGTGCATGCCGCCGTATCCGCCGCCAACGATCAGGATCCGCAGTCCGCCGCCCATCATTTCCTCCAGTTCTTATTAATTAAAACTATCTACACTGGTAAATATTCCGCCAGTCGGAGGCGCGGACCCTCGGCCACGAGGCGGGCAAGGCCCGATCGCCTGGGTCAGGCCGGGCGCCGCCCCGGCCGGGTCCGGAGGGCCCCTCCCTCTACCGCCTCCCGGGGATCACCGGCCGCGACAACCGCCCCCGACCCCCGCTAGAGGCGCCCGGCCAACTCCGCGGCCAGCCAGGCCCTCCGCATGAGCTGCGGTAAATTTATATCGTGGTACGATAGTTCTATCCATACAGTAATCTGGTCGTTCCAGGGAGCTGGAGGCGGATACCCTGTGAACCCGCGTCACGCTCCCCGGGCGGACCGTGCGCTGACGACAGAGCACTTCCCAAGGGGGCGCGGCAGGTGGAACCTTTTGAGTACAAGACCATGACCTGGACCGCCGACGACGTGGCACGCATGCTCGAGCAGTTGAATGAACTCGGCACGCAGGGCTGGGAAGTCTGCGCCCAGGGAAGCACGAGGACGGGCGGCCGGGTGATCGGGCGCGTGCCCCCTGAACTCCACGAGAGCCAACTTCTGCTTCTTAAGCGGCACAAAGTCGCATAAGGGCTCGCTGCCCCGTCGGGGGGCGGGTGTGACGCGTCCTGGCCATCACGGCAGGGCAGCGTGAAGAGCGCGGCTGGTCGTCCTCGGCCAGATAGCCGCGCCCGGCCAGCCCGTTTCAGTTTCGAGCGCAGCGCAGCCGCTCCGTATTGGGCTTGCCCGCGCTCGGCCTGGCCGCCTCGGCGGCCTGTCAGGGCAGTGCGGTGACGATCTCCGCGATGGCACGGCGGGGGCCGGTGAAGAACGGCGTCTCGACCCGGGTATGCCGTCGCGCCCGCGCTCCGCGGAGGTAGCGCATCAGGTCGACCAGCCGGCGCAGGTCGTCCGCCTCGAAGGCCAGGATGAACTCGTAATCGCCCAGGGCGAAGGCGGATACCGTGTTGGCGAGCACGTCCGGGAACTCGCGGCCCATGGCGCCATGCTCGGCCAGCATCTCACCTCGTTCGGCCGGGGCAAGGAGATACCACTCCAGTGACCGCCCGTAGGGGTAGAAGCACGCGTAGCCTCGAGGCTCGTCTCCGGCGATGAAGGACGGCACGTGCGCCTGGTTGAACTCCGACGGGCGGTGCACGCCCAGCGCGCTCCACGCCGGGTCGCTCACTCGGCCCAGCCGGGTGCGGAGGAAGCGGCAGTACAGGTCCTGCAGGTCGTCCGGGGAATCAGCGATCCACCAGAACAGGTAGTCCGCGTCGGCACGGTAACCGCTGAACTGGTACACCCCGCGGGTGACGATCCCCTTGCTCGCAGCCTGCCCGGAAAGCTCGGAGACCTCGGCGGCCGCGGACCCGCGCGCATCCCCGGCCAGCCCGCCGGATTCACGGCGAACGCGGAAGGCCGAGTACATGGCGTACCTGGTCACGCCCTCTAGCCCGCGTGCCCGGCTCTCGGCAACCTCAGCCACGATGGGTCATCATCCTCTCTGAAAGTGCGTCCCGGGCCGGTGACGGTCCTGCGCCCGGCAGAACGCTCAGTCTCGCCACGCCTGGGCCGGGTGCGGCCGAAACGCGGCTGACCCGTACCCGCCAGACCCCGTCGTCATCCGCGGGGAGCGGTTTCCCGGCGAACTGCCCGGCCCGCTCGGCCTCGACCAGGTAGCGCAGTGGGACGGGGGCGCGGTCAGCGGCGATGACGAAGCCGTCGTTGACCGCGAGCCGGCCGAAGGCCTGTGTCGTTGCGTCCGCGCAGCTCATCGCCTGCTCTCGAAGGTCAGTCTCCGGGAACACGGGCACCTCCGGGCTCCCGCTCGATGCGGCCAAATTAAACAGCATTTCTAGTATTTAATACTGGCTCTGGCAAGCTCGACGCTGGCGAGTCCGGTGTCACGGCGGGTCACTCCGTCTCCTCTCCCTCGTTGCCGACGACGGCGCAGCGCCGCGGGCACGGCCTTCCCGGCCGGCCGCCGGCCGCGGGGCATGGCGGTCACGGTTCACTGTCCTCGTCGTCGGCGCGGGCCAGCCAGGTGGCCAGCCGGTCGACCGGCACGTCGAAGTCGGGATGCAAGTCGACGAAGGCCTGCAGCCGGCTGGCCAGCCACCCCAGCGTCACCTGCTCCTCGCCCCTCCGCTCGTCAAGCTCCTCGATGCCCCGGTCCGTGAAGTACACCGTTCACCTCCGAATTATTTTAACTAATGATGTAGTATAAACGGCAGGTAGGCGCGAGCGGCGCAGAACTGGGGAACCGGGGTGTCTAGGCGCCCGAGTTCGCGCGAAGGAGAAGCAGCAGGCATGACGTCTGTACGGGAACTCACCGAGGTGTTCCGGGCCGGGCGCCGCCACGTCCGCGACCTGCTGCCAACACTGGCCCGGGCGCTCGGCGGCCGGGACCCCGGGCAGGCGCGGACACTGATCGCCGCGGTCGCGGACGCGACCGGCCCGCACTTCCACTACCAGGGGGCGGCGATGTACACGCTGCTGGCCGACCACCACGACGCGATCCGAAACGCCCGCGAGCCCGGCACCTAGCCGGACACAACGAGCTTACGGGAAAGAGCAGACCGCGCGCGGGGCCGCGGCCGGCCGCGTGATCACGACACACGAGAGGCTGACATGGGAACCGAGTCGCTGGCGGCCGCTCTCGAAGGAGAGCACCAGGAAATCGATGCCGGGATCGCGGCGTTCACCGCTGCACCGCACGACCCGCAGCCGCTGGAACGTGCGATCCGGGCACTGCGCCGCCACATCTACCTGGAAGAGGAGTTCCTGTTCCCGCTCCTGGGCGAGGCAGACCCCGCGCTGCGGGCCCCGGTCTTCGTCATGCTGCGCGAGCACGCCCTGATATGGGCCGTGCTCGACGCACTGGAACGCGAGCCCGGCGGCGGCGCCAGTCACGGCCTGTGCCGCCAGCTGGCCTCGCAGCTCCTGCACCACAACCTGAAAGAGGAACGGGTCCTGTACCCGCGAGCCGACGCCGTGCTGCCCCCGGCTGCCGCCGGCCGGCTGCGGGCGTTTCTCGGCTCCGGGGAACTGCCCGAGGGGTGGGTGTGCGTGAAGGCGCGGTCCGCAACACCGAATGCCGGCCGTTAGCCGGACCAGGCCTGGCCGTTCCCGCCTGCACTGTCGGCCGCAGCCGACTCAGTCGCGGTGCGGGAGCAGCCGGCACGGCGGCAGCCGCTGATCACGCTCCGCACTTGGCAGCATAGCCCGGCCAGTCCCAACGCCCGCCTGGACCAAAGGGCCAGCTGCGCCGTTTATCTTCGCCCGGCCCGCACTGGGATACCGGCCCGGAGACACGGCGGTCCGCAGCGAGCACGCCACGGCTTCCCGTGAGTCCCTTCGCCCGGGAGACAGCTGCGGAACTTTCGGCTACGGCCCCGCCGCAGCAAGTCAGCTCATCGCGAAGACCGAAGCATTATCCACGCCTCCGAATCAGCATATATATCGGAACACGATATTTTTCTTGTCATCGTACCTGCCTCAAATAGTTCGTGCTACGATATAAATAACTTAGGCCTGGCATGATGCCGACGGCGGGGCGTCAGTGACGCTCGCGGGCGTGCATGAAGGTTCCAGGCGGGTCAGGGAGGTGCCGGCCGTGAGCCTCAGCGCGCGTGAGCAGCAGGAACTGGACTCGATCGAAGACGAGATCGCCGGCTCCGCTCCCGGGCTGGTCTTGCTGCTCGCGACGTTCACCCGGCTGACGGCAGGCGAGGAACTGCCCGTGCTGGAACAGATCAAGGGCGCTTCCCCTCGGCGCGGACGGCGGCGCCCGCCGTCCGTTATGCCCGGGCACCACGGCGGGCCCGCCATGCCCCTAGGCCTGGCGGCGGTACTGCTCTGGCTGGCGGTATCCATCGCGCTGGTCGTCACGGCCCTGGTCCTCAGCCGCGTCGGCAGCGGGAAAGGGTGCGCGCTGCCGGGAGCCGCGTGCGCCAGACAGGCACCTGCGCATGTCGCCAGGCCCGCGAGGCCCGGTGCAGCCGGGCGGGCACGGGGAACGCCCGTTCAGCCGGACGATTCCGCAAGGCAACGGCGAAAGGATCAGGGATTGAGTAACGCACCAGGCCAGCATGGCTGGGGAGATCCAGTGACGCTCCTGCGCGCTTCCGCGGCTCCGGTGACCCGCGTGGTAGTCGGCGTGGACGGGTCGGCCGCCTCGGCGGCGGCCCTGCTGTGGGCGGCTGCCGAGGCGCTGCGCTACCAGGCGGGGCTGCGCATCGTCTCAGCCTGGGAGGGAACCGCCCACCCGGGGGCCTGCAGGGCCGACCACCCCGTGCAGGCCGCTGCCCGACTCGTGGAAAAGGCACTGGCCCAGGTCCTGTCCCAGCAGCATTACCCGCCGCGTATCGCCTGCGCTGCCCTGCAGGGAGCGCCTGGGCAGGCCCTGGTGAGCCAGGCAAGCGACACCGGCCTGCTGGTACTGGGCGCGCCCAGCACCAGCGCCGCCCACCTGCCGGGCTCAATCGGCAGGTACTACCTCCTGCACGGCCGCGGCCCGCTGGCGCTCGTCCCTGCCTGGGATGACTTGCCGGCCGCCCTCGCAGCCTGCCGGGCCGCCTGTGCCGGCCATGCTAATGTGCGGTGACGGCAGCCGCCCGGCACGATCCCGGGCGGGCCGTCGTCTGCATTTTCGCAAGGGCAGGCTCGCACTTTCAACGAGGGCCAGACGATGGCGGTGACCCGGCTCGCGCAGCGAGACTACGAGAGGCTGCTGGAATTCCGTGTCGCCTTGCGCCGCTTCCAGCGGTGGAGCGAAGAGCAGGCGCAGGCGGCGGGGCTGACGCCCGCCCAGCACCAGCTGCTCGTCGCGATCAAGGGCCAGCGGCGCGGCCAGCCGCCCACGATCGGCGACCTCGCGGACCACCTGCTGCTGCGCCCCCACAGCACGGTCGAGCTTGTTGACCGCGCCGAGGCCGCCGGACTGGTGGAACGGCTACCAGACCCGGACGACGGCCGGGTCACCCGGGTCCGCCTGACGGCAGCAGGTGACCGCACCATGCGGGAGCTGACCCGGCCTCACCTTGAGCAGCTGCGCGAGCTCGCGGCGGTCCTTGACGACCTCGTCAAGCACCAGGACGGCGGTGCCGACTCCGCCCGCTCGGCAGGCGCCTGATCTCCTGACTCATCGGCCTTCACGAGAGACCAAAGGCTGACCGGGCTAATTTTCCGCCTTGCACTAGATATATTCACCAGCAGGAGGCTGACGTCCCTCAGAGGACAAGCGGCAGGCACGGCAAGCGGGTGGCTCCTTCACGCTGGCTGTTGCGGCCCGCCGCTGCCGCAGCGCATGGCCGCCCGCCCCTGGCCCGTACGAGATGCCCGGCCACCACCTCAACCACCCCGCAGCGGGAACGGCCGGCTACCTGACAGGGGCACCTGATACCGTCGGTGTTTTTCTAGTATGGAGCTGAACAATATTCCGGGACAGGAGGTGGCCATGCCCGCCGACCTTCAGCTTGAGGCCAGGGCGCTGGGGGACGCGACGCGCTACCGCCTGTTCCGCTACATCGTGGAGGCGGACGGGCCGGTCGGCGTCGATGAGCTGACCGCGCACGTCCGGCTCAACCACAACGCCGTGCGGCAGCACCTGGCGGTGCTGAAGGACGCCGGGCTGGTGACCGAGGAGACGGAGCAGCGGGACCGGCCGGGCCGGCCGCGCCTGCTGTACCGTCAGCATCCCGAGGTGGCCGAGCGGTGGGACGTCCCGGGTTCGTACGCGTGGCTGGCGGGCCTGCTGTCGGCGGCCATCCGACGCGGGCAGGAACCGCGGCAGGCGGGCCGCCAGGACGGGCACCGGCGGGCCGCTGAGATCTCCGGCCCGGGTGACCCCGCCGACCTGATGGAGCAGGAGCTGTCACGCCGCGGCTTCCGCCCGGCCCGCGCCGGGCGGGGGCGCCGGCTGGAGTTCACGCTCGGGCGCTGCCCGTTCGCCAAGGTGGCGGCGGCGGATCCGGGCACGGTCTGCCAGCTGCACCTCGGCCTCGCCGAAGGGCTTGCCGAGGGACTCGGCCGGCTTCAGGTGGAACGGCTCACGCCGAGGGACCCGTTCGGGGGCGGCTGCCGGCTCACCGTGCAGCGTACCGCCGGCGGACCGACGGAAGGCACCGGGCCGGAGTCGCCGGCCCCGGGACAGGGAAACAACCGCGGGTAACCCCGCGGGCGGAAAGGACCGCGCGGCATGTGCAGCAGCGAGAAGGAAGACCCGGGTGCCGGGGGCGTGACCTACGACGGCGCGCAGAGCCTGCTGGCGGCTATCGCGCCGGGGATGGACCTGTGCACCAGCGATTTCACCGGCTGGGCCGTGGTCGAGGGCGTGCAGCCGGGCGGGGACGGGCGGCCCGGGTTCATCGTCGGCCGCAAGCACGCTGACGCCTGCCTGGTGCAGGTGCCGCCGGAGGTGGTGATCGCGGTCCACGGCGGGCACTGCGTGCGGATCGACCGTGCCCGCGCCGCGATCGACAGGCAGGGCTGGGAGGCCGCCCCTGCGCACGGCAGCCGGATGTGATCTCCGTCGCCGAGGCCCGCCGGCTGCTGCTGGTCGGCATCACGCCGCTGCCGCCGCTCCGCGTCGCCGCCGAGGAGGCGTGCGGTCACGTGCTGGCCGAGACCGTGCTGGCCCGCGAGGCGGTCCCCCGCTTCGCCAATTCCGCGATGGACGGCTACGCCGTCAGGGCCGCCGACGTCACCGCGATCCCCGTCCGCCTGCGCGTGACCGGGACCGTGGCGGCAGGCGACGGCCCGGGGCCGGGCCTGCCTCCCGGCGGGGCGGTGCGGATCATGACCGGCGCGCCCCTGCCGCCCGGCGCCGACGCGGTATGCCCGCTCGAACGAGTGCTGGCCGATGACGACGGGTCAACGGTGCTTATCAAGGAGACGCTCAGCCCCGGGACCAACGTCCGCCTGCCCGGTGAGGACGTCGCCGCGGGCAGCGTCGTGTTCCCGGCGGGAACGCCGCTGCGGGCCGCCCACGTCGGGGTCCTCGCGAGCCTCGGCACCGGGCCGGTGGTCGTCCGCCCGCGCCCGGTGGTGGGGGTGCTGTCCACCGGCAGCGAACTCGCCCGGCCGGGTGACGCCCTGGGGGCCGGGAAGATCCGCGACGTCAACCGCCCGGCGCTGCTGGCCCAGCTCCGGGCCGACGGCTTCCCCGTGATCGACCTCGGGGCCGGCGCCGACGACCGGGACGCCCTGGCGGGCCTGCTCACGGCGGGCGCGGCCAGGTGCGACGCGATCGTGGCCACCGGCGGTGTGAGCGTCGGGGACCATGACGTGCTGAAGGCCGCCCTCGGCCAGGCCGGCGGCGCGACGATGCGCTGGCTGCAGGTCGCCGTGAAGCCGGGCAAGCACGTCGCCGCCGCCAGGCTCGGGGCACGCAGCGTCCCCGCGTTCGGGCTGCCCGGCAACCCGGTCGCCGCGCTGGTCACCTACGAGCTGTACGTCAGGCCGGCGCTGCGCCGCCTGGCCGGCTGCACGGTGCTCGACCGGCCCCGGTTCACCGCGACCGCGGAAACCGGCCTGCCCCGCCGCCCCGGCCCCGGCCTGCACCTGGTGCGGGTGGCCGCCCGGACCGGGCCGCGCGGGGACCTGCTCGTGCGATCGGCCGGCGGCCAGCACTCGCACATGCTCCGGGCGATGGCCCAGGCCAATGCCCTCGCCCTGCTGCCCGACGGTGACGGCGTCCCGGCAGGCGGCAGCGTCGAGGTGATGCTCCTCGACCCCGATGTGCCCGGGCCAGATGAGACGCCTGCCCGGTGGTGACCGCACCGCCTGCCGTGAAGTGACGAGGAAACGGGGAGACACGGACGATGCTTGCCGTCAGCTGGGACACTGTCCGGCTGTTCCTGCACGTGCTCGCGGCCACCATCTGAGTAGGCGGCCAGCTGGTCCTGGCGGCCCTGGTCCCGGCGCTGCGCCGGTTCGGCGCCGAGGTGCCACGGGCGGCTGCCAGCCGCTTCAACCAGGTGGCCTGGGCCGCCTTCACGGTGCTCATCGTCACCGGCGTGTGGAACATCATCGCCGTCCGCGGCGACATCAGCGGCGATCCCGGCTACCAGACCACCCTCATCGTCAAGCTCACGGTAGTCGCCATCTCCGGCCTCACCGCGGCGCTGCACGCACGGTCGCGCAGCACGACGGGCCTGGCGGTCTTCGGCGCGCTGACCGGCATCAGCGCCCTGGCCGCGCTGTTCCTCGGCGTGCTCCTGGCCGGCTGACGCGCGGCCGCCGACACCCCGGTAACCGCAGGCTCACCGCACGGGTCCGGGCCCGCATTGCCTAGGGAAGGCCATTCCCGGCGTCGAGGCGTACGAGTACGTCGTCCCCGTCGATCCGGACGGGGTAGACGTCAACCGGCTTGGTGGCCGGGCGGTTGAGTGCCCGGCCCGTTGCCAGGTCGAAGCGGGAGCCGTGCTTCCAGCACTCGATGGCGCCGCCGGCCACCTCGCCGTCAGACAGCGGCACGGCCTCGTGGGTGCACTCGTCGCGGAGCGCATACACGGTCCCGTTGCTGCGGACCACGCATACCGGGCACTGGCCGATGTCCGCGCGCAGCGGCTGGTCCTCCCGTAGCTTGCCCAGGGGGCAGACACGCACCCAGCCGTCCGCGCGGCCGGACACGCCCATGCCGGGTCTGTTCCCTCCGGTCTCTGCATGTCCCGCGTGTGCGCTCGCGGCCCGGTGGCCTGGCGCGCCTTCCGGCTGCCGGTAATGCTCTTCTTGTTCTGGCCGGTCCATGTTTACTGCCCTTTCCCCGCCTGCGGGCGCCGGTACCTGAGGCGGCCGCCTGCTGGCGATCTCGGCTGATCCGGGCTCCGGCTGCCAGAGCAGCCGCAGCGGCCTGGCCGACAGGCTGGCTGCCGCCGCGATGGCCGCGAGGACAAGCAGCCAGCCGCCCGCGGCGACGGGGGCCGGCTGTGAGCCCGCGAACCCCGCGGCGGTCGCGGCGATTCCGGCGGTGAGGGCCGCGTAGGCCAGGACGGCGAGGCCGGGTACGTGCAGGCCCGGGCCGCCGGGGCGGTCCGGACGGCCGCCGGCCGCCGTGCGGCTGCTGAGAGCCGGCCAGGCGATCAGCGGCACCACGTGCAGCGCGTGCCCGGCCAGCGCCTCAAGCAGCCAGCCGGCCAGGGCCGTTACCGCAGCCGCGGCCAGGGCCGAGCGCCGGGCCTGGACAAGGTCGGCCGCCAGGGCCAGCCCGGTTCCGGCCAGCAGCCAGGCGGCCGAGGTGAGCACGAATACCGTGAACAGGCCGGGACGGCGCCGGCCTTGCCGCAGGTGCGCGGCCAGCATCGCCAGGTGCGCGGCCAGGCCAGCGCCGAGCAGCGCGACGCCGGGCCAGCCCAGCCAGGCGGCCTGAAGCAGCAGGCCCGGCGACAGCAGCGCCACCCCGGCTCCGGCGCCCCAGACGGCCACGGCGCCCAGCCGGCCTCGGGCGGGGACGTTCGCGAGGAAGAACATCGGCCACAGCGTCCCGGCCAGGGTCAGGTAGGCCAGGCCCAGCCACCCGAACAGGCCGACCACGGCGTGTGCCAGCACGACGTGCCCGGTCAGGCCGAACCAGCCGGCCCGCCGGTCCGCCACATAGGCGGCGCCGTAGCACGCCGTCACGACCAGGCCGGCGACGGCCAGGCGCAGCCCGGCGACGGGCATGCCCTTGCCGCGCACCGACAGCGGCGGCCACAGGTTGGCTGTCACCAGGCTGACCGCGGCCGCAGCGAGCGCGCCGCCGGCCTCGACGACGCCTTCTTGCCCGGCCGCGACGCCGAGCGGCAGCATCCAGGACGCGGCCAGCCAGGCCAGGAACGTCGCGCGGGCCAGGCGCTCCGACCGCAGCGGCCGGTGGGTGACAACCGGGGTCAGGTGGTGCAGGGCGCCCAGTACGCCCGTCGACAAGGTCGCCAGCACCCCGAGGTGCGCGGCGGCGACCACGGGGTCGGCGGTCGGGTCCGCCGCGCCGGGCCCGGCTGCCCAGGCCAGGGCCAGCCCGCAGCCGGCCAGCCCGGCGGCGGCCGCGGCGAGGAAGCTCAGCGGCACGCTGGGGGCGGGCACCACGGCGGCCACCGCATGCGGCCGCGGCGACGCCGGGCCGACCGCAGTCCGCCCGGGCCCGGCGCCGCCGGAGGGAAGGTCTCCGCTCACCGCGGGAGACCCTGCGCGTGGCCGTCGGCCGGCACGTCCGGGTCCTGTGCGGGGCCGGCTGCGTTCCCCGGTGCGCCCGCTGCCCGCCGCCGCGTTTGGCGGGGGCGGCGCGCAGGGCGCCCGGAGGTGATCACCAGCGCCGCCGCCATGGCCAGGAACAGCAGGACGGCTATCTCGTTGAGCGAGCCGCCCCACTGCCAGGCGACGGTGCTGCCCGCCCAGTCGCCGCCTGCCAGCCGCAGGATCAGCGAGACGTGCAGCAGCGCGAGCGGGACGTACAGGTAGCCGCGGAACGGCAGCGGCCGGCCGAGGACGGACGGCACGATCACCGGGGCGTGCGCGAAGATCATCGACATGACGAAGCCGAGGAAGATGGCGTGCAGTTCTGCGTCGTAGGCGCCGGGGTCATAGGCGCCGCTGTCGGCCATCTTCCCTACCCCGGCCCACAGCCCGCCCGCGACGGCCAGCCATGCGTAGCCGGTGAGCAGCGCGGCGGCCATGTACCGGGTGACGCCGTGCCCCCTGATGGTCCGGCGCGCGACGTCGTAGCGGGCCAGCCAGAGGGCCAGCGCGATCAGGCCCGCACCGGTGACGCGGACCCCGGCCGGGACAGGCCCGCCCGGTGTGGCTGGGGCCGGGCCCGCGGCCAGGGAGGCGAGCAGGCCGGCGGCGAACAGCCCGGCCGCCGCGGCGAACAGCATCCGCCTGCGACGGGAGGTACCTGTCATGCGCGACAGTTCAAGCCGCTCGCCGGTGATCGTGAGTACCAGGAAGCCGACCAGCCAGGGCAGGAACCTGGAGATGTCCCAGCCCGCCAGCCACAGCCCGGCCGCGACGACCCAGCAGACGGCGGCCGATGTGAGCACGACGTTGTGCAGCGACGGCTGGATCCGGACAATCGCCGCGAATATCGCGACGAGCATGACCCCGCCGCAGCCGATGAGCGCCTCGCCGACTTTGCCCGGGGCCCCGATGACGATCGCGATCCCGCCCGCGCCGGCCGCTACTGGCGCCAGGTACCCCCAGGTGCTGCCCAGCGCCACCGCGCGCTCCAGGGCGATCAGCGTCCCGAGGAACCCGAGAACCATGAGCTCGCCGTGGTCCTGGCTCAAGGTCGCGCCGCCCGCCGGGACTGGCAGCCCCAGGTAGAACAGCCCTTCCCACAACCCGGCGAAGAGCATGACGACAGCGGCGGCGATAAGCGGTGGCACCCAGGGCGGCCTGCGGCGCCTGCCCGGCGCGGCCAGCGCGGCGCGCGGGCCGTTCACCGGGTCCACCCGAGGAGGTCCTTGGCCCAGTCGCTCATCATCTCATCCGGGTTCCACGGCGGATCCCAGACGATCTGCACGTCGACGCCGGTCACGCCCGGCACGTCCTGCAGGGTGTCGTGGATGGCGTCGGTCAGGTAGCCGCCCAGCGGGCAGCCCGGCGTGGTCAGGGTCATCCTGATCGCGGCCGTCCCGTCGCTGGCCAGCCGGGTGTCGTAGAGCAGGCCGAGGTCGACGATGTTGATGCCGATCTCCGGGTCGATGACGTCGCGGAGCAGGTCCCGCAGCGTGTCCGGGCCTGGCTGGCCGCCAAGCAGGGAAGGCAGGTCCAGGCGCCCCCGGCCCGCGTCGCCGGTGTTCTTCAACGAGCCTCTCCAATCTGCCGACAGCCCGCATGCGGGCGGGCCGCGCTGTCTCCGCTGAGGCCGTTGCGCGGGCCGGCGCCTCTGCCGCGCGATGCGTGCACGAGGTCCCATGGCCGCGCCAGGGCCGCCCGGCAGGACCTCGCCGACACGGAGTCTTGTCCGGTAGGCCAGCGAGGCCGCCAGGCACTCCACCATTTTAACAATATTTCTCGTTAAAATAGTGTGGCATTGCTCTCCTGCACCCCCGCCCAGGGCGGCACCGCTCACGACGGGCGGCGGAACGTGACCCGCCAGCCGTCGTCGCCGAGGCTGGCCGCGTCGCAGGCGAACCCCTGCGCGCCGAGGACTCCCCTGAGCGGGACGGGATCGAACGGGGCGAGCACCACGAGTTCCTCGTCCTGTCCCAGGGCGGCTACGGCCGCCATGATGTCGTTGAACGGCTCGCCGCCGGCGGCGATGATCGGGCGCGCGTCAAACGTGGCCATCGGCTTGCCTCCTGTGTTCAGACCGGTCATGCGGTTGCCGGACGGCGGGTCGTCCGGCTTTCCTCGTCAATGTCATCCCAAAATGGGAAGGGTGGGTGGATCCCGGCGCGAGACGCGCGGCCTGAGCTACCCGGGGCAGCTTTCCGGGCTGCCCGGGGGAACGGGCGCGACGCCCGCCAGTACCGCCACCGGCACAGCGTGACCGGCGGAGGTGAACCCCAGCCAGAACAAACGCCGTCCGAAGCACGGCTGTCATCTCGGCCTTCCGCTCGCCCATCGCGGCCCGGGCCGCCCGCCGGAACCGGCGGCGCAGGTCGCGCCGGACCGGGACCGCATCGCGGAACCGGATGCGCGGTTCCCCGGCGCAGACCCCGGACGATGCCGGCCCCCGCGTCCTCAGGGCCCGCCCCAGTCGCCCGCCAGCCCGTCGCGCAGCGCCGCAGGGGTTGCTGCCGTTCACAAGATCACGGCCATGAGCCAGCAGCCGGGATCTCAGTGCGCCGTCCGGCGCTCTGGGCGGCCGGCAACCAGTTCGGTGTCGGCGCCGACGGCGCCCAACTTGGCCGCGCCGCCGGGGGAACCGAGCGGCCGGTCCCGCCCGGGCAGCGGTTCGGCGAAGAACCGCGCGTTGTCGTCCTGGTACGGCTGCAGGCTCTCCGGCAGGTCGTCTTCGTAGTAAATCGCCTCCACCGGGCACACGGGCTCGCAGGCGCCGCAGTCCACGCACTCGTCCGGATGGATGTAGAGAGATCGGGCCCCCTCGTAGATGCAGTCGACCGGGCACTCGTCCACGCAAGCCCGGTCCATGACGTCGACGCACGGCTCGCCGATGACGTAGGCCAAAGCCGCCCCTTTCCGCAGATAGTTTTTACTATGATTCTAGTTTAAATCAGGCCTGCCCCGGTGAGCCGGGCAGATCCCGCCAGTTCTCGTGGTGAACCCCGCCGGGCAAGCGTGTCCCTGCGGGCTCGGCCGTTGGGAGGCTTCCTTGACTGGCCTCATTTGCGAGCGGACTCGTTGCTGACTGGTTCCGGGAGGGCCTGCTCGATCCCGCGGGACGCGCTGCCGGTCTTGATGCGCGGGTAGTGCAACTCGAACGCCGGGCGCTCGGAGCGGATGCGCGGGATGCGGTAGAAGTTGTGCCGTGGCGGCGGGCAGGAGGTCGCCCACTCCAGGGACGAGCAGAAGCCCCACGGGTCGTCCTCTGTAACCCGCTTGCCGAACCGCGACGTCACGTAGACGTTCCACATGAACAGCAGGACGGACAGCGCCAGGATCCACGAGCCGACCGAGGAAATGATGTTCAGCGTGGTGACGTCCCCCGGCAGCAGCGGGTAGTTCGCGGTGCGCCGCACCTGGCCCTGGACGCCCGTCCAGTGCTGTACCAGGAACGTCATGTGGAAGCCGATGAACAGCAGCCAGAACTGGACCTTGCCCAGCCGGCTGTTGAGCATCTTGCCGGTCATCTTCGGCCACCAGAAGTAGAACCCGGCGAACGTGGCGAACAGGACTGTTCCGGCCAGCACGTAGTGGAAGTGCGCGACCACGAAGTAAGAGTCGGAGACCGCGAAGTTCATCGGCGGGGAAGCCAGGATGACGCCGGTGATGCCGCCGAACAGGAAGGTGACGAGGAACCCGATGGAGTAGAGCATCGGCGGCTCGAAGGTCAGCTGCCCGCGCCACATGGTGCCTGCCCAGTTGAAGAACTTGATTCCGGTCGGGATCGCGATGAGCAGGCTCATGAACGAGAAGAACGGCAGCAGCACTGCGCCGGTGGTGAACATGTGGTGCGCCCACACGGTCAT
>DASUBV010000093.1:0-12299 GCA_035763085.1 Streptosporangiaceae bacterium | reverse complement strand
GACGCGGAGTGGGCGCGCGTGCTGTGGCCGCGCGACCCGGCGCTGCTCGCCGTCCTGCCGCAGGAGGAGCGCGAGCGGCTCGCCGCGACGCTGCCGCTCGACCGGCTCGCCGCGGTGCCCGGGCCGTGGGGCGCAGAGCTGTCGCGCGCGGTGGTGGCGCAACTCGCCGCGCACCGCCCGCCCTCCTGGCTGGGCTACGCGCTCGATCCCTCGGTCCTGCCGGAGTGCGAGGCGCTGATCGAGGCCGGCGGCGCGCCGATCGTCCGGCTGTGCGACGTCCTGGCGACCCGGGCTGCCATGCTGCGCGAGCTGTCGTGACCGCGCAGACGGAACTCCTGCGACCCCACGCCGAGCAGGCCTACGCGGCCGAGCTCGCGGCGCTGGAGCGCGCCGACGACCGCCCGCGCCCGCCGCGCTGGCGGCTCAGCCCGTGGGCGGTGACCACGTACATCCTCGGCGGCGAGGCCGACGGGACCGCCATCACGCCGAAGTACGTCGGCCGCCGCCGGCTCGTGGAGCTCGCCGTGGCCACGCTGGCCACCGACCGGGCGCTGCTGCTGCTCGGCGTCCCCGGCACGGCCAAGACCTGGATGTCCGAGCACCTCGCCGCGGCGATCTCCGGCGACAGCACGCTCGTCGTCCAGGGCACGGCCGGCACGCCCGAGGAGGCGCTGCGCTACGGCTGGAACTACGCCCGGCTGCTGGCCGAGGGCCCGAGCCTGGCCGCGCTGGTCCGCTCGCCGGTGATGACCGCGATGGCGGCCGGGACCCTCGCCCGGATCGAGGAGCTGACCCGGATCCCGTCCGACGTCCAGGACGCGCTGATCACCATCCTGTCGGAGAAGACGCTGCCGGTGCCGGAGCTGGGCACCGAGGTGCAGGCGGCGCGGGGCTTCAACGTCATCGCGACGGACAACGACCGGGACCGCGGCATCAACGAGCTGTCCTCGGCGCTGCGCCGCCGGTTCAATACCGTCGTGCTGCCGCTGCCGGCCACCGAGCAGGAGGAGGTGGACATCGTCGTGCGCCGGGTGGCCGACCTCGGCCGGGCGCTGGCGCTGCCCGAGGTGCCGTCGGCGCTGGAGGAGATCCGCCGGGTGGTCACGGTGTTCCGCGAGCTGCGGTCCGGGGCGACCACCGACGGCCGGGTCAAGCTCAAGTCGCCGTCGGCGACGATGTCGCCGGCCGAGGCGATCTCGGTGATCACCGGCGGCATGGCGCTGGCCGCGCATTTCGGCGACGGCGTGCTGCGCCCCGCGGACGTGGCGGCCGGCATCGTCGGCGCCATCGTGAAGGACCCGGTGACCGACGCCACGGTCTGGACCGAGTACCTGGAGGCGGTCGTCCGCGAGCGGCGCGACTGGGCCGACTTCTACCGGGCCTGCCGCGAGGTCAGCGGATGACAGCCGCCGGGCGGGTGGCAGTCCTGGGCATCCGGCATCACGGGCCCGGCTCGGCCCGGTCGGTGCTGGCCGAGCTGGACCGGGTCAAGCCGGCCGTCATCCTCATCGAGGGGCCGGCCGACGCGGACCCGGCGCTGGTCGCCGACCCGGCCATGCGCCCGCCGGTCGCGCTGCTGGCCTACGCCGCGGACGCGCCGCGCCTGTCGGCGTTCTGGCCGTTCGCGGTGTTCTCCCCGGAGTGGCAGGCGCTGGCCTGGGCGGCCGGCCACGACGTCCCGGCCCGGTTCTGCGACCTGCCCGCTTCGATGGTGCTCGCCCGCCAGGCCAGCAGCGAGGGAGCCGAGAGCGAGGACACCGCCAGCAAGGACCGCGGCAGCGAGGGCACCGATAACGAGGACAGCGATAACGAGGACGACGCTGACGATCCCGGCCAGGCCGAGGCCGTGCGCGAGGACCCGATCGCGGCGCTGGCCGGGGCGGCGGGCTATGACGACCCCGAGCGGTGGTGGGACGACGTCATCGAGTCCCGCCTGGACGGCCAGCCGCCGTTCGCGGCGCTGACCGAGGCCATGACCGAGCTGCGCACCCGGCAGCCGCCCTGGCCGCCGGCCCGCCAGCGCGACGAGGACCGCCGCGAGGCGCACATGCGCCAGGTGCTGCGCGCGGCGCTGAAGCAGACCGACGGGACGGTCGCGGTGGTCTGCGGGGCCTGGCACGCGCCCGCGCTGTCCGGCAAGCTGCCGGCGGCATCCGCCGACGCCGCCGTGCTGCGCGGGGCCCGGCGCCGCAAGACCGCGCTGACCTGGGTGCCGTGGACCCACTCGCGGCTCGCCGCGGCGTCCGGCTACGGCGCGGGCATCACCTCGCCCGGCTGGTACCACCACCTGTTCACCGCCCCGGATCACCCGGTCGCCCGGTGGCTGACTCAGGTCGCCGGCGTGCTGCGGGCCCGCGACCTGCCGGCGTCCCCGGCGGATGTCATCGAGGCGGTCCGGCTGGCTGAGGCGCTGGCCGCGCTGCGCGGCCGGCCGCTGGCCGGGCTGGCCGAGGTCAGCGAGGCGACCCGCGCCGTGCTGTGCCACGGCGACGAGGTGGCGGCCGGGTTCGTGACCGCCGACCTGGTGGTCGGCGAGCGGCTGGGCGCCGTGCCGGACGACGCCGGCCTGGTCCCGCTGGAGGCTGACCTGCGGGCGCAGGCCAGGACGCTCCGGCTGAAGATCGACCCGCTGGAGCGCAGCCTCACCCTGGACCTGCGCAAGGACACCGACCGCGGCCGGTCCGCGCTGCTGCACCGGCTGGCCATCCTGGGCATCGACTGGGGCACCGCCACGGAGGACACTGTGCAGTCCACCGGGACGTTCCGGGAGACCTGGGCGCTGCGCTGGCGCCCGGAGCTGGCCGTCGCGATCATCGACGCGGCGCAGTGGGGCACCACCGTGGCCGCGGCGGCCGCCGCGCGGGTCACCGACGGGGCCGTCACGGCCAGCGAGCTGCCGGCCGTCACCGCGGCGGTGGAGGGCGTGCTGCTGGCGGACCTGCCCGGCGCGCTGCCCGCGGTACTGGCCGCGCTGGGCGAGAAGGCGGCGCGGGACCGGGACGTCGGCCGGCTGATGGCGGCGCTGCCCGCGCTGGTGCGCGCGCTGCGCTACGGCGATGTCCGCGGCACCGACACCGGCGCCCTGGCCGAGGTGGCCGGCGCGCTGATCGTCCGGATCTGCGCCGGGCTGCCGGCCGCGGTCAGCAGCCTGGCCGACGACGCCGCGGCCGCCATGCGGGCCCGGCTGGACGCCGTGCACGCGGCCGTCGGCCTGTACGCGCAGACGGCGGGGGAGACCGGCCGGGATCGATGGCTGGCCGTGCTGGCCGGCCTGGCGCGCCGCCGGGACCTGCACGGCCTGCTGGCCGGCCGGGTCACCCGCATCCTGGTCGACAGCCAGGCGCTGAGCCAGGACGAGGCCGCCGGGCGGTTCGCCGCGCACCTGTCGGTCGGCCCGACTGCGGCCGACAAGGCAGCCTGGGCGGAGGGCTTCCTGGCTGGCAGCGGGCTGCTCCTGGTGCACGACCGGGACCTGCTGGCCGTGCTCGACGACTGGGTGGCCGGGCTGCCCGACCAGGACTTCCTGGACGTGCTGCCGCTGCTGCGCCGGACCTTCGCCGGGTTCTCCGCCGGGGAGCGGGCCAACCTGGGCACCGCCGTGCGCCACCTGAGCACCGCGGCGCCCGCGGTGCGCGCGGCGGAGCCAGCCGACGAGCAGCGCGCCGCCGCCGTGCTGCAGACCGTCGCGGCCATCCTGCGCGGTGCCCGGTGACCGGCGCCGGCCAGGCCAGCGAGGCCGAGCGGCTGCGGCGCTGGCGGCTGCTGCTCGGCGAGCCGGGCGGCGGCCCGGCGCTGGGCCAGGGCGACCAGGCCATCGACGCCGCCCTGGCGGCCCTGTATGAAGGCGGGCCCGGCGCGGGCCGCGGCCGCGGCGGCCGCCAGCAGCGCTCGGCCGGCCTGGGCGCCTCCGCCCCGTCGGTGGCCCGCTGGCTGGGTGACATCCGCAGCTACTTCCCCTCCAGCGTCGTCCAGGTCCTGCAGCGCGACGCCATCGACCGGCTGCGGCTGCACGAGCTGCTGCTGGAACCGGAGATGCTGGCCTCGCTCGAGCCGGACGTGCACCTGGCTGGCACGCTGCTCAGCCTGAATGGCGTGCTGCCCGAGACCACCAAGGCGACCGCGCGGCAGGTCGTCGGGGCCGTCGTCGCCGAGATCGACAAGCGGATCCGCACCCGCACCCGGTCCGCGGTTACCGGCGCCGTCAGCCGGGCCGCCCGGACCCGCCGCCCGCGGCCCCGCGACATCGACTGGAACAAGACCATCGCGGCCAACCTGTCCCGCTACCAGCCCGAGCACCGCACGGTCATCCCGGAGCGGCTGATCGGCTACGGCCGCCGCCAGCAGATCGTGGCCAGGGACATCATCCTGGCCATCGACCAGTCCGGCTCGATGGCCTCCTCGGTGGTCTACGCCTCGGTGTTCGGCGCGGTGCTCGCCTCCATCCGCTCGGTGCGGACTTCGCTGGTGGTGTTCGACACAGCGGTAGCCGACCTGACCGAGAAACTGTCCGACCCGGTGGACGCGCTGTTCGGGGTGCAACTCGGCGGCGGCACTGATATCAACCGCGCCATCGCCTACTGCCAGACCCTGATCACCCGGCTTCGGGACTCGGTCTTCGTGCTCATCTCCGACCTGCTCGAAGGCGGCGTCCGGGAGCAGATGCTGAGCCGGGTCGCGGCGATGACCGCGGCCGGCGTCCAGGTTGTCGCGCTGCTCGCGCTGTCCGACGACGGGGCTCCGGCCTACGACGCGGACAATGCGGCCGCCCTGGCCGAGCTGGGCGTGCCGGCGTTCGCGTGTACCCCGGATGCGTTCCCCGACCTGCTGGCCGTCGCCATCGACGGCGGCGACATCGGCGCCTGGGCTCAGCGCGAGGACCTGTCGCGCAGGTAGCGCCGGCGGATTCCTGCGGAGCAGCAACATCGCGCGCCTGCTCAGCCGGTCGGTGCCGAACAGTGCCACGAGCCAGGTGAGTGCCCGGACCGCGACTAGCGGCACGCCCGCCTGAATGGCGAGGCGCGCTGCGTCATGCCAGAACATCGGCCGTTACCTCCCGGGTCAGCGCGCCGACAGACAATGACGGTTCAAGCCCGCGGCGGCCTCGCCCCTCGGTGTGCTTGACGAGGCCGCCGCGCTGAGTGGCCGTCAAAGTCGCAGGCTAGGCGGCCTGCTGATACACCTGCCGTGACTCGCGGACGGTCTCCAATGCCACCGCCAGGCTGGTGAAGACGCGGAACGGCCGGTCGAACCCGACGGCCGCCAGGACATGACGAACGTGCGGGTCCCCGACGATCAGGAGCAGCTCGCCCCCGCCGCCGTGCAGCCGCTTAGCGGCCGAGGCAACGGCACCCATGCCGGCGGCACTGAACAGAGTCGTTTTCGTCATGTCCACGGCCATCACCGTTGCTCCGGGGCAAGCCGCGTCAAGTGCCCTGCGCAGCAGGTGGACATTAGCGACATCGACTTCTTCCGGCAGGGAGACTACCGGGATGCCGCCACCCGACCAGACCCTGCAGCCGGCCGGGCAGTATGCGGGGATGTCAGTCTCCGCGGTCTCGGGAACTGGCGCCAGGCGCTGTCGTCCGGGTGTCATGGCTTCCTCTCTGGCGTGCGTGCTTGTCGGGCATAGCGGCCATGCCGGGTGGAGCTTGAAGGCAGGCATGGCCGGGCGCGGATGGCGCACCGGGAGAGCTCTCGCCCGGTCGCCCGGCGCCCGGGTCTTGCGGGGCGCCGCCTGGTGCGGGGCGGGAACCCCGGCTGGCGGCTGAGCCTCGGCGCCCCTTGCCGAGATGCCGCTCGACCAGAGAGTCGAGGTAGTCCTCTGCATCGGTCTCGCCGGCGGCGAGCGCCTCGGCGTACCAGTGGCAGGCCTCGGCCACCAGGACGTCCTCCCGGGCCATCCGGGTGCCGCCCTGGTCGTGCAGAAGCTTCTCGGCCATGGCATCGAGGACCCTGGCCAGCCGGAGAGACGCGTCTGTGAAGTCGTTGATGGCCGCTGCTGAGTACCATCGGGCGGCTCGCTGCAGATCGCCCTGGGCCTCAGCTTCGCTGGCAAGCTGGTAGGCCGCCTGCTCCAGGTCAAGGGAGGCTAGCTCGGTCTGCTGAAGCACTTCCAGCTGTGACCGGGCGTTGCGCCGCTGCTTCAGCCGCCTGAGCGCCTGCTGTACTTCGGTACCGGACATCTGATCGATGTCGTCAGCTGCTGCGCGCAGATCTGCCCTGGACAGGCTCATGCCGGGATCCTCCCCTGGGTCTGCGGAGGAACCGAGACGACGCCGTAGTGCCGGCGCAGGGCGGCCAGTCCGTTGTGCAGGTGCGCCTTGACCGTGCCCACCTTCGTGTCCAGCATCCGGGCCGTCTCGGGGATCGAGTAGTCGCAGAGGTAATGCAGGCCGATGACCTCGCACTGCCGACGGGGAAGCGAGCGGACCGCCGCGATCAGGTCCATGTGATCATCGACCCAGTCGTCGCGTAGCCCTTCGCCGTGCAGGTCCTCGCTGAAGGTGCCCGCGTCCTCATAGAGCAGGCCATCGCGCCGCGCCCTGGCCTCGGACCGGCGCAGCATGCGGATGGCTACCTTGAAGAGCCAGAGGTCAGGCCGGTCGTAGGTCAGCAGGTCGTCCCACTTATCGGCGGCGACGATCATGGCCTCATTGGCGACGTCCTCAGCGAACCTGCTGTTGTTCGCTTGCGTCTTGAGGAAATGGACCAGGCAGGGCCAGTAGGTCTCGAAGAAGGTGTCAAATGACTCCATGGCCCGGTGCGCCTTCTGGGCGCGGGCCGCGTGGTCCCTGCCGCGGCCCGGCATTACGCGGCCCTCCGCAGTTCGGCTGCCGGTGCGGTGCGGGCGGGCGTGATGGACCACTCCCGGCCGTTTACGTCCCGGACTGTGACCGATGTCCCGCCTGGAAGCCGGCCGAGCGTGATCGCCAGCGTCCGCATCCCGGCGGCGGCCGCCGGCCTGCGATCCTCAGGTCTGCCCGCAGCCGGGCCAGGCCAGGTCATGGCGCTCCGGCAGGAGCTCACCGTCGTAGCGACACCGCCGACGTGGCGGGCACAGAGCTCAGTGACCACTAGCGGCCTCCGTTCGTGGGTCCGTGATGGCAGGCCGTCAGCGCGGTGCGGTACCGACCTATACCGGGGCGCGCTGTCCTGCCTTGAACCGCTAGTGACGCGCGACTACTCAAAAGGTTTACCGGCGGATCAAGATTTTTTCTACGTAATGGCGTCAGCCTCTATTTCGGGCTGCGTAAAACAACGGGCGGGCCCTGGCCGTTGCGGCGGAACTGGCGCCCGGGCTCAGCGCGAGGACCTGGCCCGGCGGTAGTTCAGGTACGCGCGGCCGCCGAACTGGCGCAGTTCGGCCAGCTCCAGGTCCAGCCGCGGCGCGTCCGGCGGGAAGAACGGCGTGCCGCCGCCCAGCACCACCGGGTTGAGGAACATCCGGTACTCATCGATCAGGTCCTGCCGGATCAGCTGCGCCGCCAGCCCGGCGCCGCCGACGCTGACCACCCCGCCGGGAACCGCGCCGGCGCCCTCGCGGGCCCCGGCGATCTCCTCGGCGAGGCTGCCGGCCGCGAGCCGCGCGTTGCCCTCGACGTGGTCCAGCGTGGCGGAGAACACCACCTTCGGGATGGCCCGCCAGACACGCGCGAACTCCAGCCCGCCCGGGCCGGCCTGCTCCGCCCAGCCGGTCTCCCAGGGCAGCATGTCCTGATACAGGCCGCGGCCGCACACGTGCACGGCGACCTGCCGGGTCTGCTCGTTGTGGAAGGCCATCAGCGCCGGGTCCGGCGCCGCCCAGCCGATGTCGCCGTCCGGCCCGGCGATGAACCCGTCCATCGACACGCTCATCGAGTAGATGACCGGGCGCATCAGCGATCACCTCCCGCGACCTGCTCCAGCAGGTCCATCGCGTCGGTCAGCCCGTCCTCCATGTACCGGGCATGCTCGTCCCGGTCGGCCTCGTTGTCGTAGCGGGTCAGGATGGCCAGCTGCGTCCGGCCGGCCGCCGCGGCGAAGGTCACCGTGACCAGCGCCTCGATGCCCGGCCGGCGCTCGAACACCTCGGTATTGACGATCCGCTCGCCCGGCACGATCTCGCGGTACTCGCCGTGGAAGGCCACCAGCGACCCGTCCGGCACCCGCATGACATACCGCCAGGCGCCGCCGGGCCGCAGGTCGATCTCGATGCTGACGACCTCGCCGCGGCCGGCCGTCCACCAGCGCCGGACCAGCTCGGGCGTGGTCCACGCCCGGAACACCAGCGCAGGCGGCGCGTCCAGCTCCCGGGTGACCAGGATCTCGGCGGGGCCGGGAAACGTCACGCGGGCGTCAGCGGGCACCAGGGTGATCACCTTCCTCGTGCTGCAGCTCGGCCAGGACGGCATCCAGCGCGGCGAGCCGCTCCGCCCAGGTGCGCTCGTACCGGGCCACCCAGTCGTGGATGGGCTTCAGCGCGGGGCCGTTGAGCCGGTACAGATGCTGCCGTCCCGCCTCGCGAGCCTGCACCGCGCCGACCGCGCGCAGCACGCCCAGGTGCTTGGACACCTGCGGCTGGGACAGCCCGAGCAGCGCCACCAGCTCGCGGACCGGGCGCTCGCCGGCCGCCAGCAGGTCCAGGATCTGCCGCCGCCGCGGCTCGGCCACGGCGTTGAAGATGTCGGTGGTCGTCGCCGCGCGTGCCATGGCCGCCACTATACATTCCCATATACGAATAGATCAAATACCGGGGCCGGGCCGGGTAGGCGGCCGGCGCGCGGCAGACAGTGCCGCCCGGCGCGGGACAGACGGGCTCCGCCCGGGAAGGACACCGGCATGGCAGCGCAGTGGGAGTACCGCGTGTCGTGGGTCGACGATGACATCGAGCGAGTGCACGCCCAGATGGCCCAGTACGCCGAGGCCGGCTGGGAGCTGGTCAACGGCAGCACCTCGGTCTACCGGGTCGGCGACAGCCTGACCAGGGGCCTGCACTACCGGTACTCCCTGTACTGGCGGCGCGAGCTGGGCCCGCACCGCTGAGCTGGCCGTAGTAGGCTCGCCCCATGCGCGTTCAGCTGCTCGTTTCCGCAGGCTGGTGGCGCCGCCGTTAGGCGGTGCCAGGATTTCGCGCGTTCCCAGCAGATCCCGAAGCGACCGCCCGGTGCGGCCGTCGCTTTTCGGGTTGCCGCGCCGGGCCGGAAAGGCCACACATGGACCAGATGACGTACCGGACCGGCGGCGGCGTCACCGTGACCCGCACCGCGGCGCGGTTCGACCCGGCCGAGCTCGATGAGCTCACCCGCCAGGTCGAGGCGGTGCCCGGCGGCGTGCTCAGCTCGGGCATGGAGTACCCCGGCCGGTACAGCCGCTGGCACCTCGGCTACGTCGACCCGCCCGTTGAGATCACCGCCGCCGGCCGGACGATCTGCGCGCGGGCCCGCAGCCGCCGCGGGCAGGTGCTGCTGCCGGTGATCGAGGCGGCCCTGGCCAGGGTCGGCACCGTGCGCACCAGTAACGACACGGCCGAGGTCACGGTGGCCGACCCGGGCGGGACGTTCACCGAGGAACAGCGCAGCCGCCGGCCGTCGGTCTTCTCCGCCCTGCGCGAGATCATCGCGCAGTTCGCCGGGCCCGACCCGAACCTGGGCCTGTACGGGGCGTTCGGCTACGACCTGGCCTTCCAGTTCGAGCCGGTCCGGCCGGCCATCCGGCGCGACCCGGCGCAGCGCGACCTGGTGCTGCACCTGCCCGACCGGGTGTGGGTGCTGGACCGCAAGCGCGAGACGGCGATCTGCTACTCCTACGAGTTCGAGACGGCCGCGGGGTCGACCAGCGGGCTGGCGCGGGGCGAGGCCGGCGGCGCGGGCCAGGCTGAGCCGGGCCGTCCCGGTCCTGCTGCTGACCTTCCGGCTGACCCGCAGCCGGGCGCGTACGCGCAGGTCGTGCGGGAGGCGCGGGAGCGGTTCGCGCGCGGGGACCTGTTCGAGGTCGTGCCCAGCCACGTGTTCCACGCGCGGTGCGCGTCGCCCGCCGCGTTCTTCGAGCGGCTGCGGCAGCGCAACCCGGCGCCGTATGAGTTCCTGTTCCACCTGGGCAGGGGGGAGTACCTGGTCGGGGCGTCGCCGGAGATGTATGTCCGGGTGACCGGCGACCGGGTGGAGACCTGCCCGATCGCCGGGACGATCGCCCGCGGCGCGGACCCGCTGGGTGACGCCGAGGCGATCCGCGAACTGCTCGCCTCGCCCAAGGAGGAGTCCGAGCTGACGATGTGCACGGACGTGGACCGCAACGACAAGTCGCGGATCTGCGTGCCGGGCAGCATCAAGGTGATCGGCCGCCGCCAGATCGAGCTGTACAGCCGGCTGATCCACACCGTCGACCACATCGAGGGACGGCTGCGGCCAGGATTCGACGCCCTGGACGCGTTCCTGACGCACATGTGGGCGGTGACCGTGACCGGGGCGCCGAAGGCCTGGGCCATGCAGTTCATCGAGGACCACGAGGCGCAGCAGCGGCGCTGGTACGGCGGCGCGGTGGGGATGATCGGCTTCGACGGCGGCATGAATACCGGCCTCACGCTGCGCACCGCGCACATCAGGGACGGGATCGCGGCGGTCCGCGCCGGCGCGACGCTGCTGTTCGACTCCGACCCGGAGGCCGAGGAGGCCGAGACCCGGCTCAAGGCGCGGGCGCTGCTGGAGACGCTGGCCGAGGCGGGCCGCGAGCCGGCGCCGGTGCCCGTGCCCGCGGCCGGCCCGGGCGTGGCGGGGCGGGCCGGAGCCGGGATGCGGGTGCTGCTGGTCGACCACGAGGACTCGTTCGTGCACACCCTGGCCGGCTACCTGCGCGAACTCGGCGCCGAGGTGACGACGCTGCGCGCGGGCTTTGACCCGGCGCTGCTGGACAGCTACGCGCCGGACCTGGTGGTGCTGTCGCCGGGGCCGGGCCGTCCGTCGGACTTCGGCTGCGACAAGCTGCTCGCCGTCCTGGACGAGCGGGGGCTGCCGGCGTTCGGGGTGTGCCTGGGGCTGCAGGCGATGGTGGAGCATGGCGGCGGGTCGCTCGGGCTGCTGGCCACCCCGGTGCACGGCAAGCCGGGGCGGGTCCGGGTGCTCGGCGGGTCGCTGCTGGCCGGGCTGCCGGGCGAGTTCAGCGCCGCGCGGTACCACTCGCTGCACGCCCGCCCCGAGCAGGTGCCGGGCCGGTATGAGGTGACGGCGGTGACGGCGGACGGCGTGGTGATGGCGATCGAGGACAGCGAGCGGGGCCGGTGGGCGGTGCAGTTCCACCCGGAGTCGATCCTGACCGCGTCGGGCCGCGCCGGGCACCAGGTGCTGGCGAACGTGCTGGGGCTGGTCCGGGCGCGGGGGTAAGCGCGGGGTGGTGCCGGGGCCAGCGCGCGGCTGGCCCCGGCGCTCGCCCTAGACCCGGTGCAGGCTGCGGGCGACGGCGACCAGCGTCCGGCGCCATTCGTTGTTGGAGTACATGGTGTAGAAGTGCGTGCCTTCCTTCCACGCCAGGACCAGCGTGATGTTCTTGGACTTGCACGAGGGCAGGCCCGTGCGGCCGCAGAAGCCGTACATGTGCGCCCGGTGGCCCCGTACCTTCCAGGTGCCCAGCGACTTGGCGGCACCGAAGTTGCTGCACGGCGTGCCGGCATTGGTCTGGTCAAGGGCGACGAAGGCCTTCTTGGCGCCGTCCCACTCGGCGTACACGTCCTTCTTCGACCGGTGCCCGGCGGCCAGGCACTTGCCCACCAGGATCGGGTGCCTGCGCGTGAGGCCGAAGGTCTTGCCCGGCGCGTGCAGCCGGAAGCCGGCCGCGCGCTGGGCCGCCTTCCAGGTCTTGAACGAGCCGGTCGCGGCGGGCGTCCCGTGGGCGGCCGGAGCGCGCGCCGCGGCCATCGCGGGCGCGCCGGTGAGCATGACGATCCCCGCCAGGCCGGCGGTGAGCAGACTGCGGGCGGCAAAGGTGCCGTTGCCGAACATGGATTCCCCTTTCCTGAGCGGCGCCCCGGTCGGCCGCCGCATAGGTTCCCAGCCGAATCACTGACAGCTAACTTAACGTAATTAACTGCTGACGTTGGGTGTTCAATAGCACGACGTCGCGGTCAATGAGGGCTCATACCGCGAGCCTTTCGCGCCCTCTCTCATGCCGTCAGAAACGCTCTTTTGCCTGGATTCCGCGGGCGCTCTGGCTGATTGCGGGCTGGCGCGGTGGCAGGCTGGCACGGCGGCCAAAGCACGGGGGATAGCGACGCACCAGGGCCGCGCGGCGGGCTAGAAGGAGCTAGAAGCCGGGGGCCGGCTCGCCGGGGT
>DASUBV010000092.1:0-6513 GCA_035763085.1 Streptosporangiaceae bacterium | reverse complement strand
GTCGATGTTGCTGATGATCGGGCCGCCGCTGGTGCCGGCCGGGTCGATCCACGCGCTCATGTGGTACAGCCGGTTGGGCCAGGTCGGGCCGAGCACCGAGCAGTGGTAGTTGTCGCAGATCGTGAAGGCCTCGGCCAGCGCATGCTGGAACGGGATGTCGTCGCGGGTGTAGTAGCCCATCGTGAACGGGCCGTTCGTGCCGTCCGCGGCCAGGTGCGCGGGCAGCCAGTTGTCCATGCCGCCGTTGTTCCAGGCCGAGTGCTGCACGGTCCAGGCGTGGCTGGTCGAGGGGATCGCCTGGGCGCTGGTGGTCGTGGTGTCCAGGCGGAACGGGAGCAGGTAGCCGTCGGGGTTCTGGGTGTCGTTCTGGTAGAAGATCGACTTGCCGTTGCCCTGCTGGATGGCGGCGGGGTCAGCGAATCCGCGGACCCCCGGCAGGGTGCCGAAGTAGTGGTCGAACGAGCGGTTCTCCTGCATGAGGATCACGACATGCTTGATGTCGCGCAGGCTGCCGGATCCGCGCGGGGGCCCGGCCGCCAGGGCGCGGCGCACGTTGGCCGGGAGGAACTCCGCGGCGAAGGTCGCGGCGGCTGCCGTCCCGGCCGCCGTCACGAGGCGGCGCCGGGTCATGACTAAGCCCATGAACCCCATTCGTCTCAGCGGTCGCGTGCATTACACCGCGCATGAGTACGAGCGCCGTCATCCCGGCTGTGTCCCGGAGGGCGGTGACCGGCAGATAACGCTCGCGGCCGCCGCAGTCAGCCGCCAGCACCCCTGCCAGCTGCCCGCGGTATCGCCGCCGCCAGCCCCGGGCGGATTACCCGCCCGCCCGGGTCAGCGCCCGGCCGCCGCGGCTGTCGCGGCGGGTGCCGATGTCGGCGCGCTGGCCCTGGGCGTAGCCCGCGCCGTAGCCCGAGCCGGAGTAGGTCATCCGCGCGGTGCGGGTCACCGGGTACTCGCGCTGCACCGCGGCCCGGATCACCACCGACCGGTCGGCCAGCACGAGCGCCGCCCGGGATGCCTCGCCGGCCGGCGCGTCCCGCCCGGCGTGCCTGGCTGCCCGCTCCTCGGCCTCGCGGACCCGGCCGGTCACCGCCGCCGCGAACCCCAGCAGCCACGACCGCCGCCACGCCCGCGGGCTGCGGCTGCGCTCAGGAACCCGCGCCGCGGCCAGGCCGTGCCACATCTGGATCAGCACCGAGGTGTACAGCACATCGGTCCGCTCCAGATCCGACTCATAGCCGAACAGGTGGATCTTCAGCCCGCCCGCCGGCGGGGTCAGCATGATGCACTGGCAGCGCAGCGCCGCGCCCAGCCCGCACAGCAGATGCGCCTTCACCCGCCCCCACGGATTATCGATGCCGACCATCCGGCTCGACGCCGCGTCGGTTTCCGGCCGGGTCGCGGCCAGCAGCGCCCGGTCAATGCCGTACCTGGCCATCAGCTCGGCGGCCTTGGCCGTCAGCGCCTCCGCCTCCGGCGGGGTGCACGACTCGTCCTCTGCCTTGGCCAGCAGCTTGCGCACGCGATCGAGCAGCTTCTCCGGCGCCTCGGTGGTCACGCGACGGCCTCCTCGCCAGTCCGGGATTCGAATACAGCATCGAACGCTAGCCGGGGGCGGTGACATTCTGGGCCCGGTGACTGCCCGGCCGCTGCCCGCCACGAGGCTAGCGCCGCGCGGGCCCGCGCCGGGCCTGCTCCGGCGACTCCGGCGCCGTGGCAGTGCCGCGCTCGCTGGCGGCGGGGCAGCCCGGCGCGGCGGCCGCCGGGCGCCTACACTCGCCCCTGAGATGACCGTACAAATTGCACCCAGCCTGCTGGCCTCTGATTTCGCGCGGCTGGCCGATGAGGCCGAGACCGTGGCCGGCACCGCCGACTGGCTGCATGTCGATGTCATGGACGGCCACTTCGTGCCGAACCTGACCATCGGCCTGCCGGTCGTCGAGGCGCTGCTCAGGCATGCCCGGCTGCCGCTGGACTGCCACCTGATGATCGAGAACCCGGAGCACTGGGCGCCGCAGTACGCTGAGGCCGGCGCCCGCAACGTCACGATCCACGCCGAGGCGGCCAGGGCGCCGGTCCGCACGCTGCGCGCCATCCGGGCGGCCGGTGCCCGCGCCGGGCTGGCCATCAACCCGGCGACCTCGGTCGAGCCGTACGCCGACCTGCTGCCCGAGATGGACATGCTGCTGCTGATGACCATCGAGCCCGGCTTCGGCGGCCAGCCGTTCCTCGACTTCGTGCTGCCCAAGCTGCGCCGTGCCCGCCAGCTGATCGCCGCCACCGGCGGCTCGGTCTGGCTGCAGGTAGACGGCGGTGTGACTGATGAGACCATCGTCCGCTGCGCCGAGGCCGGGGCGGACATGTTCGTCGCCGGGTCGGCCGTCTTCGGGTCCGCCGACCCGGCCGAGCGGGTCAAGGCGCTGCGCGCGGCCGCCGCCGGCCCGGCCGGCCCCGGCCCGGCCGTTCCGCACTAGCGCACGGGCGAGCCGGCCCCGCCCCGGCCAGCCCGCCCCGGTCAGTCCCGCCGGCTACCGTGCCTGGCTCTGGGCCGCGGCACGGCGACTGCGGATCCGCATCCGCTCGACCACCTCGGCGGGGGCCGTACGCGGCGAGCCCGCGTCAAAAGGCGGCTGCGGGTCGTACTCGATCATCAGCTGGATCGACTGCGCGGTGGCCGTGCCGGCGATCCGGCCGGCCAGCTCCAGCGCCATGTCGATGCCGGCCGACACCCCGGCGCAGGTGATGTACTTGCCGTCGGTCACCACGCGCTGCATCACCGGCTCGGCCTGGTACTCCGCGAGCGTCTCCAGCGACAGCCAGTGCGACGTGGCCCGCCGCCCGGCCAGCAGCCCGGCGGCGGCCAGGACCAGTGATCCGGTGCACACCGAGGTCATCCAGGTCGCCGCCGGGTCCGCGGCCCGCAGCCAGTCCAGCACCGGCTCGCTGTCCGTCGGCGGTGCCTGGCCAGGGCCGCCGGGTACCAGCACGATGTCGGGGCGGGGCAGGTCGCCCAGGGCCGCCTCGGCCTGGACGGTGAGCATGCCGGTATCGGCGGCGACCGGGCCGGGCCGCTGCGCGACAAAGGTGACCCGGCTGCCCGGCAGGCGGCTCAGCACCTCATAGGGCCCGATCGCGTCCAGCGCGGTGAAGTTCTCGTAGAGCATGATGGCAACGTCCATGACGGCAAGCTCCCTGGGTGTGAGCGGATGGGCGGGGAGTGAGTGAGTGAGTGCGGTTCAGAACCGGCCGCGGTAACTCGCGGGCGGCACGCCGAGGGCGCGGATGAAGGCGCGGCGCATGGCCTCGCAGTTCCCGTAGCCGCAGGCCCGCGCGACCTGCTCGATCCCGGCTGACCCGGCCTCGAGCATCCGCCGGGCGGCCTCGAGGCGGGTCGCGGCCACATGCCGGCCGGGGGTGACCCCGGTCTCCGCGGTGAAGGCCCGGGCGAACTGGCGGGGTGACAGGCCGGCCCTGGCCGCGAGCCGCTCCACGGACAGGTCGTCGGCGGGATGCTCGCTGATCCACTGCTGCACGTCCCGCAGTGGCTCGCGGCGGGCGGCCTGGGCGCGCAGCTGCGCGCTGTACTGCGCCTGGCCGCCGGGCCGCCGCAGGTACACGACCAGGTGCCGGGCCACCGTCAGCGCGGCGCGGTGGCCGACATCCTCCTCGACCAGGGCCAGCGCCAGGTCGATGCCCGCGGTGACCCCGGCCGACGTGGCGATGGCGCCGTCCCGGATGTGGATCGGGTCCGGGTCGACCCGCGCGTCCGGGTAGCGCCGCGCCAGCTCGGCGGCGTAGGCCCAGTGCGTGGTGACCCGGCGCCCGGCCAGCAGCCCCGCCTCCGCCAGGACGAACGCCCCGGTGCAGACCGAGGCAACCCGCCGCACGGCGGCGGCGCTGGCCCGCAGCCAGTCCGTCAGGACCGGGTCGGGGTGGCCCGCGTTCCCGCCGGGCACCAGCACCGTGTCGACCGAGCCCGGCGCCAGCGGCCGCAGCTCGCCGTCCGGGATCAGCCGCAGCCCGCTGGAGGTGGTGACCGGGCGGCCGTCATGGCTGGCCGTGGTCACCCGGTAGGCCGGCCCCAGCCCGCGCCCCTTCCAGTACACCGAGGCGCCGTCGAAGACCTCGAGCGGCCCGGTCACGTCCAGGCTCTGCACGCCCTCGTACAGGACGATGAGCACCTCGCGAGCAGCCATGCTGTCATCGTCGCGCCCGGGCTGCGGCGACCGCAATGACGGGTATCCCTCCTTTCCTGCCATCAGCCCACCGGACTCCCTCCGGCGGGATGGCCGCCCTGGCGGAGGTGGCTAGTGCCGCGCCGCGCGGACCGCGGGGCAGCGGGCGCCCGGCGGGCACGCGCCACGGGTGAGTGTCACCAGCACGGGCGCGGGGGCCGGCAGCGGCGGGCCGCCGGCCGCTAGCACGAGCCGGCAGCGGGGCGCGGCGGGCGAGGTTGCCGGCGAAGCCGGCACCCCGGTCCTGCCGCTGCCTGCTGGGCGCTTTTCTGAGAGCCTGGCAGCTGAGGGGCGGGGCGGATCAGGTCCGGGCAGAAAATCGGCGGGGCGCTGTCGATCCGGCCGATCTCGTTCGTCGGGACTGACGTACACCCGCACACCCACTGGCTGAGGAGGCCGTGATGGCGCAGTACCTGATCCTGATCTACGAGAACGAGCGCGGCTACATGGACGCGGCACCGGAGGTCTTTGAGGAGGTCATGCAGGCGCACAACCGGTTCGCCGGGCAAGTGGAGGAGCGCGGCGGCAAGCTGCTGGGCGGCCAGGCTCTGCAGCCCACGACCACCGCCACCTCGATCCGCGGCGACATCGTGACCGACGGCCCGTTCGCCGAGACCAAGGAGGCCCTCGGCGGCTACTACCTGATCGAGGCCGCGGACCTGGATCAGGCGCTGGACATCGCCAGGCTGTGCCCGGCGCGCTTCGGCGGCGTCGAGGTGCGGCCGATCATGGTCTTCTCCGGCAGCTAGCCCAGTCCGGTGACGGGGCATCCGGGCCGGGGGCCGGCCGGAGCGCGCGGCGAGCAGGCCGCTGGCTCGCCGGCTGCCCCGGCTCCGGGCCCGGCTCAGGCTCCAGCCGCCCCTGGCTCGCCTGCGGTCCGGCCCGAGGCCGGCGCGGCCGTGGCCGAGGCGCACCGGCGCGAGTGGGCGTTCGTGCTGGCCGCCACGGCCAGAGTCGCGCGCGACCTGGATGTGGCTGAGGAATGCGTTCAGGATGCCTATGTAGCCGCGCTGGATGCCTGGTCGCAGCGGGGCGTCCCGGACAACCCGGCGGCGTGGCTGACCACCACCGCCCGGCGCAAGGCGCTTGACGCGCTGCGCCGGGACAAGACGCTACGAGCCAAGCTGCCGCTGCTGATCGAGCCGGAGCCCGACACCCGGCCGCGATCGCCCGCGGCCGCCGAGGCCGCAGGGATCGGGGATGACCGGCTGCGGCTGGTGTTCACCTGCTGCCACCCGGCGCTGGCCAGGGAAGCGCAGGTGGCGCTGACGCTGCGGCTGGTCTGCGGGCTGACGACGGCCGAGATCGCCGGGGCGTTCCTGGTCTCGGAGGCGACCATGGCGGCGCGGGTCACCCGGGCCAAGAAGAAGATCGCGGCCGCCCGGATCGCCTACCGGGTGCCGGCCGAGCATGAGCTGCCGGACCGGCTGGACGCGGTGCTCACGGTGGTCCACCTGCTCTACACCACCGGCCACACCGCCCCGGCCGGGGCCGGGCTGGTCCGTGATGACCTGGCGCAGCGGGCCATCGGGCTGGCCCGGATGGTGGCCGGGCTGATGCCCGACGAGCGGGAGGCCCGCGGGCTGCTGGCGCTGCTGCTGCTGACGCACGCCCGGCGGGCCACCCGGCAGGACGCCGCCGGCCGGCTGCTCCTGCTGGCGGAGCAGGACCGCTCGCGGTGGGATCAGGCGGCCATCGACGAGGGCACCGGCCTGGTCGTCGGGGCGCTGCGCGGCGGGCGGCCGGGCCGGTTCGCGCTGCAGGCAGCCATCGCGGCGGTCCACGCCGAGGCGCCCAGCTATGCCGACACCGACTGGCCCGAGGTGCTGGGCCTGTACGACGAGCTGCTGCGGGCCTGGCCGTCGCCGGTGGTCGCGCTGAACCGGGCCGTGGCGCTGGCGATGGTGGCCGGGCCGGCCGCCGGGCTGGCCGAGATCGCCGCGCTGGAGCAGCAGGCCGGGCTGTCCGGGTACCGCTACCTGCACGCGGCCAAGGCGGACCTGCTGCGCCGCGAGGGCCGCGCTGCCGAGGCGGCGCCGGCCTACCGGGCGGCCCTGGCGCTGGCCGACACCGCGGCCGAGCGTGCGTTCCTGGCCGCCGGGCGGGCGGAGACCGGCGGGGCGGCCGGCCCGCCGGACCCGGATTCAGGGCGATGACCTGCGGGGCTGGAGTGGTAACGACCCTGATCAGAAGCCACAATGGGGATCATGTCCGCCGCGCCCCTGCCGGAACTGACCAGCGCCCCGCCACTGCTGTCGGTGTCGAACCTGGCTGT
>DASUBV010000091.1:0-2101 GCA_035763085.1 Streptosporangiaceae bacterium | reverse complement strand
GGCCCCGCGGTTCCCTCGGTCATGCGCCTCACCCCCCGGGTTCTTGAGGTCTGGTGCGCGGGCTGGCCTGGGCAGCCTCGCGGCGTGCCAGCCCGCACTCACCTAGCTTGACACTACCCGCCGGTAAGCGATAGCCCGCAGGCGAAGCCCGGCGGCCGTACCGCGAAAAGCGAAGTGAGCCGGGCATGCGCCCCGTCAGCCTTAGCTTGTTGTTTAACCTGCCTGCCGGCTGGGTCTTCTTGTTCTGGTCTTCGCGCTTGACGGTCTTGCCGACGTCATAGCGGGTGGCGGGGCGGCGGTTCCCCGAGCCGGGCGGGCGGCCGGGGCCGGGCCTGGCGGGTTTCGGCGCGCTGGCGGGAACGGGCAGTGCCTGGCGGATGTTCCGGAACCCGCGGCGGACCCGGGCTGGGGTGAGGCGGCCAGGCGGGCAGGGCTGCTGCCAGGGCAGCCGGATGTCGGCGGCGAGGGTCCGGGCGAGGTGGAGCTGGGCGTAGGCGGCGATGACGAGCCAGGTCCAGCGGTCGGCGGCGGCCGGGTCCCGGAGCTTCGGGCGCGTCCAGCCGAGCTGCTGCTTCAGGAACCGGAACAGGTGCTCGATGTCGAAGCGGCGCAGGAACGCCTGCCAGGTCCGGTCCACTTCCTGTTCGCTCGTGCCGGCGCGCGACGACCACAGCCACAGCGGCTCGGCATCACGCTGGCCAGGCAGGTGAGCGACCTGGAGCCGTATGAGGGTGCCCTCGATGACGGGCAGCTCGCCCTCGTGGTGCTCCCAGCCGGCGCGGGCGGTGAGCCGCTGGTGCAGCCGTCCCCAGGCCATCGCGGCAGCGGTACCGTACCGGCTGGTCTCGGTGATGGTCACTGCGTCCGGGGCCGGCCAGGTCAGCGGCTCGCTGAGCCGGAGCGCGGCACCGTGCCGGGGCGGCCGCCCGGTCGCGCCCGGCTCGCGCGGCGGGGCGGGGAAGTACATGACCCGGTCGCTGCGCAGCCGGCCGGCGACCTCCAGCGGCAGGCCGTCTAGCAGCCAGGCCAGCCGGGTCAGGTCGTAGCCGGAGTCGAAGACCGCGAGGATGTCCGGGTCGCCCGGCTTCCAGTGCCCGGCGGCGGCCAGCCGGGCCACGACGTCGCGGAGCTGGGCGGCGGTGACCTCGGTGGCATCATCGGCCGGGCCGAGCCGGACCGCGTCCAGCGGCAGCGCCCACGACGCCCGGCCCGGCTCCAGGGCCGCGACGAAGGAGTACGGCCAGCCCGGGATCAGCTGCGCGTTCCCCTTCCCGCGCGCGTAGCAGTGGCAGAACAGCCGCTCCGGGCTGGTCTCCGCGTCCGGCCGCAGCCAGTTGCTCACGTCGCAGGCCAGCCGGATCCGCCCGTCGTCCCAGACGGGCAGCGGAAGGGACGACAGTGCCCGCCGCAGCCGGGCGAAACGGACCTCCCCGCAGTTCAGCGCGTCGTAGAGGCCACCGTGCCCGCGGCGGCACTCCGGCTCCAGGCACAGCTCCGCCAGCATCAGCACCCGCTCCGGCCGGCACGCCAGCGCGTCGCAGGCCTCGAACAGCGCATCGCGGCGCATCCCCAGGCACCAGTACAGCTCACGGCGGAACCCCGCCAGCCGCCCCAGCGCCTCATCCGGTCTTTCCTCACCCTCGCCGTCGTGCCAGGACATAATGAAAGCCACGGCCACCGCCTTGGTCTTCAGATTCTGTGGTAGGAACCCGAAGATCATCAAGCGGTGGCCGTCTCATGTCACCACGACACGCCGGGACAACACAAGCAACTCAGGATGTCCCAGGCAACATAGGTTAAATAACAAGCTTAAGGCCGACGGGCCAACTCGAAAGGCGGTGGCGATGGCGGATGCCGAGACCACTCCAGTGATGACACCGCCCGCGGTGAGCGGTGTCAATCAGGACGACGAATCGCGCATGCTTCTGCGCTTCCTGCAGGTCCAGCGCGACGCGGTGCTGAAGACCGTCGCGGGGCTGCCCGAGGAAGCCTGGCAGGTGCCGCTGGTGCCGTCCGGCTGGACGGTGGCCGGGATGCTCTGGCACCTGGGCGGCGTCGAGCACCACTGGCTCCAGCACGTGACCACGGGCGTCGCGGAGGA
>DASUBV010000090.1:0-9075 GCA_035763085.1 Streptosporangiaceae bacterium | reverse complement strand
GCCGCCCGGCGCCGGGGCGGCGGGCAGCAGCGCCGCGGCGGCGGCGCTGAGCGAGCGGAACCGGGTCGCGGCGGCGGCCAGCGGGCCCAGCGTGGCCTGAAACGACAGGTCCTCGCAGCGCCCGGCGTAGACGCCGCCGAGCAGCGGCTCGACCAGGCGGTCCACCACCTCGGGGCCGAGCCGCCGGCCGACTCCCTCGGTGACCGATACGTCCGGCGCCCCGGGGCCGGCATCCGGGGCGGCGGGCAGCTCGGTGTCCTGGCGGGCGCGGGCCAGCCCGGCCGGCGACAGCAGTTCCGTCGCGGCCAGCTCATCCAGGTCGGCCGGAACGCCCAGGAACTGGCGCCGGGGCAGCGGCCGCACCGCGCCGCGGGTCCAGATGCCGGCCGTGGTGGTGCCGGGCTCGCGCAGCTCGCCGGCCAGGCCCAGGCTGGTGATCAGCTCGATGCCCTCGGGCCGCCGGGCCAGCAGCGCCTCGGCGCCCGCGTCGGTCTCGACACCGCCGACCGGGCTGACGGCCAGCTTGCCGCCGAGCCGCGGCGAGCCTTCCAGGACGGTCACCCGCACGCCCGCCTCACGCAGCGCGTACGCGGCGGCCAGGCCGGCGATCCCGGCGCCGATGATGGCCACCGACGGCGGCCGGCCCGCGGCCTGCGGGTCGCGGGGCGTCGTCACGCCGACCCGCCCGGCCCGTGCGCGCCGCCCGGCACGGCCGCCCCGCCCGGCATGGCCGCGGCGCTGTCCCAGTCAGTGCTCTCGCCGATCGTGACCAGCTGCGCGCGGGTCGCCGCATCGCACAGCGCGCCGGTCACCCCGGCCTGGTAGCAGTCCCGCGCGCTCAGCCCGAGCTGCTGCGCGGCCTGGTAGTCGATGGCCAGGTCGGTGCCGAACATGGCCGGGTCGTCCGTGGAGATCGAGCACGGGATGCCGGCCGCGGCCAGGGCCGGCAGCGGGTGATCGGCCAGCGTGGCGACCACGCCGGTGCGCAGGTTGGACACCGGGCAGACATCCAGCACCGTGCCCCGCGCGGCCAGGTCGGCCAGCAGCGCCGGGTCCTCGGCGGCGCGGATGCCGTGCCGGATCCGGACCGCGCCGAGCGCGTCGAGCGCGCCGCGGACCGAGGCCGGGCCGGCCGCCTCGCCCGCGTGCGGCACCGCGGCGACCCCGCCGTCGCGGGCCAGCGCGAACGCCGCCGCGTACGGCTCGGGCGGGTACTCGGCCTCCGGCCCGCCCAGGCCCAGGCCCACCACGCCGCGGTCCCGGTTCGCGACCGCGTGCCGGGCGGTCAGCTCGGCGATCTGAGGCGGGCAGCCGCGCGGGATGTCGGGGGTCAGCCGGACCTGGACGCCATGCTCTGCATAGGCCTGCTCGGCGCCGTCGCAGTAGCCGGCGAAGACATCCTCCCAGCGCGCACCGCGCCCGACCGGCTCAGCGGGGGTGAAGATGCCCTCGATGTAGACGGCTCCGTGGCTAGCTGCCTCGGCGGCATAGCCGGTCACCACCTGCCGGAAGTCTTCCCCGGTCCGCAGCGCGGCGGTGGTGATCAGCCAGGTCTGCAGAAAGTGCCGGAAATCGCGGTACTCATACAGCCGGGCCAGGCCCTCGACGGAGTCCGCCGGCAGGGCCACGCCGTTGCGCCGGGCAATCTGCAGCAGGGCCGGCGCCCGGACCGTGCCCTCCAGGTGAACGTGCAATTCGATCTTCGGGAACGTCACGGCTCCGATTATCGCCGCCACGCGGAACCGGCCGCGCCGCGGGCGCGTCCCAGCAGCATGAGTACCAGGGCCGCGATGCCAGGGCGCATCATTGCCGTTTCATGTGCCGTGCTCCTGTCCGGAGCCGGACCGCTGCTGGCCGGCTGCAGCACGGGCGGGGCCGGCACGGCCTCGTCGGGCGCCGCGCGGAGCGCTGCCGGGGCACCCGCGGCGGCGGCCGCCGGCGACGGGCACAAGGCCGCGTTCGGGGCCAGCGGCAGCGCGAATGCGCTGCTGTCGGCCGCCGGGCACAGCATCATCTACACCGCCAGCCTCACCATCGACGTCCGCGACGCGGCCGCCGCGGCCGCGAAGGCATCCGCCGCGGTGTCGGCGGCCGGCGGGTATACCGCCGGCGAGCAGGCCCGCACTAGCCAGGCCCGGCGCCGGCAGCGTCCGCAGGTCAGCCTCACGCTGAAGATCCCGGTGGCGGCCTACCCGGCCACGCTGCGGCGGCTGGCCGGGCTGGGCCGGCAGACCTCGCTGAGCCAGCAGTCCTCCGATGTCACCCAGCAGGTGGCCGACGTGAACAGCCGGGTGACCTCGCTGCGGGACGCCATTACCCAGCTGCGCAGGCTGCTGCGCCGGGCCGGGAGCATCACCAGCCTGCTGCAGGTGCAGAACCAGATCGCCGGCGATGAGTCGGACCTGGAGTCCCTGCTGGCCCAGCAGCGGGCGCTGGACCACGAGACGACCTACGCGACCGTCACGATGCAGCTGCTGGGGCCGCGACCGCACACCGCGGCGCCCGCCCCGCACCGGTGGCACGGCTTCACCGGCGGGCTGGGCGCCGGCTGGCGCGGGCTGGGGCACGCCGGCGCGTGGCTGGCCACCGCGCTGGGCCTGATCCTGCCCTTCGCGCTGGCCCTGGCGGTGCTCGGCGGCCTGGGCTACGCGGGCTGGCACCGGTACGCGCGGCGCCGTGCCCGGCCCACCGAGGCAGCCTGACCCGGCCCGGGCCGTCGGCCAGCCACCAGCTGACCGGCGGCCCGGCCAGGGTCAGGCGGCTGATGCCTCGTGGACCAGGCCGGTCAGCCGGGCCAGCACGTCGGGATCGGTCTCGGGCAGCACGCCGTGGCCGAGGTTGAAGACATGCCCGCGGGCCGCGCGGCCGCGGTCCAGGATCTCCCTGGCCCGGGCCTCGATCACGTCCCACGGCGCCATCAGCATGGCCGGGTCGAGGTTGCCCTGCAGCGCCTTGCCGGGACCGACCCGGCGAGCCGCCTCATCCAGCGGGACCCGCCAGTCGACGCCGACCACGTCAGCGCCCGCCTCGCCCAGCGCGCCGAGCAGCTCGCCGGTGCCGACTCCGAAGTGGATCCGGGGCACGCCGGCCTCGGCCAGCGCCGCGAAGACCCGCGCGCTGTGCGGCTGCACCAGGGCGCGGTAGTCGGCCGGGCTCAGCGCCCCGGCCCAGGAGTCGAACAGCTGCACGGCCGAGGCCCCGGCCGCGACCTGGACCCGCAGGAACTCGATCGTGATGTCGGTCAGCCTGCTGAGCAGCTTCTCCCACAGCCGCGGCTGCCCGTACATCAGCGACTTGGTGATCTCGAAGTTCTTCGACGGGCCGCCGTCCACCAGGTAGCAGGCCAGGGTAAACGGGCCCCCGGCGAAGCCGATGAGCGGCCTGGCGCCGAGCTCGGCCACCAGGCTGGTGACGGCCTCGGTCACGAACGGGACGTCGCCGACCTCCAGCGGGCGCAGGCGGCGCAGGCCGGCCTCGGACCGGATCGGCTCACCGACGACCGGCCCGGCGCCTGGCTTGATGTCGATGTCCACGCCGATCGCCCGCAGCGGGACCACGATGTCGCTGAAGAAAATCGCGGCATCCACGTCATACCGGCGCACCGGCTGCAGCGTGAGCTCGGTGATGAGGTCCGGCGTCGAGCACGCCTCGAGCATCGGTATCCCGGCCCGCACCCGGTGGTACTCGGGCAGCGCACGGCCAGCCTGGCGCATGTACCAGACCGGCGTATAGGGCCGTTCCTGCCCGCGGCAGGCGCGCAGGAACGGGGACTGGTCGGCAGCGGAGGTCACACTCCGGATCGTCTCACAGGTGCCGCCGCCCCCCGCACGCCCGCCCGGGCGCTGCTGCCGCGAGCAAGCCGGAGGGACGCGCCGCCACCTGGACGAAGGAGCCCGGGCGAGCCGGGCAGCACAGCGACGAGGGACGGCGGTACCACCTGGCGCCCCGGAGGTGAGCCAGCAGCTGAGCACAGCCCGGCGGTGCCTGGCTGGCCACGATGCGGGGGATTTTCCGTCAAAAGCCCGCATGACACGCCGTCCGGGGTCCGCAGCCCGGGGCCGCGGCCGTGCCAGCATCGGTCCTGCATAAGCAAGGTAGGAGGCTTCCAGATGACACAGGTCACCCGGCATTGCCCCGACTGTGGCTGGGATCGCCCGTTCGAGCAGCACCATGACCAGGGACAATGCCCAGACGAACCCGGTGGCGAGTGCCCCGAGTGGTCGTGCACCGCCTGCGGCGCCGCGCTGCTGATCGGCGTGGCCTGGCAGGCGGCCGAGCCGGCCGAGGCCGCTGAGCTGCACCGGGTGGCATGAGGAACTCGCGCCCGTGCCCAACGCCCAGACCACGCTGCTGGCCGCCCCCCGGACTGGGAGCGGCCAGCCGGGGAATGCTCAGCATGCCAGAGCCCTGTCCGGGAGTACCCAGCCTGTGAAAGCCAAGCCCGTGGAAGCCAGCGCCGACGAGGCCATGTTCCGGCTCGCCGTCCGCGGGCTGGAGGCCGGCCTGGCCGCGCAGCGGGCTGCCCGCACCGAACTGACGTTCGACAGCGAGCCGCCGCCCCGGCGGCTGGCCCCGTATGCCGCCGCCATCGCCGCGTCGGTCACCGATAATGGTGAAGATGACAACGAAATCGGCTGGGGCAAGTTCGTCCTGCTGTATGACCCGGCTGGCCAGGAAGGCTGGGCTGGGCAGTACCGGATCATCGCCTACGTCCGCACCGAGCTGGATCCCGAGATCGCGGCCGACCCGATGATCTCCGAAGTCGGCTGGAGCTGGCTGATCGAGGCCCTGGATGCCACGGCCGGCGGGTACGGGCAGACCAGCGGCACCGTGACCCGGGTGGTGACCGAGGGCTTCGGCGCCAAGCAGGACGAGCCGATGTCCACGGGCTTCGAGCTGCGCGCCTCCTGGTCACCGGCGGCCGGCGAGGACGAGCCGCCGGCCCTGGAGGGCCACGTGGCCGCGTGGTGTGACGCGCTCTGCATGGCAGCCGGCCTGCCGCCGCTGGGGGTTTCCGCGCTGCGGCCGTCACGCCGCAGGCGGCAGCCGTGACCGCCCCGCCCGGGGGCGAAGGGGGCAGCGCGGACGCAGCGGCAGAGCACGCCGACTCAGGGCACGCCGAGACCGGGCAGGAACGGCCGGTCGTCCCGCTGCTCGAGCCGCGCGACGGCCTGCCGCCGCTGGTGACCAGCGCGGCCGCGCTGCGCGACGCGATCGGGGCCCTGCAGGCCGGCTCCGGGCCGGTCGCCGTCGATGCCGAGCGGGCCTCGGGCTTCCGTTACGGGCACCGCGCCTTCCTGGTCCAGCTGCGCCGCCGCAGTGCCGGCACGGTGCTGATCGACCCGGTCGCCTGCCCGGACCTGGCTGAGCTGGACGAGGCCCTGGCCGGCACCGAGGCCGTGCTGCACGCGGCCTCGCAGGACCTGCCGTGCCTGGCCGAGCTCGGCTACAAGCCGCGCACCGTGTTCGATACCGAGATGGCCGGCCGGCTGCTCGGCTATCCGCGAGTAGGCCTGGCCACCATGGTCGAGGAACTACTCGGGCTGCGCCTGGAGAAGACGCACTCGGCCGCCGACTGGTCGACCCGGCCGCTGCCGGAGGAGTGGCTGCGCTACGCCGCGCTCGATGTCGAGGTGCTCGTCGAGCTGCGCGACCTGCTCGCCCGGCAGCTGACCGACCAGGGCAAGCTGGAGTGGGCGCGGCAGGAGTTCGCGGCCGTGCTGGCCGCCGGCCCGCCCGAGCCGCGCCCCGACCCCTGGCGCCGCACCTCCGGCATTCACCGGGTCCGCAACCGGCGCGGCCTGGCCATCGTCCGCGAGCTGTGGCTGGAGCGTGACCGGATCGCCCGGGACCGCGACCTGTCCCCCACCAAGGTGCTGCCCGACCGGGCCATCGTGGAGGCGGCGCGCGCCATCCCGGCCGTGACCACCCGGCTCACCGAGGTCAGCGGCTTCACCGGCCGCGGGGCCAAGCGGTACATGGAGGACTGGAGCGCGGCCGTGGGCCGCGCCCGGGCCCTGGCCGACCGGTCGCTGCCCGAGTCCTCGGCCCCGCCCAGCGACGGCCCGCCGCCGGCGCACCGCTGGGCCGACCGCGACCCGGAGGCAGCCCGCCGGCTGGTGGCGGTCCGCGCCGCCGTGGCGGCGCTGGCCGATGCCAACGGCCTGCCGACTGAGAACCTGCTGCCGCCCGACGCCGTCCGCCGGCTGTCCTGGCAGCCGCCCGCCGACCCGACGCCCACCGCCGTGAGCGCCGGCCTGACCGGCTACGGAGCCCGGCCCTGGCAGGTCGGCCTCACCGCGCTGCCGATCTCCCGCGCGCTGATGCGCGTCGCCGAGAAAGGCGACGACCTCTAGCCCGGGCGGCTACGCGCTGCGGCGCAGCGCCCGCAGGTCGCAGGGCACCGCCGAGCCGGCCTGCGGCTGGCCCGCGCAGGGCAGCCGCCCGTCGGCCTCGGGGTAGTCCGGGAACACGTTGAGCAGGATCTCGCAGTCACAGCACCCGCCCAGCCGCTCCAGCCGGCGCAGCAGCCCGCGAGCCCGCGGCGCGCGCTCCAGGCGCCACCGGATGGCCCACCGGTGCGTGCCGTCACAGCCGAACTCGGTGATCATCCGGAGCAGGAAGCAGCGCAGGCACTCCCGCTCTCCCGGCTCGGTCAGCTGCCTGGACAGCCAGGCGACCTCGGCCTCGACCTTGTCAGCAAACTCCTCCGCCATCCCCGTTCTCCCTGCTTGTCGTGCCCGCTGTCGGCGCCCCGCCGGTTCTGTTGTATCGCGCGCTGCCGACAGTCTCCGCGGCCAGCAGCGACGACGAGCGCGGGGGCGTCGCGTCCAGGTGCCTCAGGCCCGGGCGGGCTCGATGAGCCGGATGCCGGGCTGCGGCTGCTGGTCCATCGAGGTCAGCGCGCCGGGCGCGGCATCGAGGTCAAGCGTCTCTGTCACCAGCAGGCCGGGGTCCAGGCGGCCGGCCTCGATCAGGGCCAGCAGCCGCGGGTAGGCGTGCGCCGGCATGCCATGGCTGCCCAGGATCTCCAGCTCGGCGGCGATCACCCGGTCCATCGGCAGCCGGGGGCGGCCCAGCGCGGCCGGCAGCAGCCCGACCTGGACGTGGCGGCCCCGGCGGCGCAGGCTCAGGATGGAGTTTGAGCAGGTCGGCTCGCTGCCCAGCGCGTCGAGCGACAGGTGCGCGCCGCCGCCGGTGAGCTGCACGACCGCGTCGGCCACATCGACCTCCGGTCCGGCATTGACGCCGGTTTCCGCTCCGCAGCGCCGGGCCAGGTCCAGGGCGGCCGCGCTGACGTCGACCGCCACTACCCGGGCTCCGGCTGCCGCGGCGATCATGACGGCCGACAGGCCCACGCCGCCGCAGCCGTGCACCGCGACCCACTCACCGGCGCGCAGCCGGCCCTGGTCGGCCACCGCCCGGTAGGCTGTCGCGAACCGACAGCCCAGCGCGGCCGCAGCGGCATAGGGCAGCTCGCCGGCCAGCCGGACCAGGTTGACCTCGGCGGCCGGGACCACGACGTAGTCGGCGAACGAGCCCCAGTAGGTGAAGCCGGGCTGCGCCTGCTGCTCGCAGACCTGCTGATCGCCGGCCGCGCAGGCCGCGCAGCGCCCGCACGCGCACACGAACGGCGCGGTCACCCGGTCGCCGGCCCGCCAGCCGGTCACGTCCGCGCCGGCCGCGGCGATGGTCCCGGCGAACTCGTGCCCCGGCACGTGCGGCAGCGTGATGTCGGGGTCGTGGCCCGCCCAGCCGTGCCAGTCGCTGCGGCACAGGCCGGTAGCCAGCACCCGGACGACCACCCCGCCGGGGGGCGGCGCCGGGTCGGGCACCTGCTCGACGCCCGCGGCGCCGCCGAACTCCCGGTAGAGCACAGCACGCATCCTGCACCTCCCGCGTTTCCCGCCACGGTCGGCCCCAGTGTCGCGCGCGTCCCGCTCCCTGACCCGGCCCGCCGGTTGTGGCGGCGGGGTCGGCGCCGGGGTCATCGCGTGCCACGCAGGCTGAGCGCCGGGGCGCTGATGGCGCTGCCCGCCGGCTGGGAAGCGGACCGTCGGTACCGGTCACTATGTTCGTCGCATGGCTGACTTCATCGGCGCCGATCTGCGTGGTTCCCGGTTCGAGCGAACTGACCTCACCGGCGCGCGGCTGCAGCTAGTCGATCTGAGCGGCGCCGAATTCCGCAGTGTCGACCTGACCGGTGCCCGGATGCAGGACGTCGACCTCATCGACGCCGACATCCATGGCGAGGTCATCAACCTGACGATCAATGACGTCGATGTCGGCTCCCTGATCGAGGCCGAGCTCAACAAGCGTGACCCAGACCGGGCCAGGCTGCGCCCGGCTGATCCGGCCGGCTTCCGCGAGGCGTGGGACGTCATCGAGCGGCTCTGGGGGGAGACCGTCGAACGGGCCCGCCGACAGCCACCTGAGCTCCTGCACGAGTCGGTCAACGGCGAGTGGTCGTTCACCGAGACACTGCGCCACCTCGTGTTCGCCACCGACGCCTGGATCAGGCGGGGAATCCTGGGCGATCCCGCGCCGTGGGATGCCCTGGACCTGCCCTGGGACGGCATGGAGGACACGCCAGGGGTGCCCCGCGACCGGGACGCACGGCCCTCGCTCGACACGGTGCTCGAACTGCGCCGCGACCGGATGGCCACGGTACGGCAGGTCATCGAGGGCCTGACCGGCGAGTCGCTGGCGGCCCACACCGACCCGGTCGAGGGCCCTGGCTGGCCCCCGCCGAGGAGCTTGCCCGTGCGTCAGTGCCTGCTGGTAATCCTCAGCGAGGAGTGGCACCACCGCATGTACGCTGAGCGGGACCTGGACATCCTGCTGGCGGGCGGCGCTTGAAGCGAGACGGGACCGGCCGGCCCATTGCGTTTCCCGGGGATCAGCACGTCTGACGGGCGCACCAGGCAGGACAGGTGAGCGGGTGCTTCGCTCATACGAGGGGGCGCGCCCACCGTCGGCGTAGCGCATTGCCGCCCTGCACGGGCACGTGAGGTCCAAGCACGCCCCTGACCAGCGTCGACAGGGTCGCTTGCTCGTGCCATCGTGATCTGAGTG
>DASUBV010000089.1:0-29660 GCA_035763085.1 Streptosporangiaceae bacterium | reverse complement strand
GGGCGGCAGGACCGGCTGGCCGGGTGCCTGGCGGAGGTGTACGGGCGGCTGGGGGGCGGGCAGCGGCTGCTGCTGGAGTACAAGCTGTTCGAGCCGTCGTTTTACGCCACGGATGTGCCGGACTGGGGGACCGCGCTGGGTCACTGCGTGGCGCTGGGTGACCGGGCGGCCGTGGTCGTCGATACCGGGCATCATGCGCCGGGGACCAATATCGAGTTCATCGTGGCGGTGCTGTTGCGGGCGGGGCGGCTGGGCGGGTTTGACTTCAACTCCCGGTTCTACGCGGATGATGACCTGATGGCCGGCGCCGCGGACCCGTTCCAGCTGTTCCGGATCTTGCATGAGGTCGCTCGGGCCGGGGCGCTGGGCCCGGCCGGGGGGGTGGCGTTCATGCTGGATCAGTGTCACAACATCGAGCCGAAGATCCCGGCGCAGATCCGGTCGGTCATGAACGTGCAGGAGGCTGCGGCGAAGGCGCTGCTGGTCGACGGTGACGCGCTGGCCGCTGCGCAGCGGGGCCAGGATGTGCTGGGCGCGCACGCCGTGCTGATGGATGCCTACAACACTGATGTCCGGCCGCTGCTGGCGGACCTGCGGACCGAGATGGGCCTGGACCCCGACCCGGTCGGCGCGTATCACCGGTCCGGCTACCAGGACAAGATCACCGCCGAGCGGATCGGCGGCACCCCCGCCAGCTGGGGCAGCTGATGACCGCCGCGGTCCCGGCTCGCACGCTGAACACCGGGCACCAGATCCCGCTGCTGGGCCTGGGCACCTACCCGATGAACGGGGAGTCCGGCGCAGCGGCCATGACCCGCGCGATCAGCATGGGCTACCGGCTGCTGGACACCGCGGCCAAGTACGAGAACGAGGCGGCTGTCGGCGAGGCCATCCGGCGCAGCGGCGTCGGCCGGGCTGAGCTGTTTGTCACGACCAAGCTGCGCGGCGCCGAGCATGGCCGCGCGGAGACGCGCGTCGCGGTGCACGCCAGCCTGGAGCGGCTGGGCCTGGACTACCTCGATCTGTACCTGATCCACTGGCCGCTGCCCATGGTCGGCCGGTTCGTCGAGTCCTACGAGACGATGCTGGAGCTGGCCGCCGAGGGCCTGATCCGCTCGGCGGGCGTCTCCAACTTCGCCCCCGCGCACATCACGGCCCTGCTGGACGCGACCGGGGTCGCGCCGGCGGTCAACCAGATCGAGCTGTCCCCGGCGCTGGCCCGCACGGACACCCGCAAGTGGCTCGACGCCGCGGGCGTGGTCACGCAGGCCTGGAGCCCGCTGGGCCTCGACCATCGCGTGCCGGAGGCGCCGGCCGTGATCGCGGCGGCCCGGGCGCACGACATGACGCCGGCGCAGGTCATCCTGCGGTGGGAGGTGCAGCAGGGCATCGTCGCCATCCCCAAGTCGGCCGACGAGGAACGGCAGCGCGCCAACCTGGACGTCTTCGGGTTCGAGCTGACTGACAACGAGATGGCCGCGCTGGCCGGCCTCGACCTGGGCGAGGCCGCCGCCGTCGACGCCGACGCCCGCGAGGAGTACTGAGGCAGTACTCAGGCAGTCCTGACTCAGCGCTGGCCGTGCCAGGCCCTCAGCCCTGGCCGCGCCACGCCCGGTACGCCGCCGCCAGCGCGGGCCGGCGCTCCGGGTGGGCCAGCACGTCCGCGCAGTCCGCCCACTGGCCGACGCTGCCGGCCCGCACCGGCAGGCTGGCCAGCTCCGGATCGGTGATCTGCGCCAGCAGCCCCGTGGCCAGGTCCTCCGAGACGATCCGGTAGGGCCGGTCGAAGAACGAGGTCACCATCACGTCCGGCACCGGCAGCCCGCGCTGCCGCTGCACCTCAGCCAGCAGCTCCGCCGCGCCGGCCAGCGCGGCCTCCCGGTCCGCCCAGCCCGGCGCCGTGGCGGCGGTCTGCAGCAGGGGCAGCAGCCGGCCAGCGCCGGGCAGCGCCGCCGCCAGCGCCTCGCGCCACTTCTCGTACGGCTCCCACCGCCGGTGCAGCAGGAAGGCCAGGCTCAGCAGGTCGCTGGCCAGACCCGCGGACAGCAGCACGGACTGCAGCGGCTGGCCGGTATCGGCCGCCCGCCCGACAAACGGCAGCCGCTGCACCAGCCGCTGCCACCCGCAGGCCAGCACGTACCGCTCCACGTCGGGCGGGTACCAGGCCAGGATCTGCTGCAGCCGGGCCAGCTCGGTGGTCGTGTCGGCGTACACCGGGCCGGCGGTCACCTCCAGAACGCTCTGCCCGGTCAGCGTCAGCCAGTCCAGGGTGGACAGGCCGGCCAGCGGGTTCACGCCCAGCCGGCTGGCGGCGAACCCACCCACCGTGTCCGCGTCCACCCGGTGCCCCGGCACCGGATCCCAGGTGGTTGCCAGCCGGGCGGGCAGCCCGGCGAAGCTGTCCGGCAGCCCGGCGGCCAGCACGTCCCGGACCGCCGGCAGTGCCGCCCGGTCGGCCTCGTCGACCAGCAGCGTCAGCCGCAGCCCCCAGTCGTGGTCGCGGCTGCGCGCGTCGTCCAGGCCGAGCACGTCCGACCCCGAGCCCAGCCGCGCCGCCGCGTGCCGGAGCCCGGGCAGCTCGCGGCCGAGCAGCGGACCGACTACCTCCCGGTAGTACGCCGCGACAACCGCGCCGCCCGGCACGCTGGCCATGCCGCCCGATCCGCCCGCCGGCGCGGCAAGCGCGCTGCCCGGCGCGCCGGCCGCGCGGCCCGCCGCATCGTCGGTTCCGCCCGCCGTATCACCTGTTCCGCTCACCGTCTGCTGGCTCATAAGCCGATCCCAGCCGGCGGCCGGTCCGGATGTCGACTGAGTTTTGCGCTATCGCCCGCCGGCCAGGCGGCGGCTGCGCTGCTCGACGCCCATCTCGCCGTAGGGGTAGTCGACGGGCTGCGGGTCGCTGGCCGCGTCCAGCGTGGCGGCCTCGGCCTCGGTGAGCACCAGGTCAGCAGCGCGCAGGTTCGTGTCAAGCTGCTCGGTGGTGCGCGCGCCGAGGATCGTGGCGGTCACCGCCGGGCGGGCGGTCACCCAGGACAGCGCCACCTCGGCCATCGACACGCCGCGGTCATCGGCGATCTTCTGCACCGCGTCGATCACCTGCCAGGTCAGCTCGGTGTTGCGCCGGTCGTAGCCCTCCATGCCGCGGGCCGGGTTCTCACCCAGCCGGGTGGCGCCGGCCGGGCGCTGGTCGCGCCGGTACTTGCCCGACAGCCAGCCGCCGCCCAGCGGGCTCCACGGCAGCAGCCCCATCCCGGCGTCCTGCGCGGCCGGCACGATCTCGTACTCGATCTCGCGGACCAGCAGGCTGTACTGCGGCTGCAGCGTGACCGGCGCAGGCACGTTCATCGCGCGCGCCAGGTGCACCAGCTTGGTGAGCTGCCAGCCGGTGAAGTTGGACAGGCCGTAGTAGCGGATCTTGCCGGCCCGGATGAAGCCGTCCAGGGTGCGCAGTGTCTCCTCCGGCGGCGTCCACGGGTCGAACGCGTGCACCTGATAGAGGTCGATGCTGGGCAGGCCGAGCCGGCGCAGCGAGGCATCCAGCGCGCGGGTCAGGTGCCGCGCCGACAGGCCCGCGGCGTTGGGCTCGCCCGACATCGGGAACCGGCCCTTGGTGGCCAGCACCACCCGGTCGGTGACGTCGGCGGGGCGGCTGGCGAACCAGCGCCCGATGATCTCTTCCGAGGCGCCGCCGCTGTACACGTCGGCCGTGTCCACGAACGTGCCGCCCTGCGCCACGAACCGGTCGAGCTGCTGATGCGAGCCCGCCTCGTCGGTCTCGGTTCCGAAGGTCATCGTGCCCAGGCAGTAGGCCGACACAGCGCAGCCGCTGCCGCCAAGAGTGCGATAGTCCATGATCTGCAACCCTACGCGCGCAATGTCGCATGGCGCGCCTGGCTGGACCTGCCACGGCCCCCGGGCGGCGAAACGCCGCCAGCGCAGCTGCCGCGGGTCAGAATCCGAGGTACATGATGTGCATGCCCACCCGGCCCAGCCGGGGGTGCGCGAAGGCACCGGGAACCGTCCCGATCACCTCGAAGCCGAGCCGCTGGTACAGCCGGACGGCGTGCTCATTTGACTCAGCCACGGCATTGAACTGCATGCCCGCGTAATCATGGCGTTTTGCCCAGCCAACGGCGAACTCCGCGAGGGCGCTGCCCACGCCCCGGCCGCGCGCGCTCGCCGCGACCATGAAGCTGGCCGAGGACACGTGCGCTCCCGGCCCGGAGTAGTTCGGTCCCATCTTGGCTGTCCCGGCCACCTGGCCGCCGTCCACGGCCACGACAGTCAGCCCCGGCGGCGCCTCGATCCAGGTGTCCCGCGCCTGCCCCTCGGTCATCGCCGGGTCGTACATGAAGGTGTCCTTCGCCCGGACCACCTCCGCGATGATCGGCCAGACTTGCGGCCAGTCCGCCGCTGCGAACTCCCGGATCTCCATGCCGCGCACCATAACGGCCGCCGCGGCACCGGGCAACACAAATCCGGGCCGGTTAGGCTGGCCCGCGTGGCAGTGCTCACGACAGCCCGGCTGTCCCTTCGCGAGATGACCGACGCCGATCTGGATGACATGGCCAGCCTGCTGGGCGACCCCGAGGTGATGCGGCACTATCCCCGTCCCCGGACCCGCGACGAGGCCCAGGCCTGGATCAACTGGAACAAGAGCAACTACGCCGAGCACGGGTTCGGGCTGTGGCTGGTTACCCTGCGCGAGACCGGCGAGTTCGTCGGCGACTGTGGCCTGGTATATCAGCAGGTGGACGGCGTCCGGGAGGTGGAGGTCGGCTACCACGTGACGACTAGCCTGCAGGGCCAGGGCCTGGCCACCGAGGCGGCCGCGGCGGCTCGCGACTACGCCCGCGACGTGCGCGGCTTCCGGCGGCTGATCGCCATCATCGACCCGGCCAACGTGCCATCCCAGCGAGTCGCGGAGAAGATCGGCCTGCGCCCGGAGAAGCGATCCCGGCCCTTCGGCCTCGAGGCGGTCATCTATGCCGGCGCGCTCTGACGGACCTGGCGCCGCGCCCCCGGCCGCCGCGGCGAGCCCAGCGAGCCCGAGCGCCCCGGCGAGCCCGGCCAGCCCGTCGCCGGTCATCAGCGCGCAGGTGGTCCTGGCCACCGAGGCGGGCACGCCCGGCTGGCCGAACGAGGACTTCGCGGCGGTGGGTCCCGGGGCCGCCGTCCTGCTGGACGGCGCGACCACCATCCCGCGCGGCACCGACACTGGCTGCCAGCATGGCGTCGCCTGGTACGCGGCCGCGCTCGGCGCCACCTACCTGGCCGCCATCACCGCCACGCCGCCCGTGCCGCTCGGCTCGGCGCTGGCCGAAAGTATCGCTGACGTGCGGGCCCGGCACGAGGCCACCTGCGACCTGACCAGCCCGGCCACGCCCGCCGCCACCGTCACCGCCCTGCGCGCCGAGCCCGGCGGCGTCGCGTACCTGGCCCTGTCCGACTCCACCGTCGCCGCCGACTACGGGCCCGGCCTCCCGCCAGTGATCATCACCGACCCGCACCGGGCCGCCGGAGCCGATCCCGGAGTCGCGGCCCGGGCCCGCACCGGCATCCTGCCGCTGGACGGACTGCGGGCCGTCGCGCTGCTCAGCGATGGCGCCGCCCGGATCACCGACAAGTTCGGCCTGCTCGGCTGGCCGGCCGTCCTGGAAATCCTGCGCACCGCTGGCCCGGCCGAGTTGATCAGCCAGGTCCGCCAGGCCGAGGCCAGCGACCCGGACGCTGAGCGCTGGCCCCGCATCAAGCTCAAAGACGACGCCACCGCCCTCTGGTGGCCCCTCACTGACTAGCCCGACCCGTCCCGCCGCGCTGAACGGGCCGGGCTTAGCGAGAGGATCTGGGGTCACCCAGGTGCGGAATCCTCCTGGTGGCGCGGACCCTCCTGCTACGGCGACGCCTGGCGATCCGGGTGGCGGTATGAGACCTTCCGGCACCGGGCGGCGAGGAAGACTGGCTGGCGGTCGGCCACGTGGGTCGGGTCCCAGCCCGCCGTCGGCTCCGGCTCGACGATGCGGTCCAGCCACAAGTCGTGCTCCCGGAGCGTGTTGAGGTACGTCGACAGGATCCGGTGGCTCGTGCCGACCTGGCGGCGCAGCGTAGACCGGGCGTCGCGCGGTGTCCAGCGCCCCTCGTCGTAGTACCGGCCGCCGGTCGGCCACGATCCGGCGATGTCCGTCGCGCCACCGAAACACGGGTGCAAGATCGTGAACGCGAACTGGCCGCCCGGCCGCAGCGCGGCGCTGACCGTGCCGAGGGCGGGGTGCAGCGCGTCGATATCCGTCAGTCCGAAGCTGCAGGTGGCCAGGTCGTAAGATGCCGATGCCAAACGGGCCTGGCGGAGCTCGTCGGCCCTCGTCACGTCGGCGTGGATGTACCTGATGCCCAGGGGAGCAGCTCGCTCCGCCTCGGTGGCCCTGGCGAGCAGCGCCGCCGAGATGTCCACGCCGGTGACCGCGGCTCCGCGCCGGGCCAGTTCCCGGCTGAGCCGGCCGTGCCCGCACGCGACATCCAGCACCCGCAGCCCGGCCACCGCGCCGGCCAGGTCCAGTAGCGCACGGGCCGCCGGATCGTCCGTGCCGTCGAAGTGCTCGCTGTAGAAGTCTGCGATCTCGTCATACCGCGCGGCAGGCATGCCCTGACCCTAGGCAGGCCTGCCCGGCTTGCCCACCCCAGTTCGCGACGAGCCGATCTGGCTCCAGCGCGGACCGGGAACGTCGGGGATCCTGACGGCGCTGGCCGTCACGACCGCAAACCCTCCATGTTTCTGGCGTGCGGAAGTGGCGTGCGTGACGGCTGATAGCCGCTGAGCGGACCAGAGCGAATGACCCAGGTGCCGGCTCAGCCGGGCCAGATGGGGGCGGTCAGCGGGTCGTCGGGGCTGCCCGGCTCCGGCGGGCGGCGGCCGGACATGATCGGCTTGCTCTCGCCGATCTCCTGCAGGATCGGCATGATCAGCGCCTCGTATGCAACCGGGCTGTACTTGCTGCGCAGCGCGCGGAGCACCCCGCAGCCGCTGGCCTCGCCGATCATCTCGTCGAGGATGCCGTAGTGGACCTCGCCGCGGTCACTCAGCGAGTCGAACGCCAGCCGGGCGAGCCGCTCCAGCTCGGGGTGCCCGGCGGATTCGGTGAGCATCATCAGCGTGGCGTCCCGCAGCTCCATGCCCGGGAAGTGTAGGACCGGCTGACGCGCCCGTCTGGCGTACGCCACATAAGCCCCGGCGGGGCCGGTTCCTACAGCAGGCCGCCATCGGCGAACACGACGGCCTCGGCTTCGAGGTAGCTGCGGTTCATGGCTGGTGTTTCGAGGAAGGTCATCAGCAGCCGGTCCGCGGGCAGGCGGCGGCGCAGCAGCGCGGCGGACTCCGCTCGCGTTGCGGAGAAGTGGCTGTCGGCGACAGCGCGGGAGAATGTCGCGGAGATCAGCGAGGCGGGCCGGGACTGAAGGGCAGCCCGGCCCTGCAGGCCGATGCCGCGGTAGATCATCAGGCCGGGGCTGTCGGCCCGCCGCCACAGCGCCTGGGTGAACCCGGCACGGGCGAGCAGGTGCGCGGCACGAAAGTCCTCGGCTCGCGCTCCCGACATGCTGGCCGGGTCGCGGATGGCCTTGCCCTGGTAGTCGCACAGCCCGAGGCGGGCCGCGGTGATCAGGTGGGCGCGGACCAGGTCGCCAGAGCCCGGGTTGCTGACGTAGCCGGCCGCGAGTTCCTCATCCATGTCGGCCAGCCCGGCGGGCTGAGCCTGCGTCAGGAAAGCGCGGAGCCAGCCGGCCGCCTCGGCCAGGCCGCGCCGGGATTCGATGCTGGCGCTGACATCAAGGCGGCCGGGCACGCCGTGCTCGTCTAGCCACGCGTCAGCGCGGGCACGAGCGGCGGCCAGCTGCGCGGTGGCCGAGCGCCGGGCTTCCTCGTTCGGAGTGATCTCTATGGTGACGTCCAGCCGGTCGATGGCGGCCCGCATGGCGGCGATCTCGGCCGTCGTGGCGCTGCGCCCGCCGGGCGCGAACTGGTAGCGGGTGACCTCCTCCAGCGGCACCAGCCAGCGGGCGCCGGCGTCCTCGAAGGCGCAGATCTCGATCTCGGCATAGCCGTGCGGCAGGTCGATCGCGGTGACCCGCACGGGCGTGCGGCGCGCGTCGAGCAGCCGGCCGCGGTTGCCGGGCACTAGCCAGCGCAGGTCCCCGGCGGTGAACTGATCGTCGGGCAAGGCGCTGGGGTCGGCCTGGTACACCTGGCGAATGTAGCGTGCCGGGGCATCGTGGTGCCCGTGACAGGCGGAGGAGGAGCGGTGGACGATGTGGAGAGCCCGCTCGGGACGCAGGTGCTGGGGCTGCTGCCGCCGGTGCTGCGCGCGTGCACCGGGCGACGTCAGTGGTGGGCGGGCGACCTGGTCGGCCTGGAGGTCATGCGCGGGCTGAGCGAGCTGACGCTGCCGGATCAGTGCGCGGGGTACCGCCGGGTGGCGAGCGTAGCGGCGGGCCGGTGGCCGTGGCCGGGGCACGCACTGGTGCACGAGAGCTCGATCGTGCATGACGGGGTGTCCTTCTTCGGCCCGGTGCTGGTCGGCCCGGACTGCGAGATCGGCCCGCATGCCACGATTTACGGCCCGACGATCGTGGAGGCCCGCAGTTACCTGGGACCGAGCGCGGAGATCCGGCGCTGCCTGCTGCTGGACGGCACCGAGATCTCGCACATGAGCTACGTCGGGCACTCCGTTCTGGGCCGGGGGGTCTGCCTGGGTGCCTTCTTCTGCTCGGCGGTCCGGAACCTGCGCCGCGGCACGGTCCACGTGCTGGTCGACGGTGTCCTGACCGACACCGGGGAGAAGACCCTGGGCGTGGTGATCGCGGACGGGACCGAGACCGGCGTGCGCGCCACGACCATGCCGGGCCGGCGCATCGTGGCCACGCCCGTGGTCGCGGCCAACTCGGTGATCATGCGGAACTGCTAGCCACTCGGCTAGCTGCGGGAGGTGAGTCGGCTGGAACTGCTGCCGCATGGCTACACCAACCGAACCACGCGCAGCGGCGCAGTGGTGACCAAGGCCTACCTGGGGCCGGACGCCGCCCGCCGCGGCGCGCGCGAGGCCGCTGTGCTCCGGGCGCTGGCCGGGCCAGCGGCCGCGGGCCAGGTGCCGGTGCCAGCGGTGCTCGGCCAGGACGGCGGCGGGCTGCGGATGGAGTTCCTGCCGGGCGTGCACGGCCAGGAACTGGTCGACGCGGGGAAGGCCAGGGCGGTGCTGCGCGCCTGCGGGCAGACGCTGGGGCGGATCCACGCGATCGCCCCGGCGGCGGCCGGCCTGGACGGCCGGAGCAAGCCCGGTGAGGTGCTGGTGCACGGCGATTACGGGCCGAACAACGTCCTGCTCGACCTGCAGGCAGCGGCGGTCACCGCGGTGCTGGACTGGGAATGGGCGCACCGCGGCGACCCCGTGGAGGACCTGGCCTGGTGCGAGTGGATCATCCGCATGCACCATCGGGCGCAGGCCGCCGCGCTGCCGGAGTTGTGGTCCGGGTACGGCTGGGCGCCGCCCTGGGCGCAGCGCCAGCAGGCGATGGCGGCGCAGTGCCGGGCGCTGATCGAGTTGTGCCAGCGCTGGGAGCCAGACGGGCCCGGGATCGGGCAGTGGCGGGAGCGGCTGGCCATCACCCTGTCCTGGACGGAGTGACCGGGGCACTGCTCAGCGCGGCGGTCGTAGGTCAGCCCGGGCGGGCCAGGCGGTCAATGACAGCAAGGGCTGCGGCGGCGTGAGGCGAGTGGCGGCCGGCCTGGCCCGTCGGCCCGACTGCTCAGCGGGGGCCTTGGCGGCTCAGCGGAGGACATGCTGGCTCAGCCCGGGACTGGGCGGCTCAGCGGTTGGCCTTGGTGGCGTAGACGCAGCAGCCGCGCATGGTCAGGGTCAGCGGCAGGTCCAGCCCGGCGGCCGCCGCCTGCGCGGCGTCCTCGGTCATGCCGTGCAGCCGCAGGAAGCCGGCTGCGTGATCGGCCGCGGACAGGGTGACCAGCGGCCCGTCCCACGGGTCGGCAACGACCTCGTCGCCTGGCTCGCTGAACACCGAGGCGATGAGGCCGGCGGCGTCCTCGCCGTCGAAGGGCGACGACTCGCCATAGCCGGGCAGGATGTGCGCGAGCTCCGGGGTGCTGTTGCGGTTCGGCGCGCACGCCGCCAGCATGCCGCCGGGTCGCAGCACGCGCCGCGCCTCGCGCACCGGCACCAGTGCGTCGGGGTAGTGGTACAGCGTGTAGAGCAGGGCCACGGCATCGACGCTGGCGTCAGCGACCGGGAGCCGCCCGCCGTCCCCGCGCACGGCCGGGCGCGGCGCGAGCTCGAGCATGGCGGGGGAGAGGTCGACGAGCAGGCCGCGCATCGACCGGTCCGGCAGCAGCCGGGCCAGCTTGCCGGTGCCGCCGCCCACGTCCAGGACGGTCCTCGCGCCGGCCGCGGCGAACCGGTCCGCGACATACGGGTGCACGTCGTCGTGCGGGTACCGGCCGCTGGCCAGGAACCGCCGCGGGTCAGCGTCGTAGTCGGCGGGGAAGATCGTCATGTCCGGCACCTCCGGTGAGTCCCAGGTATCGCAGGCCGGCGACGCGCGCGGCAACCCGTTTTGCGCGCCCCGACGAGGCTCGCCGGCCTCGCGCCTCCTGCCCGCGCCGGCTGGACACCCGCGCCGGCTGACTGACCGGTGCTGGCCGGCCTGCGGTGGCTGGCGTACCCCGCTGACCTATTGCTCTGCGTGACGAGCCCGGCCGTATCCGGCGCGAGCTCGTCACGTTGTCGCCGCGCGTTGTCAGCGCAGGTAGGTCACGTTATCCCGGACGTGCTCGGCCAGGCCGATCGCATGCTGGCGCACCAGTTCGTCGGCGCGGTCGGCGTCCCGGTCGCATAGCGCGGCGACGATCTCGGCGTGGTCGGTGACGGAGTGCACCCGCCGGTTGTCATCGCCGATGGTCCGCTGCCGGATCGCCCGCATGTGGATCTTCAGGCGCGCGATGTGGTTGGAGAACAGGTCGGAGTGCGCCAGGTCCACGATCCGCTGGTGGAACTGGACATTCACCGCGGAGTACTCGCTGATCGGCGAGTTATCGCCGGCCGCCTCGCTGCCGGGCCGGAAGGCCGGGAAACAGGCCAGCAGGTCCTCCAGTTCGGCGTCGGCCGCCCGCTCGGCGGCCAGCCGGGCGGCCACGCCCTCCAGCGCGGCGGAGGCGAGGATCACCTCGATGATCTCGGCCTTGGTCTTGCGGACCACGTAGATCCCGCGCCGCGGGATGGTCTGCACGACGCCCTCGTTCTCCAGCCGGGCCAGCGCGGCGCGCACCGGCGTTCTGCTGATGCCCAGCCGCTCGGCGAGCGCCCGCTCGTCCAGGCGGATGTCGTCGTCGGTCCCGTCATAGATCGGCATCTCCGCGATGGCCTCGCGGAGGATGTCGTAGGCCCGTGAGGTCAGGCTGGCCTCGATGGCCAGGGCCGGCAGCCGCAGGCTGTCGGTACCCCGCCGTCGGGGCGCGTCCTTCCTCGGTTCCAGTGACGCGATGGTGTTCACCCCTGTCCCAAGCGCGCGGGCCGCCCGGGCCCGGCCGCCTCCCGCGTGCAGTGTAACCACGGTGCCGCCGTGTATGACCAGGCAGAGCGGTGTATCCGAGGCGGACAGGCGGCCCGCTCCGGTGGCCCGTGACCTCGGCCGTTAGCCGCGGTGAGCGGCGGGCCAGGTTGCGCTTGGTATACCACATTCCTAATTCTTGACACCAAACTTGGCGCGATGGCACAGTTCAACCCAGAAACTTCCGTAACGGGCACGGGGCTGAAAGCAGGCTGAAAGCACCATGCACTTTCGTCGTTACCGTCTGCTGAGCGCAGCAGGCATTGCCGCCGCGGCGCTCGTGGTCTCCGCGTGCGCGAGCGGGTCCGGCTCATCCAGCTCAGGTCATTCGACCGGGAGCATCCAGAAGGGCGGTACCGCGACGTTCGCGCTGCCGCCGGGCGCGGTGCCCAACTGGATCCTCCCCTTCATTGATAGCGCGCACAGTTCGATCGACAACCGGAACCAGTTCGAGTACCTGATGTACCGGCCGCTGTACTTCTTCGGCCAGAACGGCGAGCCGGTGGTCAACAACAGCCTGAGCCTGGCCAACCCGCCGGTGTTCAGCAACGGCAACAAGACCGTGACGATCACGATGAAGAACTACAAGTGGTCCAACGGCGAGGCGGTCACCGCGACCGGCGTCGAGTTCTGGCTGAACATGATGGCGGCGGAGAAGTCGCACTGGGCCTACTACGTGCCCGGCGGCCTGCCGGACAACCTGAGCAGCTGGAAGGTCGTCAGCCCGACCAAGATCGTGCTGAACCTGAAGACCGCCTACAGCCCGTCCTGGTTCACCGACAACGAGCTGTCGCAGATCACGCCGCTGCCGATGGCCTGGGACATGACCTCGGCCAGCGCCAAGGGCAGCTGCGCGACGAAGGTCTCCTCCTGCGCCGCGGTCTGGAAGTACCTCTACAACCAGGCCAAGCAGGTGTCGACCTATGGCAACTCGCCGCTGTGGAAGGTCGTCGACGGCCCGTGGGTGCTGACCAGCTACCAGACCACCGGCCAGTCGGTGTTCAAGGCGAATAAGTCCTACTCCGGCCCGGTCAAGCCGCGGCTGTCGGAGTTCATCGAGACGCCGTTCACCACGGAGTCGGCCGAGCTGAACGTGCTGCGCAGCGGCCAGATCAGCGTTGGCTACCTGCCCGTCACCGACCTGGCCCAGAAGTCGGTCATCGAGGGCTCGGGCTACAACCTCAACATCTGGGTGGACGCCGGGATCAACTACTTCCCGGAGAACTTCAACAACCCGACGGTGGGCCCGATCTTCCGCCAGCTGTACTTCCGGCAGGCCTTCCAGCACCTGGTCAACCAGCCGGAGTACATCACCAAGATCTTCCAGGGCTACGCCTCGCCTACCTACGGGCCGGTGCCGATCTCGCCCGCCAACCCGTTCGTGGACAGCTTCGAGAGGGCCAACCCGTACCCGTACAGCGTGTCGGCGGCCAAGAACCTGCTGACCAGCAACGGCTGGGCGGTCCACCCGGGCGGGACGTCGGTGTGCACCAAGCCGGGCACCGGCGCCGGTCACTGTGGCGCGGGCGTGAAGGCGGGCGCCAAGCTGTCGTTCAACCTCCCGTACGCCAGCGGCACGACCAGCCTGACCCAGGAGATGCAGGATATGAAGTCGACCGCGTCGCAGGTCGGCATCAACCTGAACCTGTCGCAGGAGCCGTTCGATGAGGTGATCAGCAGCTCGGTGCCGTGCAAGCCCTCGCAGTCCAGCTGTAACTGGCAGTTCGCGAACTGGGGCGGCGGCTGGAGCTACAGCATGGACCACTTCCCCAACGGCGACCTGATCTTCGGCAGCGGCGCCGGAGACAACTTCGGCAGCTACTCCAACTCACAGACCGACAAGCTGATCGCCAAGTCCGACCACGTGCCGGGCACCATCTCCCAGGTCGAGGACTTCGAGGCCAAGGACCTGCCGGCGATCTTCATGCCCAAGGCCGACTACCAGCTGACCGAGATCAAGAGCAACCTGCACGGGGTTACCCCGCAGGAGCCCACCTTCAACATCACGCCCGAGAACTGGTACTTCACCACCGGCTCATGAGGAGCTCCTTCGTGACGGCTAGATCGGGCCGGCAGGCGGTCAGGGTCGCAGCATGCGGCCCTGACCGCGGGGTTCGCCGGTGACGGCTTACCTAGCCCGGCGGTTCGTGCAGGCGGTGGCCGTGGTGTTCGGCGTCACGGTCATCGTCTTCATCATCATTCACGCGCTGCCGGGCGGGCCTGCCCGCGGGCTGATGGGCCCCGAGGCCAGCGCCCTGCAGGTGCATGAGTTCATCGTGCAGAACGGCTACGACCAGCCGCTGCCGGTGCAGTACGGCCGGTTCATCGGCCAGCTCGTGCAGGGCAACCTCGGCTACTCCTACCACTACAACCAGACGGTGACCGCGCTGCTCGGCCAGGACCTGCCCAAGAGCCTGGTGCTGGTCGGGCTGGCTTACGCAGTGGCGCTGATCGTGGCCATCCCGCTGGGGATCATGCAGGCGGTCCGGCGCAACAGCCTGGCCGACTACGTGACCACCGGCGCCTCGTTCGTGGCTTACTCGATGCCGACGTTCTGGCTGGGCATCCTGCTCATCCTCGGCTTCGCCATCAGCTGGCGGCTGCTGCCGCCGGAAGCGCCGCAGGGCGCCACGGTCAGCGCCGTGCTCAGCCACCCGAATGCGATGGTCCTGCCGGTGGTGACCCTGGCCCTGGTCTCGATCGCGGCCTTCAGCCGGTTCATGCGCTCCAGCGCCATCGAGACGCTGGTCCAGGACTACATCCGCACCGCGCGGGCCATGGGCGTGCCGGAGCGGATCATCTTGCTGCGGCACCTGCTGCGCAACTCGCTGATCCCGATCGTCACCCTGATCGGGCTCAGCCTGCCGGCCACCATCTCCGGGGCGGTGATCACCGAGTCGGTGTTCAACTACCCCGGCATGGGCCTGCTGTTCTACACGGCGGCGACCTCGCACGACTTCCCGGTGCTGCTCGGGTCGACGGTCGTGTTCGCCACCGCGACGGTGCTCGGCTCGCTGCTGGCCGACGTGCTGTACGCGGTGGTCGACCCGCGGGTGCGGCTGGCATGAGCGGGCTGGCATGAGCGGCCGGCGGGTCCTGAGGGGAGTGTTGCAGCGGTGAGCATGATCCTGGCCGGCGAGCCGGCCCCGGAGGTGCCGGGCGCCGAGCAGACGCCGGCCGGCGGGACGGTCGCGGCGGGCGGCAGCGCCTGGCGGATGATCCTGGCCGTCTTCGTCCGCAACCGGCTGGCCGTCCTGGGCGTCGGGATCGTGATCTTCATGGTCCTGTTCAGCTTCCTGGGCCCGGTCTTCTACCACACCGACCAGGTGCACACCCGGCTGTCGCTGATCAATCTGGCGCCCGGCCACGCGCACCCGCTCGGCACCGACAACGTCGGCTACGACGTGCTCGGCCGGCTGATGCTCAGCGGCCAGTCCTCGATCATCGTCGGGCTGTCCGCGGCGCTGCTGGCGACCGTCGTGGGCACGCTGTGGGGCGCGGTGGCCGGCTATGTCGGCGGCGCCGTGGACGCGGTGATGATGCGCGTCGTCGACTCGGTGCTGGCCATCCCGCCGCTGATCCTCATCCTGCTGCTGGCCAGCGTGTTCAAGGTGTCCACCCCGGTGCTGATCCTCGTGGTGGCGCTGGTGGCCTGGCTGGCCCCGGCCCGGCTGGTCCGCGGTGAGGCCATCTCGCTGCGCACCCGCGAGTACGTGCAGATGGCCAAGGCGATGGGCGGGCGGCACGTCTGGATCGTGCTGCGGCACATCACGCCCAACGCGATCGGCACCATCGTGGTGCAGGCGACGTTCGAGGTGGCCAACGCCATCCTGCTGCTGGCCGCGCTCAGCTACCTCGGCCTCGGCCCGGCGCCGCCGGCCACCAACTGGGGCAGCATGCTGTCCGACGGCCTGAACTACATCTACGAGGGCAAGTGGTGGCTGATCTACCCGGCCGGCATCGCCATCGTGCTGACCGTGGTGGCCTTCAACTTCATCGGCGACGCGCTGCGGGCCGCGCTGGAAGTCCGGCTGCAGGAAAGGTGAGCGCCGAGTGACCGAACTGCTGCGCGTGACGGATCTGCGGACCGACATCCGCCGCCGCAAGGATGCGGTGCACCCGGTGGACGGGGTGTCGTTCACGGTCAGCCGCGGCGAGACGGTCGGGCTGGTGGGCGAGTCCGGCTGCGGCAAGACCATGACCGCCATGTCGGTCATGAAGATGCTGCCGCCCGGCGGGCGCATCATCTCCGGCTCGGTCGCGCTGTCCGGCCAGGACCTGGTGCCGCTCAGCGACAGCCAGATGCGCCGGATCCGCGGCCGCCAGATCGCCACCGTCTTTCAGGACCCGATGACCAGCCTGAACCCGACCATGACCGTCGGCGACCAGATCGCCGGGCCGGTCCGGATTCACCTGGGTCACTCCCGGGCGGCGGCCCGGAAGCGGGCCGAGGAGGTCCTGGGCCTGGTCGGGGTGCCCCGCCCCGCCGAGCGGCTCGACGCCTTCCCGCACCAGCTGTCCGGCGGGCTGCGGCAGCGCGTCATGATCGCGATGGCGCTGGCCTGCGAGCCCGCGCTGCTGATCGCCGACGAGCCGACCACCGCGCTCGACGTCACCATCCAGGCCCAGATCCTGCACCTGCTCGACGACCTGAAGGCGCGCCTGGACATGGGCATGCTGCTGGTCACCCACGACATGGGCGTGATCGCGGGCCGGGCCGACCGGGTCCTGGTGATGTACGCGGGCCGGATCGTCGAGAACGCGCCGACCGACGTGCTGTTCGCCAGCCCCCGCCATCCCTACACCGAGGCGCTGCTCGGCTCCATCCCGCGGATGACCCAGGACCGCGGGCAGGAGCTGTACTCCATCCCCGGCCTGCCGCCGGACCTGTCTGATCCCCCGGCCGGGTGCCGGTTCGCGGCGCGCTGCCGGTATGCGACCCAGCAGTGCCGCGACAACGACCCGGTGCTGACCGAGCGCGAGCCGGAGCACCAGTTCGCCTGCTTCCACCCCCGTCCCGACCCGGAGCCCGCGGCGGCGGCCCAGTCCGTCACGATCAGCGCCCGGCCCGAGCAGGGCGCCGCCGCTGCGCCGCTGCTCGAGCTCGACGGCGTGCACAAGGAATTCGGCGTGCGCAAGGGCGTCCTGCAGCGCGTCGTCGCGTCGGTCAAGGCGGTGTCTGGCGTGTCGTTCGAGGTCGCGCCGGGCGAGACGTTCGGGCTCGTGGGGGAGTCCGGCTCGGGCAAGACCACAGTCGGCAGGCTGATCGCGACCCTCGAGCAGCCCGGCGCCGGCCACATCCGGTTCGACGGGACCGAGCTGAACGCGCTGTCCGGCGGAGCGCTGCGCCGCGCCCGGCGCGACGTCCAGCTGATGTTCCAGGATGCCTATGCCTCGCTCGACCCGCGGATGCAGGTCGGTTCCTCGGTGAGCGAGCCGCTGTTCATCCAGGGCATCGGCAACCGCGCCTCGCGGCGCGCCCGGGTGGCCGACCTGCTCGACGGCGTCGGCCTGCCGCGGTCGGCGGCGGAGCGCTACCCGCACGAGTTCTCCGGCGGCCAGCGCCAGCGCATCGGCCTGGCCCGGGCGCTGGCGCTGAGCCCGCGGCTCATCGTCGCCGACGAGCCGGTCTCGGCGCTGGACGTGTCGATCCAGGCCCAGGTGCTGAACCTGATGAAGAGCCTGCAGTCCGACTTCGGCCTGACCTACATCGTCATCTCGCATGACCTGTCGGTGGTCAAGTACCTGGCCGACCGGATCGGCGTGATGTACCTCGGCAAGCTGGTCGAGATCGGGCCGTCGGAGTCGATCTACGCCCGCCCCGCGCACCCCTACACCGCCGGCCTGCTGGAGGCCATCCCCGAGCCGGACCCGGTGGTGGAGCGGGCCAAGCAGTCCGAGGCGGTGAAGGGTGATCTGCCCTCGGCGCTCAACCCGCCGTCGGGCTGCCGGTTCCGCACCCGCTGCCCGCTCGCCCAGGACCGCTGTGCCGCTGAGGAACCGCTGCCCCGGCTGTTCGGCGACGGGCACCTGGCCGCCTGTCACTTCCCGCTGCAGCCCGTCCTGCCCGACCCGGCCCCGGCCGCGGCCTCAGCCGCCCCGCCGACCTCAGCCGCCCAGCCGACCCCGGCGAGCACGGACGCGGGCACGTCCGCAACCTAGAACCGCCGGCTAGCCCGGCGAGCCCAGCGCTGGTGCCGGGGTCACGGCCGTGCCGCGGCATCACCGAGCCCAGCATCCCCTGCAGCCTCACCAGCCTCGCGTTAGCGGGAAGGTGTGGCTTACTTAGGTGGCTAACGCGCAGGGGACGGGGTGCTTAGCGCCCGGGCCAGCTTTGCAGCGCGGCACGAGCGAAGGTTATGCCCTCGGCGGATGGTGCTTCGGACCGCCAGCCACCAGTGATGCCTCCGAGCCGCCGGAGTGCGGTTCTCGTGTCCCAGCAGGCCTGGCCAGCTGCGCTGGCGTTCAGACCTGACCCGCTGCCCGTGACCCAGCCGATCGCGCTCAGCAGGCGCGCGATGATGAGGTCTGGATCGCCCTCGGCCCGGGCGGCGATCACGGCCAGCAGAATGAGCCCTGCCTGGTTCTCGCACTCATCCCGCGAGGCCGGAGGCATTCGCTGAGCCAGGTGCCACCACAGCGCGGCCGGGTCGGTGCGCACCGTCCGTGCCCGCGAGGTGAGTAGCAGCATGCCATTGCGCTTGCGCAGCAGGCCCATAGCGGTGGCGGATTCGCGCAGGTGCAGGACGGGCAGGGTCTGGCTTTCCCGGTTGCCCTTGCCGATCCACTCTTCACTCAGCCTGAGCTCGGCCACGGCTGCCGCTACGTGCAGTGGCGGCAGGTACCCGGCGCTGGTCAGCTTGATCCCGCCGTCACCGACGTGGTCCAGCAGCCAGGAGTAGGGATGTACCATCCGCGCGGCGGTGGCAGCATCGAGAAGCACCGGCTTATCCAGCCGGGCGCGGTCGAGCAGTCGCCGCAGCTCTCGCTGTCCGGCGGAGGTGCGGATGGCGTGCAGGAGGTCATCGACCGGCCCGGGCAGGCTGCCCCCTGGTCCCGGGGTGCCGGAGGCGGGCTCGCCTGCCAGGTCCAGGCCAGCGAGCACGTCGTTGACCTCGTTGATGTCAAACGGGGTGGTCCGCATGCTGCCCGGCTCGAGGTCACCGCCGTAGAAGCGGGTGAACTCTGTGACCGCGTCGGCATGCGCGGGATGCCTGGGATCGGTGGCCGCGCAAATCAGCTCGTAGGCACCGACTCCGCCGCAGTCCTCTGGCGGACCCTCGCGTCGCCCGGTGATGCACGTCGCCCGCGGTGCGGAGGACGGCCGGGGGGCGATCGCTTCGAGCTTGATCGTGTGCTTCCAGTCGTCACCGAAGTCGTAGAGGTAGAGCAGCTTGTCGCCGGGCTCGGCGAGCACCTCGTCCAGGCGCACGTCTCCCTCGGGGATCCCCGGCTCGCCCTCCTCGACCTGGAAGGGGCATAGGTACTGCTCGGTCCCAGGGTCGTAGTGGCCGGATCCGGAGCCGAACTGGTGCAGGTGGCTATCGGTCCAGCCGAACGCGGCCTGCATGACTTCGTGGACCTGGTCCAGGAACAGGTCAGAGGCCAGCTCAAGCCGCCGCCACAGCGGCGGCCTGGTGCCGGTGAGGTCAGCCCGGACACGATAGGTGACAGTGTCAGTGCGCCGCGGGCGCCGCCGTGATGGCGGCGGCGGTCGTTCAAGGACGCCGGTGAGGGCAGTTCTGGAGGCCATCAGCTGCTGCAGCATGGCCTGCAGCTCGGCCGGGCTGCGGCCGGATAGTGCAGCCTGGAGCTGCTCCAGGATTGCATCCTCGCTGGGTATCTCGCGCGATTCTGGGTCCCGGGCCACGGCGATACGCTACCCGGTCAGGCCCGTTGCGTCAGCGGGCCGAAGCCAGTTCCCCGGCCGTCAGCGGGCCGTGCTCGATCTCGCCCAGGTGCGGTACCGCGTCGCCCGGCCCCGACGCCTAGCTTCCCGGCGCCACCGCTGCGTAGATGCGCTCGCGCGCAGCGTCGAGGGCGTCCCGCATGGACGTGCTGCCGGTGTGCCCGGAGTCCTCGATGACGATGAGCTCCGAGCCCGGCCAGGCGCGGGCTAGCTCCCACGCGGTGATCACCGGCCCGCCGAGGTCGTTGCGCCCGTGGACGAGGACGCCAGGGATGCCCGCCAGCTTGCCCGCGTCCCGGATCAGCTCCCCGTCAGCCAGGAAGCCGTCGTGGGAGTAGTAGTGCGCGCAGATGCGCGCGAAGGCGAGCCGCTCGTGATCGGGCCAGCCGCTGTAGAAGCCCGGGCTGCCGTTCGATTCCTGGGAGATCACCGCGCCCTCCCAGGCCAGCCACTCCGCCGCGGCACGCCTGCGGACGTCCGGATCGGGATCCTCCAGCAGATGGAAGTAGGCCATCAGCAGATCCTCGACCGGCGGCTCGGTATCGGTCGGCCGTACGAACCGCTGGTCCCCGGCGAAGCCGGCGAACCGCGCCTCCGGGAACATCCGTCCGGCGCCCCGGTACAGCCAGTTCACCTCCGCCGCCCGGCACGAGGTGATGCTGACCATCAGCATGCCGCTGACCCGCTCGCGGTGGCGCTGCGCGTAGGCCAGCGACAAGGTCACCCCCCACGACCCGCCGAACAGCAGCCACCGGTCCACTCCCAGGTGCTCGCGCAGCCGTTCCATGTCGGCGATCAGGTGGCCGGTGGTGTTCCGGCTCATGTCGGCCGCCGGGTCACTGGCGTGCGGCGTGCTCCGCCCGCAGTTGCGCTGGTCGAACAGGATTATCCGGTGCCGCTGCGGGTCGAACGCCTTGCGCTGGCGCACCGAGCAGCCCGACCCAGGCCCGCCGTGCACGATGACCACCGGGACGCCGTCCGGGTTGCCGCAGGTCTCCCAGTAGATGTTGTTGCCGTCACCCGTATCGAGCATGCCCGTCGCGTACGGCTCGATGGGGGGATACGCCACGCCGCCTCCTCTGGTCAGGATTCCGGCCGCCAGCCTTCCGGGCCGGCGGGCGTCAGTAAACCCGCTCATTCATGACGGGCCTCCGATGCCAGGCTCGTCCCGGCCGCCAGCGCGCTGTCCGCTGATGCTTCACGGGGTGGACAACGAGCTTTTCACGGCTGTCAGGTAGGCCACGGCCCGGCGCTCCTGGCCAGTGCCGGCCTCGACCAGCGGCCGGAGGTGATCGGTCAGCTGCCTGATCTCGCCCGCGTCGAGCACCTGGTCCATGGCCTCGCCGATCGACGGGATCAGCGGGTTGCCCGAGGTCGCCAGGAACCGCTCCCACGGCATTGGCGGCCGGCTGGCCCGCACGGTCACCTGCAGCTCCAGGCTGACCTCGCCGAACCCGGCGCTGCTGGCCAGGCGCACCAGGTCGCGGTCGTCGAAGTCGAGCATCGGGTCGGTGCCCGGCGGCTGCAGGGTCTCATACACCGCCCGGAGCTTCGCCGCGATGGCCGCGACCGGGGCGACGTCATAGCCGGAGAACCGGCTGGTCGCGCCGTCCCCCATCAGCACGTTGACGGGCTCGAAGATGCTGACCCGGCCGCCAGGCCGCAGCACCCGGTGAAACTCGGCGAAGGCCGCGGCCTTGTCCTTCACGTAAATCAGCACCGAGCGGGTGGTGACCACGTCCGCGGCGGCGTCGGGGATGACCTCCAGCGAGTCGGCGCCGGCCAGCACGAAACTGCACCGGGTCAGCGCGCCCTCGGCTGCCGCCGCGTCGCGGCAGTGGTCCAGCAGGTCGCGTGAGATGTCGGAGAAGATCACGTGACCGGCCGGGCCGGTCCGGTCCAGCGCGCCGAGCCCGATCAGGCCGTCGCCGCTGCCGACGTCCAGCAGCGTCTCGCCCGGCTGCAGCCCGGACCGGTCCAGCACTTCATCGCGCACCGGGTACAGGAACCGGGTGAGCTCCCGCTCCCGCAGTTCGGCATCACCGCCAAACCGGCCGTGGGTCAGCCACCGGTGCCACTTGTCGCGGTCCTCGCTCATGACTCCTCATTGTGCGTCCGCGACCGCCGGCGGCGGCACCCCCGCGGGCCGCCTGCGCCCCGCGGCTGCCCGCCGGCTAGCCGGGCCGTCCGGGCCCGGCACCGGCCATCCGGCAGCTGTGTCGCGTGCTCGCGGCCGGCCGCCAGGCCCGGCGGCTGCTGATTACCCGAACTGGCCGGGCTGGTAGTCACCGCCCTGCATCCGGGTAATGACGCCCATCCGGTTGCTCGCGTTGATCAGCGAGATGAGCGACACCAGGACGGCGAGCTGGGCCTCGTCATAGTGCTTCGTCACGTTGGCCCACGCCTCGTCCGTGACACCGGTGGCCGCATCAGCCATGCGGGTGCCCTGCTCGGTCAGCTCCAGGGCGGCGCGCTCGGCATCGGTGAAGACGCTGGACTCCCGCCAGGCTGCGACCAGGTTGACGCGCAGCTGGGTTTCCCCGGCCTGGGCGGCTTCCTTGGTATGGATGTCGGTGCAGTAGCCGCAGCCGTTGATCTGGCTCGCGCGGAGCATCACCAGGTTCTGCGTCGCGGCCGGCAGCGTCGACTCCTCGAAGATCACCTTGCTCGCCGAGGCGAAGTACTTCATCGCCTTGGCGACGGCCGGGCTGGCGGCGAGGTTCAAGCGGGCTTCCATGGGTGCATCCCTTGCGTTGATGACAGGTACACCACTAGGAGGACCGCGCCTGACGAAGTGTGACACCCGCGACTGTGACGCTTGTCTCCCGGCCGGCCCGCCGGGGCCCGCGCGGTCCGGCGACGGCGGACTGCCTGGTCACGGTCGGCCGGAGGTCGCCGGCACCGGATTCAATGGTCATCTTCTGGCCAAATTCTCGAATTGTTATCTCCCGCTGCCTGGTGAATTGACCATGCCGAGCGCACCCTGACTGCAGGGGGCCATCCCGGCGAGACGCGCCGGCTGATCAGGCCCGCGAGGCCGGGTTCATGCGCGATCGGTATGGGGTGAGCAGTGCGGCGGTCGGCTGCACGCGCGGATAGCGCTAGCCGGAGGCCGCATGCTCACTAGCGTGCCGCCCGCCGGAGACCCTGGCGCGCCGCAGCTCGACTGGCAGGCGCCCCCGCCCGGCGGCACCCGCGCCCGGCTGTGGCGCTGGTCCAAGTTCTGGGCAGTCGCTGTCGCCTTCGTCGTCGCCATCGGCACGATCTCGGCGGTCCGGGCCGTGTCGGCCGGGGCCGCCGTTCCGTGCGCGGCCGGGACGACGGTGCGGACGGCCGGCGGGCTGGTGTGCGGCTTCGAGGCCGGGGGCGCCCGGCAGTGGCGCGGCATCCCGTACGCCGCCCCGCCGGTCGGGCAGCTCCGCTGGCAGGCACCGCAGCCGCACGCCCGCTGGCACAAGACGCTGAATGCGACGGCCTATGCCGCCCGGTGCATCCAGCCCTGGCCCGACCAGGACGGCGGCCCGGCGAAGGGCACCAGCGAGAACTGCCTCTACCTCAACATCTGGGCACCGCGGGCGGCGTCACTGAGCGCCAGCCTGCCGGTGCTGGTGCACATCCACGGCGGCGGGTTCTTCACCGGCTCGGGCAACGGCGACTACTCGGTGCTGGCCGCCAGGGGCCATGTCGTGGTGGTGTCGGTCAACTACCGGCTCGGCATCTTCGGGTTCCTGGCCAACTCGGCGCTGGGCCCGCATGCCGGCGACTACGGCCTGGAGGACCAGCAGGCCGCCCTGCGCTGGGTGCATGCCAACATCGCAGCCTTCGGCGGCAACCCGGCCAGCGTGACCATCTTCGGCGAGTCGGCGGGCGGCTCGAGCGTCTGTGACCAGCTCGCCTCGCCCACGGCGCGCGGCCTGTTCGGCGGCGCGATCACCGAGAGCGGGCAGTACAACACCCTGCTCGGCACCCCAGCGCCGTCGCGGGCCCCCAACGAGGACATCGAGACCCAGGACTGCAAGTCGGCGCTGCCCTCGCAGGCCCGGGCGGACCGGGCCGGGGCCCGCTTCGCCGCGGTGGTGGGCTGCGGCCCCGGCACCGCCAGCGTGGCCCGCTGCCTGCGGCATGTTCCCGCTGCGCGCCTCACCCGCGCATCGGACAGCCCGGGCGACGGCTACCAGTTCGGCGGGGCTGGCACGATCGCGCCGACCATCAACGGCTCGACGCTCACCGTGACGCTGCGCACGGCACTGGCGACCGGGAAGCTCAGCCGGGTGCCGGTGATGGCCGGCACCGGCCGGGATGAGGACCTGTCCGGCTGGCCGGGCACCCGCGCCCGGTATCAGCAGCTCGTCGGGATGGAGTACGGCTCCTGGGCGCCGCAGGTCCTGGCCCGGTACCCGCTGGCGCATTACGGCTCGGCGCAGATCGCCTTCCGGACGCTGGCCGCCGACTCCGACACGATCTGCCCGGCACTGGCCATGGACGCGGCCATGGCCCGCTGGATGCCGGTCTACGCCTACGAGATCGACGATGCCGACCTGCCGCCTTACACCGCGCCCCGGGTCCCGGACACGCCCGGCGGTGCCGCGCATGTCGGCGGCTGGTTTCTCGGCACCGTCCGGCCCGGTCTCGACGCCGACCAGCAGGCGCTGCAGAACCAGGAGATCGCCGAGGTAGCCGCCTTCGCCCGGTACCGGAACCCGAGCGCCCGCGGCACGCTGCCGTGGCCGGAATTCGGCCAGTCCCGCGCCGAGATGTCGATGCAGGCCGCCGGCGACAGCGAGATGATGCCGGTGTCGGCGCTCGCCACCGTGCACAACTGCGCCTTCTGGGACCGCATTACCCCGCGTCCCTGACGCCCGCAGCCGCCCCGGCGTCCGGACCGCGCAGCCATGCCGGCCAGCTACCCGGCCTGATAACAGCAAGAGCCTTCGGCCGGACCCGGCAGGAGGCGCCCGGCTGGACCCAGGCCCTGGCCACGCCCGTCATCCCGGTCATGCGCTGCCGGTGTCGGCGCCACGGTGGGACGGCTTTCTCGTTACTGGTGAGACTTTTCTTCCACGCTGACCCCGAGGTGCGCGCGCAGCGCCTGCTCGCCCGCGGGGGTGACCCGGAGCGCGCGCTGACGCGGCAGCCGGACGATCCAGCCGGCGGTGACCATCGCGGTCAGCAGTTCCGCGCCGAGCCGGCCCGCCAGGTGATGATGCTGCTCGCTCCAGTCGACGCAGAACCGCAGCAGCGGCCGACGTGACCGGCAGTCTCCGGCCAAGGCCCGGGCCGGGACGCCGAGGCCGGCCAGCACCGGCCCGGCGGCGGAGCCAAGGGAGTAGGGGTGCTCGGGGAGCTGGCTGGCCAGCTGATCGCCGGGCCGCCGCCGGGTGTCGCGGATCCCGTCGGCCGGGATGAGGACCTCGCGGTCGATCAGGGCCTGGGTGACCTGCACGCCCAGCCGGCCGGCCAGGTGGTCGTAGCAGCTCCGGGCCGACCGCAGCGCGGCGGCGCGGGTGCTGTGCCGCAGCGACCGGACCGGCTGCATCGGGGCGAGCAGCGCCAGCGCCTCCAGGACCGTCGCGACGTGCGCGGAAGCCAGCCGGTAGTAGCGGTGCCGGCCGGACCGCTCGACGGCGAGCAGCCCGGCGTACTGCAGCCGGGCCAGCTGGGTGCTGGCGGCCTGCGGCGTGACGCCCGCCTCGGCGGCCAGCACGCTGGCGGGCAGCGCGCGGCCATCGCCCAGCGCGGTCAGCACCCGCGCCCGGGTCGGGTCGGCGAACAGGGCGGCCACACGGGCCACGTCCACGTCGCCGCCGGGGGTGCTCGCTCCGGTCATGCCCCCAGTATCGCGCGGCAACGCTTCCACCCCCATGGAATTAACGGTGCCTGATGCTGGAGGGCGTGACATCGAAGACAACGAGTAACGAGCTCGGCTACCCCGCTGCGCCCCGCCAGCGGCTGTCGTCCGGCCCGGCGGCCCCGGCCCGGCCGGGGCTGGTCCTGCTGGTCATGTGCGCGGGCATGTTCCTGGTCCTGCTGGACGTGACCGTGGTCAACGTGGCGGTTCCGGCCATCACGACCGGGCTGCGCACCGGCACGGCCGGCGTGCAGTGGGTCGTGGACGGCTACACGGTCGCGCTGGCCAGCCTGCTGCTCATCGGCGGCACGCTGGGGGACCGGATCGGGCACCGGCGCGCGGTCCTGGCCGGGCTGGTCCTGTTCGGGGCGGCATCGGCCGGGTGTGCGGTCGCTCCGGCGGTGGCTGCGCTGGTGGCCGCACGGGCCGGGCAGGGTGTGGGAGCTGCGCTGCTGCTGCCCGGCAGCATGGCCGCGATCGCGCACGCTTACCCTGCTCGCGCGGATCAGGCCCGGGCGTTCGGCGTGTGGGCCGGGGTGTCGGCGCTGGCGCTCCCGGCGGGCCCGCTGCTCGGCGGGCTGCTGGTGACGACGGCGGGCTGGCGAGCGGTGTTCTGGATCAACCCTCCGGTGGTGGCGGCCTGCCTGGCCGGCGTGCTGGCCTGGGTCCGGGCGCCGGGGGGCCATGAGGCCCGGCCGGACCGGGTGGCGGAGCAGGGTGCGACGACTGCGCCGGGGCGGCGGCTGGACGTGCGCGGCCTGGTCCTGGTCACCGTCGCCCTGGCTGCTCTCGTCTACGCGGTGATCTCCGCCGGCGACGGCCAGGCCCCGCTGATCGTGGCCGCCGCCGGGGCGCTCGCCGTGCTGGCCGCGGCCGGGTTCGTGCTCGCCGAGCGGCGCGCCCCCGAGCCGCTGCTGCCGCTGACGGTGCTCAGCAGCCCCCGGTTCCGGGTCGCCAACACAGCCGCGCTGGTGATGAACCTGACCAGCAACGGCCTGCTGTTCGTGCTGACCCGGTACCTGCAGTCGGTGCGCGGCGTGAGCGCGCTGACGGCGGGGCTGATGATGCTGCCGCTGTTCGTGCCGCTGGCCGTGCTGTCCCCGCTGGCCGGCCGGCTCACCGCCCGGTCCGGGCCGCGCCCCGCGCTGCTGGCCGGCGCGGTGCTGGCCGCGGCCGGGCAGCTGAGCATGCTGGCGGTCACTCCCGCCTCGCCCTACCTGCAGCTGCTGCCGGCGCTGCTCGGCGTCGGCCTCGGCCTCGGCTTGTTCAACGCGCCGGTAGTGGCCACCGCGATCCGCGCCGTGCCCGCCGGGCAGTCCGGCCTGGCCAGCGGCATCAACAACACGGCGCGGCAGGCCGGGACAGCGCTGGGCGTAGCAATCTTCGGCGCCGTGGCCGGCTCGCCCGCCGCGTCCGGCCACTTCACGGCCGGGCTGCACGGGCTGGGCGTGGCGGCCGCGCTGGCCTGGGCGGGGGTCATCGCCCTGCTGGCCCGGCGCGACCTGGCCTGAACGGAGCATCCCGTTCGTCCGCCGGACTCGGCGGTTTCTTGTACCTGAGTTACCGGATGTAGCTGGTGAGCACGTCGCGGATGGCGGTGAGCTGGGTGATCTGCGCGTCGATCTCGGCGACCTTCCGTTGAGCGATGGACGGGATGCTGTCGGGACCCGGGCCGGAGGCGAGGAGGCCGGCGATCTCGTCGAGGCTCAGGCCGAGCCGCTGAGCGGTTTTGATCATGGACAGCAGCGTGACGGTGTGTGCCGGGTATTCGCGGTGACCGGCGGCGCTGCGCGGGGGCGGCGTGAGCAGCCCGCGTCGCTCGTAGAAGCGGAGCGTCTGGACGTTGACACCTGCGGCGGCGGCTACCTGGCCCGAGCGCAGCCACCGGGCCCGGCCGCTGGTGTGCTCGGCCGGGTCGTCCTGGGTTTTCATGCTTTGCCTCAGCTTTCCCGGCCCGGCCGGACTGCTGCCTGCGGTGGCTGCTGCGCTGCCATGGCGGCCAGCAGCCGCCGGGCCCGCGCGGCGGAGCCGGCCGGGTCTGCGGGATCGGGCAGCACGACGGCGACCACCTCGGACACTCCGGCCGCCGCCAGCCGGCCGAGCGCGGCGGCGACGTCGGCTTCGGCGCCGATCACGCTGACATCCACTGGCGGTCGTGGCGCAGGAGCGCCGTGCGACAGCACCGCCCGGTAGGAGTCATACCTGCCGAGGGGAGCCAGCCGCGGCGCCAGCGCGGCGCGCGCCTCGTCAGGGTGATCTGATACGCAGATCAGCACTCCGGCGATCACTGGCGGCGCCGGGCGCCCGGCGTCGGCGGCGCCGCGTGCTACTGCCGGGAATACCACCTCGGCGAGGTAGGCCTCGTCGCACATCCAGGTCAGCACCCCGTCCGCGATGCGACCGGCGGCTGACAGCATCCGGGGGCCGGTCCCCGCCACGACGATGGGCACCTCGGTCGTCGCGCCGGAGCCTGCCACGGTGAGGCCGAAAGCGTTGTCCGACGCGGCGAGAGCCTCGCCGGCCAGCAGGCGGCGGACGGTGGCGACCCACTCGGTCACATGATGCACGGGCCGGTCGAACCGCTGCCCGTACTCATGCTCGACCCAGGCCCGATGCCCGGCGCCCACCCCCAGCACGATCCGCCCGGGCGCGGCCGCAGCCGCGGTCTGGACGGCCCGCGCTGTCAGCAGCGGATGTGACGGGAACGTCGGGAGTACTGCCGTCCCCAGCCGGGCGGCCCGCGTACGGCCTGCGGCCAGCGCCAGCACCGTCAGGGCATCCAGCCCGCCCGGCGGCTGAGAGAACCACAGGCTCCCGGCACCCGTCTCCTCTGCGGCGGCGAACTCATCAAGGGTTTCCGCGAGCGTCGCGCGCTGCGGAATTGTCACACCAAGGATCACCTCACGCAGGATGGACCCTGTACTCAGGTACAGGTCAAGGGAGAATCGCGATCATCGCCGTGCCGTGTGGTGCCGTGCCGTGCCGTGCCGCACGGCCGCAACGCCACTAATGTCGTGAGTGTGCCCTTCACGGCAATCGGCGTGTTCAGACGGGATGGATGAATGGCGATTCCGGCCGAGGAAATGGCCGCCAGGGCGGCGGAGTGGGCAAAGTCGGAGCCCGCGGTCCGGGCCGCCGTCGTCTACGGCTCGCTGGCTCGCGGTGCCGCCGATGAAGACTCTGACCTGGACCTGATCCTGGTGACAGAGCCCGGCCAGCGCGACGGGGTGTGGAAGCGCCGGGCGGAGATCAGCGCGATCGTGCTGGGCCGCCCGGCGGCGTGGGCGCAGGAGCCCGCCTGGCAGCGGCCCTACCGGTATCAGAGCTGGGACGACCGCCTGGCCGAGCTGGATCTCACGCTCGACGAGGAGCATGTGCACGCCTGGCCGGTGCTGGCCCGCGGGTTCCGCGCGCTGGTCGACAAGGCAGGCGTCGCGGACCAGCTGACGTCCGACCTGGCCAGCCTGCAGCCGCGTGAGTTCGACGCTCCAGCGTTCGACGGCGGCACCTGGGCCTGGCTGAACTATCTGCACGGCAAGCTGCGGCACGGCGAGACCTGGCTGGTGCGGTACGGGGTGATGGACACGCTCACCACGCGGGTCCTGCCGCTGCTCGGGACCGCGGGCCCGTCCGCCTGCCGTGAGCTCGATGCCGCCGACCTGGGGCGCATCGAAGGGGCGGCGCCAGTCTCGTCCGAGCCCGCTGAGCTGCGCCGGTCGCTGCGGGCGACGGCTGAGTTGTATGACACGGCGCTGGATCGCTGGGCGGACCGCACCGGGCAGCCGCGCCCGCGCAATCCGCTGGGCGCCGCGGTCCTGGCCAAACTCACCGAGCCCGTAGCCTAGAGCGCCCGGGGCTGCCCGGTGGCTGACCGCTCGCGGGCATGAGCCCGGCGCCTGGCGGGGCGGCCGGTGAGTATCAGGCAGGCGGCCAGGTGCTGAGTGGCTTGCCGATCTCCCACTCGTGACCGAATGGATCGACGACCCGGCCCAGGCGCCAGCCGTGCTCGTCGGCCATCTCGGCCGCGGCCGTGGCGCCGGCGGCGACCGCGCGGGCGAACATCGCATCCGGATCGTCGGCTACCAGCAGCGTCCGGCCCGTCGCGCCGCCGATCGCCGCCGGGCTGAACCGCGGCCCGTCCGCGCCGCCCGATGACACCCAGAACGCGGCGTCATCGACCGCCAGCTGCGCTACGATCTCGTCGCCCTCACCGACCCGGTGCAAGACCCGTGCGCCGAATGCTGCCTGGTAGAACGCGACAGCGGCGGCAGGGCGGTCGGTCCACAGCTCCGGCTG
>DASUBV010000088.1:0-31351 GCA_035763085.1 Streptosporangiaceae bacterium | reverse complement strand
ACAGGCGTGAGAGCGGGCGGCTGGCGGGCCACGGGTCAGCCGATGGCGCAACCCCTGGCCCGCTGCCCCTACCCTTAACTACATGCCGGAGTTCATCTACCAGATGAGTCGCGTGCGCAAGGCGCATGGCGACAAGGTCATTCTCGACGACGTGACGCTGGCGTTCCTGCCGGGGGCGAAGATCGGTGTTGTCGGGCCGAACGGCACGGGGAAGTCGACGCTGCTGCGGATGATGGCGGGGACTGAGCAGCCCTCGAACGGCGACGCGCGGCTGATGCCGGGCTTCACGGTCGGGCTGCTGGCCCAGGAGCCTGTGCTGGATGAGACCAAGACCGTCCTGGGCAACGTCGAGGAGGGCGTGGCGCAGACCAAGGCGCTGCTGGACCGCTATAACCAGATCGCCGAGGAGATGGCGACTGACTATTCCGATGCGCTGCTGGAGGAGATGGGCCAGTTGCAGGAGCAGCTGGACCACAGCAACGCCTGGGATCTGGACAGCCAGCTGGAGCAGGCGATGGACGCGCTGCGCTGCCCGCCGCCCGAGGCTGCGGTGAGCATCTTGTCCGGTGGCGAGAAGCGGCGGGTGGCGTTGTGCCGGCTGCTGTTGTCGCAGCCGGATCTGCTGCTGCTGGATGAGCCGACGAACCACCTGGATGCCGAGAGCGTGCAGTGGCTGGAGCAGCACCTGGAGAAGTATCCGGGGACGGTGGTCGCGGTGACCCACGACCGGTATTTCCTGGATAACGTGGCGGGCTGGATCCTGGAGCTGGACCGCGGCCATGCCTACCCGTATGAGGGCAATTACTCGACTTACCTGGAGTCCAAGGCGGCCCGGATCAAGGTCGAGGGCCAGAAGGACGTCAAGCGCCGCAAGCGGCTGGAAGATGAGCTGGAGTGGGTGCGGTCCAGCCCGCGGGCCCGGCAGGCCAAGAGCCGGTCCCGGCTGGCCCGGTATGAGGAGATGGTGGCCGAGGCTGACGCCGGCCGGAAGCTGGACTTCGAGGAGATCCAGATCCCGCCGGGCCCCCGGCTGGGCAGCGTGGTCGTCGAGGTGAAATCCCTGAGCAAGGGGTTCGATGACCGGATGCTGATCGAGGACCTGAGCTTCTCCCTGCCGCCCAACGGCATCGTCGGGGTCATCGGCCCCAACGGCGTGGGCAAGACCACGCTGTTCAAGATGATCGTCGGCGAGGAGCAGCCCGGCAGCGGCACGATCCGCGTCGGCGACACCGTCGACATCTCCTACGTGGACCAGGCGCGCGGCCGGATCGCGGCGGACAAGAATGTCTGGGACGTGATCTCCGACGGCGAGTCCTACATCCGCGTCGGCAAGACCGAGATCCCCAGCCGGGCGTACGTGGCGGCCTTCGGGTTCAAGGGCAGTGACCAGCAGAAGCCGGCCGGCGTGCTGTCGGGCGGGGAGCGCAACCGGGTGAACCTGGCCCTGACCCTCAAGCAGGGCGGGAACCTGCTGCTGCTGGACGAGCCGACCAATGACCTGGACGTGGAGACCTTGTCGTCGCTGGAGAACGCGCTGCTGGAGTTCCCCGGCTGCGCCGTCATCACCAGCCACGACCGGTGGTTCCTGGACCGGATCGCGACCCACATCCTGGCCTGGGAGGGCGGCGCGAGCTGGTTCTGGTTCGAGGGCAACTTCGAGTCCTACGAGAAGAACAAGATCGAGCGGCTCGGTGCCGAGGCAGCCCGCCCGCACCGGGTGACCTACCGCAAGCTGACCAGGGACTAGGCCGGCAACGTCGCCGCCTGGCGCAGCTCACCCCGCGAGGGTGAGGACCGCGGGCCGCGGCTGCCGAAAGATGACCAGGACAACGAGGGCTGCCCGGGAACCCCGGCAGCCCCGTCTGGTCTACGGCAGCCGATGGGAGTGCATGTCATGTCGGACGTCAAGGTGGAACGCAAGGAGGCGGTCAGCCGCGACGAGGCAGCCGCCTTGCTGTCGGTGCTGGCGCGGGCTTTCACCAAGGGCGACGCTGAGGTCCCGTTCGGGCCCGGCGGCACCATGAAGCTGAAAATCCCCGACAACGTGCGCACCGAGCTCGAGGTGGAGGTCGACGGCGACGAGGTCGAGATCGAGCTGGAGGTCAAGTGGTCGACGGCACCATCCCGGGCACCGTCGTCGAAGCCGGCCGCATCCTCCCGGCCTGCGGCGGCCAGAGCCGCATCATCCAGGACTGCGTCGTCCGGGGCCAGGTCGTCCAGGGCATCGGCGTCCCGGCTCGCCCCGGCCCGGTCCACGGCGTCCCGGCCTGCCTCATCCCGGGCTAAGGCGTCCAGGACCGCGTCGGCCAGGGCTAAGTCGTCGTCCAGGACTGCGTCGTCCGGGGCTAAGTCGTCGTCTAGGACTGCGTCGTCCGGGGCTAGGTCGTCCAGGGCATCGGCGTCCCGGCTCGCCCCGGCTCGGTCCACGGCGTCCCGGCCTGCCTCATCCCGGGCTAAGGCGTCCAGGACCGCGTCGGCCAGGGCCAGATCGTCCAGGACTGCATCCCGGACTCCGTCGTCTGCGGGCTCCGGGACCACCCGGCGGCCCCCGACCCGGACGGCTCCCGGCACTCGCGGGTCGGCCCGGACCCGGACGGCGGCTGGCGTTTCCTAGGCCGGCCCGCAGCCGGACGGCCGCCAGCCCGGGGCGGGGCCAGCGGCAGATTGCCCGGGCCTGTCTGGCCGGCATGAACGACAGCATGCTGGACGCAGCCTCCGGGCCGGGCGGACCCGGGCGGCCTCGACCCTGCGGCCGGCCGGAGCACGTGATCACCGCAGCGCTAACCTCCCGGAGTAGCTGCCAGGCCGCCTGCTGACCGGCTGGCTGCGTCCCGGCGCGCGGCTGCGCTTGCCCGGGCGGGCTGCTGACACGCCTCCCGCCGTGATCCGCGGCGGGCGGCCGCGCTAGTTCACCCGGCGGATGCTGAACGCGGCGATCCGGCCGCGCGTCACGGTGTAAGTGCCCTGGTAGACCTGCGTCGTGCCGTCGGTCTGGGTCGCGACCAGCCGCGCCGCCACCACGCCGCCGCTGACCGACGTGATCTGAACAGCGTCGTGGGCGGTGTTGCTGAAGCCGCTGACGAACTGGGAGTAGGTCTCGCCGGTGTTCCGGCCGCCGAGCGCCCAGGCCCGTGCGTAATGGTGATGGTTGATCGCGCGGAAGTAGGCCGCCACGACACTGGCCGGGGCCGCGGGCACCGCTGGCCCCGGCGCCGTGGCGGGCGAGGTCGCCGGCGGGGACTGCTGCTGTGGCGGGGACTGCGCCGCGGTGCGGTGCCGGAGCACCAGGACGGCGGCAATGGCCAGGCACGCCGCCGCGATGATCACGACCACGATCGCCAGGCCGGCGCGGCTGCCTCCGCTGTGTCTGGCCGGCCGTGCCCCGGGCGGCACCGTAACCCGCGCTCCGGGCGTGCCCGGCGTGAGCCACCGCGGGTCGACGGGCGCCTGTGAGGCAGCCGGCGCGGACTGGCTGTCCGGAGTCGACGGGCGGAACCAGTCATCGGGCGCAGGCGGCAGGTCCGACTCGGGCAGGGCCGACCTGCCCCAGGCTGACGCCGGGGCCGGCCCGGCAGGCGGGACATGCGTGCCCGCCGACGGCGGCGGGATGGACGGGGCGCCCCGGCCGCCGGATGCCTGCCAGGACGCCGGGCCCGCGGGCCCGCTTGATCCGCCGCCGGGCCAGGACGCCGGGCCTGCTGGCCCGCCCGGTCCGCCGGGCCAGGCGGCAGGGCTCGCCGGTCCGCCCGATCCGGCCGGCCAGGCGGACGGGCTCGCCGGGCCGGGCGAGTCCGGCAGAGCGGAGATGCCCGCGGCGGCAGCGCCGGCTGCGGCGCCGGCGGCCGCGCCGGCCGCAGCCGCCGGGAAGATAGCACCGCCCGCAGGCGCTCCGGGCGAGCCGGCTGGCGCTGACCGCATCGCCGGGTCCGCCGCGGCATCCAGGGCCGTGTGCCGGGCACCGGGCAGGTAGGCCTGCTCGGTGGGCATGCGGACCGCATCCCGCGCGGCTCCCCAGGCCTCCGGCCCGCGAGCCCGGGCCGCGGAGTGCAGGGCGGCCGCGAACTCGCCGCAGCTCAGGTGCCGGTCGCCGGGTGCCTTGGCCAGCGCCGTGGAGATGACATCGTCGATCGCCGGCGGCAGCTCGGGGCAGCGCCCGGTCAGCCGGGGCGGCGGCTCGGACAGCTGGGCCCACATCAGCGCCATGTTCTCGGACCGCCGGAAGGGCGGCGCGCCGCTGAGCATCTCCACCGTGGTGCAGGCCAGCGCATACAGGTCGGCCCGGCCGTCGACGGACTTGCCCTCGATCTGCTCGGGCGCGACGTAGTCGAGCGTGCCCATGAACTGGCCGGTCGAGGTGAGCCCGGTCGGCGCCAGGGTCAGCTTGCTCAGCCCGAAATCCGACAGGTAGACGTGGTCAGAGCGACCGTCAGCGGACTCGGCCAGCAGCATGTTGGCGGGCTTGATGTCCCGGTGCACCAGCCCGCGCGCGTGCGCGACGTCCAGGGCCGAGGCGACCTGGGAGACGATGGCGACGACCCGGGGGAGCGGAAGCCGGCCCTGCCGCTGCAGCAGGGTCCGCACGTCGCCGGTCCCGACGTAGCGCATGGCGATGAACAGGCACCCGTCTGCCTCGCCGGCCTCGAAGACCGGGACGATGTTGGGATGATCGACCGCCGCGGCGGCTCGTGACTCGTGCATGAACCGGCGCCGGAACGACTCATCCTCGGCCAGCCGCGGGGCCAGGATCTTCAGCGCGACGGGCCGGCCCAGCTTGCTGTCGAGGGCCCGGTAGACAATCGCCATCCCGCCCCGGCCGATCTCCGCCTCGACCTGGTAGCCGGCGATCTGCGTGCCCGGGACAGCCTCGAACGCGGCCGCGCCGATCTCCTCGGTCACCGGGCCTCCAGCAGGGATCGCTCGCACCCCGGACGCGGCCGGAGGCAGGAGCGCGGTTCAGTTACGTGCATGTCGCTCACCTACCGATGAGTCACGCACGGGCTAACTAAGTACGGATTGAAGAAGAGTTAATTTTAGTATCTGGCGGAATGCCCGTCATCCTGCCAGACGGGGATAATCCGGCCCGGTCAGGCCGGAGTCAGCCCCAGGTCAGGGCCGCCGGGATGGCGCAGCGGCTGGTTGACCAGGCTGTGCGCGGCCATCACCAGGTAATCCCAGAGCTGGGCGTCATGCGCGGGGTCGAGCTCGAGCTCGTCCAGCGCGGTGCGCATGTGCCGCAGCCAGGCGTCGCGCTCGGCCTCGCCGATGGTGAAGTGCACGTGCCGCTTCCGCAGCCGGGGGTGGCCGCGCCGCTCGTTGTAGGTGGCCGGCCCGCCCCAGTACTGGATCAGGAACAGTCGCAGATGCTCCTCGGCGGGGCCCAGGTCGCGGCTGGGGTACACGGGGCGCAGCTCGGGGTCCGCGGCGACCTCTTCGTAGAAGCGGCGCACCAGGCGCCGGAAGGTCGGCTCGCCGCCGACGGCCTCGTACAGGCTGATCTCTCGGGTGTCATCCATAACGGCTCCAGGGTATGTTCCGCGTCCGGTAATTCGCCCCCGGCTGGCCGGGCGGGCCAGCCGGGGGCTGGCCTGTGAGCCGGGGGCTGGCCGGCGAGCCAGCAGCCGGGCCGCGCCCGCTCCCGGCGCGCCGCGTCAGTCCGGGTCCGGGTCACCTGTGACGGGGGGCGGCACATCAGGACCCGGCGCGCCGGGGCCAGGCGGGGCCGGGTCCGGCGTGCCCTCCGGCAGCGAGCTGGCGGTGCCGTCCCCGGTCGCGGACACTGACGCCAGCGCGGTCTTGATTCGCTCCCGCAACTCGCGGCCGACCTCCCACTGGCGCAGCGGCGCAGTCCGGGCGATAACCCGCATCAGCACCGACTCGCTGGTGACCTCCTGGACACCCCACACCTCGGGCCGTTCCAGGATGACGTTCTGCCAGGCCGGGTCCTGCCACATGGCCACGGCGGTGCTCTCCATCAGCCCGCGCACCTCGATGATGTCCAGGTCGTAGGGGACCGGGAAGTCCACCACGGCGCGGGCCCAGCCGTGCGACTCGTTGCCGGACTCACTGATCGTGCCATTGCGGATATGCCAGATCACGCCATTCACGTCACGGATCCGGGTAATGCGCAGGCTGACCGCCTCGACCGTGCCGCTGACCTTGTCGATGGTGATCACGTCACCGACGCCGTACTGGTCCTCCATCAGCATGAAGATCCCGGCCAGGAAGTCCTGCACCAGGTTCTGCGCGCCGAACCCGATGGCGATGCCCAGCACCCCGGCGCTGGCCAGCACCGGCGCCAGGTTCAGGCCGAGGTCACCGAGGATGATGAAGGCGGCGATCGTGAAGATCGTCATCGACGCCGCGTTGCCGAGCACCGACCCGAGCGCGGTGGCGCGCTGCTGGCGCCGCTCGCCCAGCAGCGAGTGCGAGCGGCCGCCGCTCTCGGCCCGCTGCGCAGCCCGGCTGGTGATCCGGTTGATCAGCCGCCGGGCGAGCGCCCGCGCGATCAGCGCGAGCACTAGCACGAACGCGATCCGCACCGCCACCTGGACCGGGCCGGCCAGGTAGGCCTGCGATACCTCGGCCAGGTGCTTATTGTGCGTGATGTCCCAGACGGTGCGGCAGGCGATGCTGGGGCTGCTGCCGCAGACGGACTCCAGCGTCGGAGCCTGTGCCCCGGCGGGCGTCACGGCATGCGCGGAGCTCAGCAGCATCGGCCCGCGCGGCACTGCCAGGATCGTCAGGGCGTGCAGGGCCACGATGGGATCCTTTCAGTGGTCGGCCCTGGCCGCAGGCGGGCCGGGGCATTCTTGCAGGTCGGGGGCTCGACGCGGGGACCGGCGCAAGGCGGGGGCATGGCGCGCGCCAGCGACCGCCGGCGACGGCGTCCGGGCCGCCAGTCCAGGCGCCGCGCCGCGCCGGCACAATTCCGAAACCATAGTTGCCTGCCGCGCGAACACGAAATCTCCGCCGATGGTAATCGACGGAGCGCAACTGCTAAATTACAATTAGTTAGCAAAGATGATTCCTCGCGCGGCACCTGCCGCGCTGTGTCACCCCGGGGCAGCTCGTGCAGGGCGACGCCGTCACGAGCAGCGGGAAGGGGATTCATGCCGGGAGAGCGCCGAGCCGTCGCCTCCGCATTAGGTTCTGACCGGGCCGCCAGCCCGTCCGGAAGGCCAGGCCTGGTGCTGGTCGGCGCCGCCCGCCAGGAGGTCGCCCTGGCCCGCGAGATCCGGGCCAGGGAACTGGTTGCCGGGACCTCGCCGGCGGACGTGGCCGCGGCGATCCTGGCCGAGTGCGCGCCGTCCTACGGCACCACGCGGATCCGGGCCTACCGGCTGGCGCTCGGGATCGCGCTCGCCGACGTGGTGGCCCAGGTCCGGGCCTGGTACCAGGCCGAGGGACGCCGGGTGCCGCGGTTCAGCGAGACGCTGCTGTCGGCGTATGAGGGCGGGCAGAAGCGACCAGGCCCGGAGTACCTCCACTACGTGTGCTCGGTCTACCGGGCCGACCCGCCGGACCTGGGCTTTGAGGGCCCGTGCCTGTGCGGCCGGTCACACCGCCCGGCGACTGCCGCGCGGCTGCGGGCATCGAGCAGCGGCGCGGATTCGCGCGAGACTCCTCCTGACCCGCCGCCGTCAGCGGCCGGCCCGGTGGTGCCGGGTCAGGCTGCGTCCGATCGGGTCGTGCCGGATCGGGTCGTGCCGAGTCAGGCTGGGCCGGGTCAGGGCGTGCCGGGTCAGGGCGTGCCGGATCGGGCTGCGCCGGGTCGGGCCGCGTCGGCCGGCGCGGCCGCTCCGGGCCGGGCCACGCCAGCGGGTCATGCCGCAGCCACCGCGGAACAGACCGCCGGACTGGCCGGGGCAGCTGCGCCAGGCCAGGCCGCTGGGCCAGGAGCGCCCGGGCTGACGTCGACCGGGCCGGCGCCAGGAGTGCCGGGACCTGCCGGGGCAGGGGCAGGAGCGCCCGGGCACGGAGCGTCGGGACCCGCTGTGCCTGTGCCCAGGTCTGCAGGAACCAACTCTGCGGGAACCAGGCCTGCAGGATCCGGGTCGGCAGGAACCAGGTCAGCAGGAACCGGGCCTGCAAGGCACCGGGCGCCCGCGCCGGCCGTGCCGCAGGTCGCCGTGCCGCGGGTCGCCGCCCAGCGGTCCGCCGGGCCAGACCCGGTCGCCGTGCCCGGCCAGGACGGGCAGACCGGGCAGGCCGGGCGGGCAGGGCGGGCCGACACCGGGCCGCCCGTTGCCGAGCGCGCCCCGGCCGAGAGCGAGGATGATCTGCGCCGGATGCTGATCCGGCTGATGGCCGACGCGGGCGCCCGGGTGGATTGCGAGTTCCTCGGGGCAGTGGACCGGATGCGCCGTCAGATGGACGACGCGCTGCTGAGTGGCACCGTGTCGGCCACCATGATCGATCAGTGGGAGGAGACCACCGCCGGTTACGGCCGCCGGTACATGACCGTCCCGTCGCTGCGGCTGCTGTGCGACGCGCTGCTGGACTTCGGCGACGTCCGGCGGATGTGCGCCGAGCGGCAGCCGCTGGAGTTCGCCGAGCGGCTGTGCCGGGTCGCCGGCCAGCTGGCCGGCCTGGCCGGGATCATCATGCTCGACCTCGGTGACCAGCGCCTGGCCCGGTCGTTCTTCCGGACCGCCAGGACCGCCACCGACGAGACCGGGGACCGCACGCTGCGCGCCTGGGTCGCCGTCCGCGAGGCGCTGGTGCCGCTGTACTACGGCGATCCCCGCGAGGCCGCCAGCCTGGCCAGCTCCGCGATCGACCTGGCCGGCCGCCGGCCGTGCGTGGCCGGGGTCATGGGCCCGGTAGTCGAGGCCAGGGCCCAGGCCCGGCTGGCCCGGCTGGCCCGGCGCAGCGGGCGCGGCCTGCGCGACGCGCTGGACCGGGCCCGCGGCGCGCTGGACCGCTCGCATGATGCGCTGGCCGAGCTGAGCGCCGAGGAGACCGGTGATACCGCGCTCGGCTACACCGAGCGGCAGTTCTACTTCCACACCGGCGACACCCTGGCCATGCTCGGCGATCACACCGAAGCCCAGCGCGCCTACTCGCGGGCCCTGCGGCTCTACCCGGCGGCTGAGGTACTCGACGCCACCCTGGTGGTGTTCGGTCAGGCGCGCTGCCTGGCCGACGCTGACGAGCCCGAGCAGGCGCTGCGGCTGGGCCAGGGCCGGCTGCTCGCGCTGCCCGCCGAGCAGCGTACCGAGATCGTCCTGCAGGCAGCGCGCGACCTCGGCCGCGCGGTCAGCGCCCGGCACCCGGACCTGCCCGCGGCCCGCGACTATGAGCAGGCGCTGGCCGCTGCATCGCCGAATCGCTGAGCCCCGGCCTGCGGGCCGCCCCGGCGGCCTACGATGAGCCTGCCCGGCCAGCCGTGACCTGATTTCTGCCCGGCTGCCAGACCCGGCGAGCCAGACGAGCGAGACGAGCGAGGAGGCTGCAGCAATGCCCGAAGCAGGCCGGTTCCCGCGGACCAGATGGGGATCCCCTGGCTATGTCATGAGCGACGTGGACGAGTTCGTCACCCGGATCGAGGCCACGCTGAACGGCAGCGCCGCGCCGGGCCAGGCCAGGCCATCATGGCGGGCGACATCCGCGCCACGCAGCTCCGGGTGACCCGCCGCGGCGGCTACGACGCGGAGGTGGTTGACGCCGCGCTTGATCGTTTTGCCGAGGACCTCACCCGGCGCGCCCGGCGGGCCGGCGCGCCCGGCGGGCCGGCGCGCCCTGAGCCAGCTGCCGGCGGTCGCCCGCAGGTGACCGCGAGGCGGCCGCTTACAGCGCCAGCCCGGTATGCGCGGCGGCGAACGCCAGCTGCTCGCTGGCCAGCGCTACGGTCCGGCTGACCGCGCGGGCGCCGTGGCCGACGTCCTTCTCGCGGCGCAGCAGCACCGGCGCGGTGCCGGGCGGCGCGGTAGTCGCATGCTGCAGCGCGGCGCACATCTTGCGCGCGTGCAGCGGGTCGACGCGGGTGTCGCCGTCAAAGATCGTGAACAGCACGGCCGGGTAGGCGGTCCCCGCACGGACGTGGTGGTAAGGGGAGTAGCCCAGCAGCCAGCCGAGTTCCTCGGGGTTGTCGGCGCGGCCGTACTCGTCGTTCCAGGTCACGCCGAGCCCGAACTGCTCGTAGCGGATCATGTCGAGCAGCGGTGCCGAGCAGATCACGGCCGCGAACAGCTCGGGGTGCTGGGTCAGCGAGGCGCCGACGAGCAGGCCGCCGTTGGAGCCGCCGGAGATAGCCAGCTGGCCGGGCGTGGTCCAGCCGTCGGCGGCCAGCTGCCGGGCGGCGGCGGCGAAGTCGTCGAAGACATTCTGCTTGCGCTCGCGCATGCCGGCCCGGTGCCAGTCCTCGCCTTCCTCGCTGCCGCCGCGCAGGTTCGCGACGGCGTAGACGCCGCCCGCCTCGACCCAGGCCAGGGCCTGCGCTGAGTACGCGGGGGAGAGGCTGACGTTGAATCCGCCGTACCCGTACAGGATCGCCGGCCGCGCGACGCGCTGGCCGTCGCTGCCGGCCGACGCGGGGCCGGAGATGACGATCATCCGGATCGTGGTGCCATCGGCCGACGGGAAGGCCACCTGCTCGGCACGGACCTGCGGCACCTCGACCGAGCCGGGGGAGCGGGCCCACGTCGTCACGGTGCCGCTGCGGGCGTCGTAATGCAGCACCACGGGCGGCGTGGCGTAGTCGGTGAAGCTCAGCCAGGCCTCGTGCCCGCCCTCGGGACGGCTGCGCAGGCCGCCCGCGGAGCCCAGGCGGCGCTGGCCGCCGGCCGCGCCGGGGCCGGCCAGGCTCAGCTGCGCCGTCCGCTCGCCGGTGTCCCGGTCGTGCACGGTGATCTCGCTGATGGCGTGCCGGGTCCAGGAGGCCACCAGCGCCGGCCGGTCCAGCTCCGCGCCGTCCAGGATGGTGTACTCGCTGAGCACCGCGCCGGGGTCCTCGGGCAGGATGTCCCGCCAGCTGGCCGCGCCGGGGAAGTCCGGGTGCGCCTGGTCGGCGACCGCGAGCCGCCCGCGCGGGGCGTCCCGGTCGGTGTGCACGTACAGCCGGCCATCGCGGCCGGCCCGCACGCTGGCCAGGGCATCCACGCCTTCCTGCAGGACCTGGAGGTCGGGCGCCGACTCCGGTGAGGCGGTCAGGTCGGCGACCCACACGTCGTTGCGCGGCGCGGTGCCGGCCGAGGCGTCGATGACCAGCCACCGGCCATCGCGGCTGACCAGCACGCCGTAGTAGTTGGTCTTCTCCCGGCCCTCGCCGTGGATCAGCACGTCATCCTCGGGCGGGGTCCCCACCCGGTGCAGGTAGACGCGCCGGTGGAACTGGTCCTCGCCCGCCGGGACCTGATCGGGGGCGAGCCGGCGCACGTAGTAGAACGCCTTGCCGCCGGGCAGCCACGCCACCCCGGTGTACCGGCAGCGGTCGATCGGGCCGTCCACGTCCTGGCCGGTGGCCACGTCCATGACCCGCAGCACGGACTCCTCCCGGCCGCCCTCCGACAGCTGGTAGGCCAGCAGGCGGCCCTCGTGGTCGGGCTGCCAGGCGTCCAGGGTGGTGGTCCCGGACGGGTCAACGGCCATCGGGTCGATCAGCACCCGCTCGGCCTCGCCCGCCCCGCCTGGCTGACCGGGCTCCCGTGCCTGGCCCGGCTCGCTGGCCTGGCCCTGCTCCCCGGACTCGCCGGAGGCCGCCGTGTACAGCACGGCATGCTCCTGGCGCGCCTCCCGGCGCAGGTAGAACTGCCGGCCGCCGCGCCAGACGGGCGGGCTGACCAGCCCGGCGCTCAGCAGCTCGGTGAGCCGGCCGGCCAGCCGGTCCTGGCCCGGCAGCGTGGCCAGCACGTCGGCGTACAGCTCATCCTGAGCAGCTAGCCAGGTTCTGGTCTGCTCGCTGGCCGCGTCCTCCAGCCACCGGTAGGGGTCGGCCACCTGGTGGCCGAGCAGGTTCTCGGTGATGTCCAGCCGGGGGGCGGCGGGGTAGCGGGCAGCAGCGCGGGATGAGGTCATGGCCGCACTTTAAGGCCCCTTTCGCCGTTCGTCAGCTCCCGGGGTGGGCGGGACGGAGCGGCCGGGCCAGCCGACGGGCAGGCCCTGACCTGCGGCGGGCAGGCAAGGGCCTGCGGGGGGCAAGGGCCTGCGGGCGGAGCGGGCAGTAGCCTGCGGGCTGGCCAGCCTATGACCTGCGGACCGTGCGGGCAGGGTCTGCGGCCGGGTCTGCGGGCGGGGCCTGCGGGCGGATCTGCGGGCAGGTGCTGCCGGCGGGGCTGGCCGTGACCTCACCGTCCGGGCGGGAATAGACATGACCTCACCGGCCGCGCTACTGCCGGACGGCGGGGGTGCCCGGCTACCCTATTGGTGTTGGCGGCCGGGCCGATCGGCGGTCACACTGGTCACGGGTGCCCCGGCGGCACATGTGCGGAGCGCACCCGACAGGAGGTGCGCGTGCGTCGGGTACTGCTGCTCAACATCACGTATGAGCCGCTGACCACTGTTGGGCTGCACCGCGCGGTGTGCCTGGTCCTGGGCGACAAAGCGGAGGTCGTGCACGACGATGCCGACGGAAGGACGCTGCACTCGGCGTCCTCCCGGCTGGTCGTCCCCTCCGTCATCCGGCTGCGCCGGTATGTCCGGATCCCGCACCGCAGCCGGGTGCCGCTAACCCGGGCGGCGCTGATGCGCCGGGATAACTACCTGTGCGCCTACTGCGGCGTCAAGGCCGACACCATCGATCACGTGATCCCGCGCAGCCGGGGCGGCCAGCACATCTGGGAGAACTGCGTGGCCTCCTGCAACCGCTGCAATCACCGCAAGGCCGACCGGTTCATCGAGGAACTCGGCTGGACGCTGCGCTTTGACCCGGCCGCGCCCCGCGGGGCGCACTGGCGCCTGATCGGCGCAGTTCACGACGGCGACCCGCAGTGGGTCGCTTACCTGCCGGAGCCGAGCGCCGCCTAACTCCCTGATCGCCTACGACCACCTCTGACCTGCCCGCTTCACCGGTCAGCGACCTAGCCGGCCGCAGCCTAGCCGGGCCATCTGCCTGGCCGGCCGCCTAGCCGGCCGTCGCAGGGCCGGGTTCGCGGGCCGCGTCCCGCGGCGCCTGCTCGTGCTCGCCCAGGGTCCGGTACTCCCGCTGGGTCAGCGCGCCGAGGATCGCGGCGATCAGGGTCGCGCCGGCGATCGGGAAGAACGGCGTCGTGCCAATGTGCCGGACCAGCAGCCCGGCCACCGCCACCGAAAGCGGGAAACTGCCCATCGAGGAGAGCATCACGATGCTCATCACCCGCCCCAGCAGCTGCGGCGGGGCCCATTTCTGGATCAGCGTGACGGTTAGCACGTTGCCGAACCCGTTGGCGATCCCGAACACGAAGGTGGCGGCGGCGGCCACGACGATCCCGCCGAACGGGATCACCGCTGCAGCCACGCCGTCCACGAAGAACGCGGCCGACGCGACGTACATCGGCCGGCGCAGGCCGGTGTTGCGGGCGGCGGCCAGAGTGCCCAGCACCGCGCCGGCGCCCAGGCAGGCGATCACGGCGCCGTACCCGCCCGCGCCGAAATCGGCGTGTGCCAGGGCGGGCAGCGCCACCTCGAACGTGCCTCCGAAAGCGAAGTTGGCCGCCATCGTCACCACCACGGCGACCCGCAGCAGCCGCGCGTGGCGCAGCAGCGCCCAGAACCCGGCCTGGCTGCCCAGCGCCGCCAGGCCCGAGCGGTCAGCCGGGGCTGCCGGGTCCGTCGGCCCGGCCGGGGCGTGCGAGGCGGCCGGGCCGGGCGGCGCGACACTCCCCGCAGCTGCCGCCTGCCCGGCAGACCCTTCGCCTGCTTGGCCAGGCCCCTGGGCACCCGCCGGATCCTGTGCCCTCACCGGATCCTGTGCCCCCGCCGCCACGCGGGCCCCGATCAGCGCCAGCGTCAGCGCCGAGATCGCGAAGGTAGCCGCATCGGCCGCGAACGCGGGCGCCGAGCCCGCCAGCGCCACGATCGCGCCGCCGATCGCTGGCCCGGCCAGCGAGCCCAGCTGCATTGCCGCGCCATTCAGCGCGTTCCCCGCCTGGAGCTGGGCGGGCGGCAGCAGCGTCGGCATGATGGCCGCCGATGCCGGGATGAACAGGCCCTCCCCGGCACCCACGATCGCGGCTACCGGTCCGAGCACGGCCAGCGCGACCACGTGCCCGGCGGCCAGCGCGGCCAGGACCGCCACCAGGCCCGCCCGGACCGTGTCGGCGGCGAGCATGACCACCCGCGGGGACAGCTTGTCGGCCAGCACGCCGCCGACCGGGATCAGCACCGTGCGCGGTACCCCGTAGCACGCCAGCACCGCGCCCAGCAGCGCCGGCCCGCCGTGCGCCGTCAGCACCAGCCAGGGCAGCGCGACGGCGTAGCAGTAGTCGCCGACCGTCGAGGTGAGCTGGCCGGCGCTCAGCAGGCGGAAGTCCCGCCAGGCCAGCGGACCGCCGCGGACCGCCGCGCCGGCCCGGCTCATGGCCGTCATCGCGCTGCTTCCGGGTCGAACCAGGGCAGCAAGTCCAGCTCGACGCGGACCCGCTGGGCGCCGGCCGGGCGCTCGGTCCGCTCCAGCCGGCGGTACGGGTCGAGGATGGACTGAATCTGCTGCCGGACCACGGCCAGCTCGCTGGCTGTGACGTGCAGGATGTCCATCAGGCCGCCGGCAGCCTCTCGCCAGTCGGCCGGGTACTCCGCCGCCCGGCTGCGGTACTGCTGCCGGAGCACTGCCACGTCGGCGTCCACGGTGTCCTGCAGCAGCCGCCCGGCGGCCCGGACCGCCTCTGGCTGGTCCGGCCGGTCCTCCACCGTCATCGCGATGATCCGGGCCCGCCACGGCCGCTGCCGCCCGTCGGCCGTAGCCGCCGGGTCCTCCTCGACGAACCCGTAGCTGGCCAGTGCCCGCAGGTGATAGCTGCACGCCGAGGGCGATAGGCCGGTGAAGTCGGCGCACTCGGTCGCCGTCGCCGGCCCCTCGAGCGCCAGCTGCTGGAGGATCGCGATCCGGGCCGGGTGCGCCAGCGCCCGCATCATCCGCGCGTCATCCAGCACCAGGGGATTGCCGGGCATCCCTGGCGGCGGAGCGCCTGCCGCATCGTCAGGTGTGAAGGACATATTTCGAAACGATATCTTCGAAGTAATCCCTTCACAATCTGACCGGGCTATCTCAGAGCGAATCGTTACCCGCCCGGCGCCGGGGCCTTCTGTCCCGCATCGGTGGCTCCCAGGGGCGCTGGCCGTCATCCTCTATCGCCCGCCCGCCCGCCCGGGCGGGCCGGCCGCCCAGGGCTCAGTCGGCTGCCCAGGGTCCAGGCTCAGTTGACCGGCCAGAGCCCGGCTGTCCGGGGTCAGGTGCCTGGCCAGGGTCAGGTGCCACGTCAGGTGACTGGCCACGGTCAGTTGGCCGCCCAATACCCTCAGCCGCTCCCAGGGTCAGTCAGCCGTACAGCGAGACTCGGCCGTCCAGGGTGAGCCGGCCGTGGCCGCGCCTGCCGAGTGGGCCGGCCCGCTGGCTCGGTCGCTCCGGCCAGGCGCCCGGTCGGGCGGAGCCGTCTTTCCCGGCAGCCGGCAGGCACGAGCCCGGTTAACAACCACCCGCCAGCCACGCCTGCCAGGGCTCGGCCGGAGGCCCGCCCGCAGAGCAGCAGCGGCGCCTGAGTAGTGCGCCCGTACCGCACCTCGCGGCCCCCGGCTGCGTCCCCACCGGTCCGCCAGCGTCACGGTGGTGCGGCCGCCGGGCTCGCAGCGGCCCGACGGTGCCCTTCCTGTCGCTCTGACACGCTCATACAGCAGCGGGACCCGCCATGTTGTTATCCCCACGGTGGCCACCCTGCGATCTCGTGCGGTGCCGCCGGTCAGCGCAGCCGGTACCCGTCCGAGTTCCTCACCGATAACAGCAAGAGGGAAGCTCAGTCGAGCCGGTCCTGCGCCCGGGAGCGGGGAGCGGGCCGGTCACTCGTGCGCCCTCGACTGTTGGTCACGCTCTGTTATCGGCGGCGGGCCGGGCCGGTGGCTGCGCGGGAGTCCGTAGCTCCGGATGGCGGGCTGTCCGCAGCCGGAGGCTGCCTGTGGGAAGTCCTGTGGACGGGCCTGATGACAAGTCGGCGGTCGCGGGGGACAACGCGAGCCATGTTGTGGATAGCGATGTGGACAGGGGAAATGCCAGTAAATTGCCGCCGCTAAGACCTTGTGCGGGGCCGCCGATTGGCAGTAGAACGGCAGACACCACTGAGGCGGGTCCATCCCGAAGGTGACTGCGGAACGACGGGCGGACTGCGAGGCCAGTTCGCGCGGCGGGGGCCCGGAGCCGGTGGAGCGGTCACGCCGTGTTGCTGCAGCCGGGAGGCCGGTGGGCCAGGGCCGACGGGCCGTCGAGGCCCCTCCATCTCATACATGGAGGGGCCTCGTCCTATTTTGGCTGGCTCCGGCACCGATGCCAGCACCGACACGCGGGCGCGCCGGACTATCTGCCGCGGTCGCCGCACGGCCGGCGGTCAGGCTCGTGCGCGGATCTGTCCGGCTCTCCGCCGGCTCTGCGTCGCGCCGGGAGTGCCGTTCCGGAACCGGCAGGGAGTGGCGGCGAGGCCCGGCTCCTAACGAATTGCTCCCAACGAGTAACGCCATGTGCAATGGCGGGCGATAATTAGACAGACGCCGGCGGCGTGGGTACCCCCGAGCTCACGTCGCCGGGTCTTCAGCCTCACCGGCCGCGCCGGCGGTACCCGCAGGCAGCCCGGCCCGGTAGCGTGCACTACATGACAGCAACATCGACGCCTGCGGGCAGCGGCACAGCCCGCCCTGACGCCCCGTTCGGCCGGAACCTCACGGCGATGGTCACGCCCATGACCGCCGCCGGCGAGGTGGATTACGCGGGCGCGGCCCGCCTGGCCGAGTATCTCGTCACCGACATGCGCAACGACGGCCTGGTGATCAGCGGCACGACGGGCGAGTCGCCCACCACCACCGACGCTGAGAAAGACCGGCTGCTGCGCACCGTCATCGATGCGGTCGGTGACCGGGTGCCCGTCGTGGCCGGAGTCGGCACGAACAACACCGCGCACAGCTGCGAGCTGGCCCGCGCGGCCGAGCAGGCGGGCGCCAGCGGACTGCTGGTCGTCACGCCGTACTACAGCAAGCCGCCGCAGAGCGGCGTCGCCGCGCACTTCACCGCCATCGCCGACGCGACCGGCCTGCCGGTCTTGCTCTACGACATCCCCGGCCGGTCGGCGATCGCCATCGAGACGCCCACCTTGCTGAAGCTGGCCGAGCATCCGCGCATCGTCGCCGTCAAGGACGCTAAGGCCGACCTGATGGCCGGCTCGCAGGTGATGGCCCGCACCGGACTGGCCTTCTACTGCGGTGATGACCCGCTGAACCTGCCCTGGCTGTCCGTGGGAGCCTCCGGCTTCGTCAGCGTGCACGGGCACGTGATCGGGGACCGGCTGGCGGAGATGATCGAGGCCTACCTGGACGGGCGTCCCGCTGACGCGCTGGCGATCCACCGCGAGGTGCTGCCGGTCTACGCCGGCATGACCAGGGCGCAGGGCGCGATCATGGCCAAGGCTGCTCTCAGCCTGGTGGGCCAGCCCAGCGGCGGCGTCCGGCTGCCGCTGGTGCCCGCCACGCCGGAGCAGATCGAGCAGCTGCGCGTGGACCTGACCGCCGGCGGCGTGAAGATCCGGTGAGCCACCCGCATCCTGAGCTCGGCCCGCCACCGCCACTGCCCGCCGACGGCCTGCGCATCATCGCGCTCGGCGGCCTCGGCGAGATCGGCCGGAACATGACCGTCTTCGAGCATGCCGGACGGCTGCTCGTAGTGGACTGCGGCGTCCTGTTTCCCGAGCCCGACCAGCCTGGCGTCGACCTGATCCTGCCGGACTTCTCCATGCTGGAGGACCGGCTCGGCGAGATCGAGGCGCTGGTCCTCACGCACGCGCACGAAGACCACATCGGTGCCGTTCCCTACCTGCTCCGCCAGCGCGCCGACATCCCCGTCGTCGGGTCCCGGCTCACTCTGGCCCTGGTGGCCAGCAAGCTGGCTGAGCACCGGATCCCGCCCGAGTCGGTCGAGGTCGCGGCCGGGGACAGCCGCTCCTTCGGGCCCTTCGAGCTGGAGTTCCTGGCCGTCAACCACTCCATCCCCGATGCCCTCGCGGTGGCGATCAAGAGCCGCGCCGGGGTGGTCCTGCACACCGGCGACTTCAAGATGGACCAGCTCCCGCTGGACAGCCGGCTGACCGACCTGGGCGGCTTCGCCCGGCTCGGCACCCAGGGCGTGGACCTGCTGCTGGCCGACTCGACCAACGCCGAGGTGCCCGGCGTCGTGACCAGCGAGCGTGCGATCGGGCCGGTGCTCGACGACGTGTTCGCCGGCGCGCAGCAGCGCATCATCGTGTCCTGCTTCGCCAGCCACGTGCACCGCGTGCAGCAGATCATGGACGCCGCCGCGACGCATGGCCGCAGAGTGGCGCTCGTCGGCCGGTCCATGGTGCGCAACATGGGCGTGGCCCGCGACCTGGGCTACCTGCGGGTGCCCTCGGTGCCCGGCGGGCTGCTGGTCGACATGCGCGAGGCCGAGGAGATGCCGCCCGATGAGATCGTGCTCATCTCCACCGGGTCGCAGGGCGAGCCGATGTCCGCGCTGTCGCGGATGGCGGGCCGGGATCACCCGATCCGCATCGCCGACGGCGACACGGTCATCCTGGCATCCTCGCTGGTGCCGGGGAATGAGACCGCGGTATCACGGATCATCAACGACCTGACCAGGCTGGGCGCGAACGTGGTGCACAAGGGCAACGCCCTGGTGCACGTGTCGGGGCACGCCCCGGCCGGCGAGCTGCTGTATGTGCTCAACCTGGTGCGGCCCGCCAACTTCATCCCCGTGCACGGCGAGTGGCGGCACCTGAAGGCGCATGCCGACCTGGCCGCGCTGACCGGGGTGCCGGCCGACAGCATCGTGATCGCCGAGGACGGCGTGGTCGTGGACATGGTCGACGGCAAGATCGCGGTCGCCGGCAAGGTGCCGTGCGGCTACGTCTACGTGGACGGCGTGTCGGTCGGCGAGGTCACCGAGGCCTCGCTGAAAGACCGGCTGATCCTGGGCGACGAGGGCTTTGTGTCAGTGGTGGTCGTGGTGGACTCCACCAACGGCAAGCTGGTGGCCGGCCCGGAGGTGCACGCCCGCGGGTCAGGCATCGACGAGGCGGCCCTGGAGGAGGTCGTGCCGCTGGTGGAGGAGGCACTCGCCCGGGCGGCCGCCGACGAGATCAGCGAGGTCCACCAGCTACGGCAGGTCATCCGCCGGGCCACCGGCCGCTGGGTGAGCGACAACTACCGCCGCCGCCCGATGATCATTCCTGTGGTTGTCCAGGTGTGAGGCCTGATCGTGGCCGTTCCCGGCCTAACCGGGTGTCCGGGCGGGCCTCCTGATGCCGGGTTTCCCGGGGGCGGCCTCCCGGGAGATAACCGGGAACGGCCAGGACCGCCGGCCGCGGCGGTCCTGCTGCCGCGGTCGCGGGCATGAGCCGGCCTGGCTGCGCGCTCGACGCCCTGACGTGGGCCGATTTGCGTAACCGCAGGTCGGACGAGGCATGTTGCTCCTATCCTGTCGCTAGTCGGCAGCGTGCGGCGCTGGCGGCACGCTGACAGGGAGCCAGCGGTGACAGGGAGCGGCCCAGACGAGCCTGTGCCCGGCTCTGACCTGCCCCGGCACGGTCGCAGGCGGGATTATGACCAGCCCGAGGACGCCCGCCCGCCTGAGTATCCACGTGCCCCGGATTACAGCCGCCGGTCGCGCGGCGGTCGTCCTCCCGGCTACGACCGCCCGGCTGACTATGCCGATCACGGGGACGACCCCCGGCCACCGGACGACCGCACGCCGGACTACGGCCGCTCGCCCGACCGTGCCCGCCCGCCGGGCCAGGACCGCCCGCTCGGGCAGGGCTGGCGCGACCAGGACCCGCGAGAACGGGATCGCCCCCGCGACTTTGGCCGCTCCCCTGGCAGCCGCCCGGCAGAGTTCGGCGCCGCCCGCGACTACGACGGGCCCGCCGGGCGCCCCGGCGGGGACGGGCCGCGCGGTGCTGGTCGCGAGCCTGACGACGGGTACCGGGCTGGCGAGCGCCGAGCTCGCCGGGAGCCCGCCGGCGAAGGCTGGGGCGATGAGCGCCGCACGCGGCCCTCGCGCCGGGCCGGCGAGGACGACGGCCGCTGGCCGGACCCGGGCCGGTCATCGGGGTACGGCCCGCCACCCCAGTACGGTCACGCGCGCGGCGCCAGGCGGCGCGGCAGCCGCAGCCGCGACTACGGCAGTCCGGACTACGATCAGGGGCCCGATTACCCTCAGCCGCCCGGCTGGCGCCAGCCGGGCGACTACGGCGGCATGGGGGCGGGCGGCGACCCGCCGGACTTCTGGCGGCCGTCGGGTGACGATGGCCCGCCGCCGGGCGGCCCGCCGTCGCGCCACCCGCTGGCCTGGCTGGCCGCGGCCGTGCTCGCCGTCGCGCTGCTCGGCGGAGCCGGGCTGCTCCTGCTGCGGCACGGGCCAGGACCGGCTCCCGGCCCGGCCGCGGGCGCAGGCGCCGGCGCCGCGGGGAACGGGTCGCCCAGCCCCGGCGGCAGCACCCCGGCTGACGCCTCGGCCGGGGCCACGATCAGCATCGCCGACGTCGGTGACATGAACTTCGGCATGAACGGCCGGTACCCGCCGGGCGGGACGGGCTCCCTGTTCGCCAGCGTGACCCGCTACCTGCACAGCAGCCTGACGGTCGGCAACCTGGAGACGGCGCTGGGCAGCAGCGGCGTCACCAAGTGCGCGCCGCACTCGACCGACTGCTATGCCTTCCAGGCGCCGGCCAGCTCGGCGGCGGCCGTGCGCCAGGCCGGCTTCGCGGCGGTCAACGTGGCCAATAACCACACCAATGACGCCGGCGCGGCCGGGATCTCCGAGACCAACGCGGCCCTGCAGGCGGCGCACCTGCGCTACACCGGCCGGCCGGGGCAGACCGCGTACCTGACCCGGCGGGGAGTGCGGATCGCGCTGCTGGGCTTCGCGCCCTACAACTACGACCGGCAGCTGCTGGACATCCCGGCCGCGGTCGCGGCGGTGAAGGACGCCGCTGCGCACGCCCAGCTGGTGATCGTGTTCATCCACGCTGGTGCCGAGGGCGCCGGCGCCCAGCATGTCCGTCCCGGCATGGAGACCTTCCTGGGCGAGGAGCGCGGCGACCCGATCGCCTTCTCGCACGCCGTGATCCGGGCCGGCGCCGACCTGGTCCTGGGCTCCGGGCCGCACGTCCTGCGCGCCATGCAGTGGTATCACGGCCGGCTCATCGCCTACAGCCTGGGCAACTTCACCGGCTACTACACCCTGGGACTGGGCGGGGTCACCGCCGACAGCGCGATCCTGCGCGTCCGGCTGCATGCCGACGGGTCGTTCGCCGGGGGCAGCGTGACACCCGTGCGCCTGGTCGGCGGCGGCACCCCGGAGCCGGACCCGTCGCGCGCGGGCATCGAGATCATCAACTCACTGTCACGCGAGGACCTGGGCGCCAGCGGCGTGCGCCTGTCCGCCTCCGGCCGGATCCAGCCGCCCGGCCGCTAGCGCCACCGCGGCGAGCATGCTTCGGGGAGCTCGCTGCTCCCGTACCACCGGTGCCAGGACCGGCCCGGCTGCCGCTTGTCTCAATTCTAGACTTGGGTGATTCGTCTTCTTGTACCATTCATGTTTATGCCGCTAGGTTGGCGTCATGACCTCGTCCCAGACGCCGGCCTCCGCCGATGAACTGCGCGGCGCCGGCCTGCGGGTGACGGCCGCTCGCGTCGCGCTGCTCGAGACCGTCCGCAACGGTGACCACCTGGGCGTGGAGGCGGTCGCCTCCGGCGTTCGTGACCGTGTCGGTCACATCTCCCTGCAGGCCGTGTATGACGCCCTGCATGCGCTGACCGCGGCCGGGCTCATCCGCCGCATCGAGCCGGCCGGCAGCCCGCCTCGGTTCGAGGGGCGCGTCGGCGACAACCATCACCACGTCGTGTGCCGGTCCTGCGGCGCTGTCGCTGACGTCGACTGCGCGGTCGGCGAGGCGCCCTGCCTGACCGCGTCCGACGACCACGGCTTCAGCATCGATGAGGCTGAGGTGATCTACCGGGGCCTGTGCCCCGACTGCTCTGCGACTTCCAGCGCCCGCAGCACCTGGGCACCGTAATCCTTCTAGTCCGAGAGGATTCCCATGTCTGAGAACCATGATCCCGTAGTCATCGAGGATGCGACGCCGGAGAGCGGCGGGTGCCCCGTGGCGCACGCCGGCCTGACCCAGCCGACCATGGGGGACGCTAACCGTGACTGGTGGCCGAACCGGCTCAACCTGAAGATCCTCGCCAAGAACCCCGCCGTGGCCAACCCGCTCGGCGAGGAGTTCAACTACGCCGAGGAGTTCAAGACCCTTGACCTCGCGGCGGTGAAGGCCGACCTCGCCGAGACGCTGACCACCTCGAAGGCCTGGTGGCCGGCTGACTTCGGCAACTACGGCCCGCTGATGATCCGGATGGCCTGGCACAGTGCGGGCACGTACCGGATCGGCGATGGCCGCGGCGGCGCCGGCTCCGGCCAGCAGCGCTTCGCGCCGGTCAACAGCTGGCCGGACAATGCCAGCCTGGACAAGGCCCGCCGGCTGCTGTGGCCGGTGAAGCAGAAGTACGGCCGCAAGATCTCCTGGGCGGACCTGATGGTCCTGGCCGGCAACGTCGCCCTGGAGACGATGGGCTTCAAGACGTTCGGCTATGCCGGCGGCCGCGTGGACGCGTGGGAGCCGGATGTGGATGTCTACTGGGGCCCCGAGACGACCTGGCTGGACGATGAGCGCTACAGCGGCGAGCGGGACCTGGCCGACCCCTACGCCGCGGTCCAGATGGGCCTCATCTACGTCAACCCGGAGGGCCCGAACGGCAACCCGGACCCGCTGGCCGCGGCCATCGACATCCGCGAGACGTTCCGCCGGATGGCGATGAACGACGAGGAGACGGTCGCCCTGATCGCGGGCGGGCACACCTTCGGCAAGACTCACGGCGCGGGCCCGGCGGAAAGCGTCGGCGCTGACCCCGAGGCCGCCCCGCTGGAGCAGCAGGGCCTGGGCTGGCGGAGCAGCTTCGGCACGGGCAGCGGCGGTGACGCGATCACCAGCGGTATCGAGGTGATCTGGACTCCCACGCCGGTGAAGTGGGACAACAGCTTCCTGGAGACGCTGTATGGCTACGAGTGGGAGCTGACCAAGAGCCCGGCTGGCGCCAACCAGTGGCGGCCGAAGGACGGCGCCGGGGCGGGCACCGTCCCGGACGCTCACGACCCGTCCAGGTCGCACCAGCCGATGATGCTGACGACCGACCTGTCGCTGCGGATGGACCCGGTCTACGAGCAGATCACCCGGCGCTTCCTGGCCAACCCCGAGGAGTTCGCCGACGCGTTCGCGCGGGCATGGTACAAGCTGACCCACCGCGACATGGGCCCGGTCTCTCGCTACCTGGGCCCGGAGGTGCCGGCTGAGGAGCTGATCTGGCAGGACCCGGTCCCGGCCGTGACGCATGAGCTCATCGGCGCCGCGGACGTAGCCGAGCTCAAGAGCCAGGTGCTGGCCTCCGGCCTGTCGGTATCCCAGCTGGTGTCGGCGGCGTGGGCGGCGGCCTCTTCGTTCCGTGGCAGCGACAAGCGCGGCGGCGCCAACGGCGGGCGGATCCGCCTGGAGCCGCAGAGCGGATGGGAGGTCAACGACCCCGCCCAGCTGGCGACGGTGCTGCGCACCCTGGAGGGGATCAAGGACTCCTTCAACGCCGCGCACGCCGGCGGCAAGCAGGTCTCGCTGGCCGACCTGGTCGTCCTGGCCGGCGACGCGGCGGTGGAGAAGGCCGCCAGGGACGCGGGCGTCGAGGTCGATGTCCCGTTCTGGCCGGGGCGCACGGATGCCTCGCAGGAGCAGACCGATGTGGAGTCGTTCGCGGTGCTCGAGCCGGCCGCCGACGGGTTCCGCAACTACGTCGGCAAGGGCGCCCGGCTGCCGGCCGAGTACCTGCTCATCGACAAGGCCAACCTGCTCACCCTGAGTGCCCCGGAGATGACGGTCCTCGTCGGCGGGCTCCGGGTGCTGGGCGGGAACTACCAGCAGTCGCCGCTGGGCGTCTTCACCACGACCCCCGGGTCGCTGACCAATGACTTCTTCGTCAACCTGCTCGACATGGGCACCGCGTGGGAGCCAGTGCAGGGGGATGCGAACAAGTTCGAGGGCCGCGACGCCACGGGAGCGGTCCGGTGGACCGCCAGCCGGGTGGACCTGATCTTCGGGGCGAACTCGGAGCTGCGCGCGGTCGCGGAGGTCTACGCCAGCGACGACGCGAAGGAGAAGTTCGTGAACGACTTCGTCGCGGCCTGGCACAAGGTGATGAACCTGGACCGGTACGACCTGGCCTGATCCCGGTGTCCCGGCCGGCCCGGACGGGCCGGACGGGCCGGCCGGGACACCAGCAGCCTGACGGGAGCAGGCCGGCCGCTGTCCCGGCGGCGGCCGGGCTCAGCCCTGGTCGCGCAGCCGGAAGCGCTGCAGCTTGCCGGTGTTCGTCCGGGGCAGCGTGTCGACGAACTCGATGGCCCGCGGGTACTTGTACGGGGCGATCTGCTGTTTCACGTAGTCCTGCAGCCGGCCGGCCGCCGCCGCGTCGCCGGCCGCCCCGGCGGCGAGCACCACGAACGCCTTGACGATGTGCCCGCGGGCCTCGTCCGGCACGCCCACGACCCCGCACTCGGCCACGTCCGGGTGACTGAGCAGCGCCTCCTCGACCTCCGGGCCGGCGATGTTGTAGCCGGAGGAGATGATGATGTCGTCGGAGCGGGCCTGATACCAGAAGTAGCCGTCGCCGTCGCGGATGTAGGTGTCGCCGGTCAGGTTCCAGCCATCGCTGACATACCGGCGCTGCCGGTCATCGGCCAGGTACCGGCAGCCGGTCGGGCCCTTCACCGCCAGCCGCCCCGGCTCGCCGTCGGGCACCAGCTTTCCGTCGTCGTCCAGGATCGCGGCCTGGTAGCCGGGCACGGCGCGGCCCGTCGAGCCCGGCCTGATGTCCTCGTCCGCCGCGGAGATGAAGATGTGCAGCAGCTCGGTGCTGCCGATCCCGTCGATGATCGCCACCCCGGTCGCGTCATAGAAGGCCTGCCAGGTGGCCGCGGACAGGTGCTCGCCCGCGGACACGGGCCGCCGCAGCCCGCGCAGCTGCTCCGCCTTGCCGGCGGCGATCATCGCCCGGTAGGCCGTGGGCGCGGTGAAGCAGACCGTTACCCCGCGCTCGGCGATGTGGTCCGCGAGCTCGGCCGGGGTGGCCTTCTCCAGCAGCAGCGTGGCGGCGCCCGCGCGCAGCGGGAAGATGACCAGGCCGCCCAGCCCGAAGGTGAACGCCAGCGGGGGAGTGCCGGTGAACAGGTCGCCGGGCCGGGGCCGCAGCACGTGCGCGGAGAAGGTGTCGGCCACCGCCAGGATGTCGCGGTGGAAGTGCATGGTCGCCTTCGGCCGTCCGGTAGTCCCCGAGGTGAAGGCGATCATCGCGACATCGTCGGCGGCGGTCTGGACGGAGCTGAACCCGGCCGGATGGCGGGCTGCTAGCGCGGTGAGGTCCTCGGCGCTGGTCCCGCCGAACGGGACGATCCGCAGGCCCGGTATCGCGGCGGCGGCCAGCTCGCCGGTGCTGCGGTGATCGCACAGGGCCAGGACCGGCCGGGCGATCTCGCCGATCGTGCGCAGCTCGCCGGCCCGCAGCAGCGACATGGTAGTGACCGCGACGCCGCCGGCCTTCAGCACGCCCAGCCAGCAGGCCACCAGCCACGGGTTGTTGGGCCCGCGCAGCAGGACCCGGTTGCCGGGCACCAGCCCCAGGTCCTCGCTCAGTACCCGGGCCACCTGATTGACCCGGCGGGCGAGGTCGCCGTAGCTCCAGGTCTCGCCCTCCGACAGCAGGCACGGCCGGTCCGGGCCGCGGGCGGCAATGGTGGCGTCGAGCAGCTCGTCGGCGCAGTTGAGCCTGGCCGGGTAGCGCAGCCCCGGCAGCGTGAAGTCCAGCTCGGGCCACTGGCCGGGTGGCGGCAGGTTGTCGCGGGAGAAGGAGTCCACGTGAGCGGATGGCGACAACTGCATGTCCGGACCTCCCTCTGCGGCTCCTGTGCCGCCGCCCCTGGGCCGGACCGCGCCGTCAGGGCGACTCAAGTATGCCGCCATTATGACGATAGTCAATGAAGCGGAGAATAGCCCGCATCCCGCGGGCATCCCTGGCCGGGGTTCAGCCCCGGCACAGGGCTGCAGAGTGACTCAGAGATGAGTCTCTTCGCAGTGAGTACCTGTCATCAATACTGCGATCTGCATCCGAGTTGAGCTATTATGCAGCAGTGGCACGCTACGCAACGCTGGGCCGCCTGGCCTCGGTGGCCGAGGACCAGTGGGGGCTGCTGACCCGCCGCCAGGCCGAGCTGGCCGGCGTCTCCCGCGCGACCCTGCAGCGGATGGCCGGGACTGGCGTCCTGGAGCGCGTCGCGCACGGTGTCTACCACCTGGCCGGGGCGCCGCTTCCGGACCAGGCCGAGCTGCGGGCGGCCTGGCTGCAGCTGGCTCCGGGGGTGCCGGCCTGGGAGCGGACGCGCGCCGGGGGCGTCGTCTCGCACCGCTCCGCCGCCGCCCTGTACGGCCTGGGCCACCTGCCCGCCGACCAGCACGACTTCACGCTGCCCGGCCGGCGGCAGTCCCGCCGGGCCGATGTCCGGCTGCACCGGCGGCCGGTGGGGGACAGCGAGTGGGCCTGGCTGCGCGGCCTGCCCGTGACCCGGCCCGCCCGGACCGCCGCCGACCTGGTGCACGACCGGGAGGACCCCGAGGCCGTGGCGGCCGTGATCGCCGACGCGCTGCGGTCCGGCTGCGAGCACCCGGCGGCGGTCGCCGGGGCCCTCGCTCCGCTCGCCGCCCGGTCCGGGTTTCGGCGGGATGACGGCCTGGCCCTGCTGCGCTGGCTGCTGGACACCGCGGGCGACCCGGCCGTCGCCGGCTGGCTGGCCGAGGCGGCCGCGGGTGCGGTCACCGCCGCGGCCGCCGCTCCGGCCTACGCGGGCCCGGCAGGCGAGGCGGGCCCCGGGTCCGTTACGGATGACCGGGAATCGCGGCCGCCAGCGGCCGGGGACGGCGGGCCCGGATGACCGGCCCGCGCGGGTACGCCAGCCCGGCGGCTTTCCGCCGGGCGCTCACCGACCGGCTGCAGGGCCTGGCTGCCACCGGCCGCTGGCCGCTGCAGCACCTGCAGCGCCAGATGGCCTACGACCGGCTCCTGGAGCGGCTGTACCTGGCCGACGACGGCTGGGTCGTCAAGGGCGCCGCCGCCCTGCTGGCCCGCGACATCGGCGTCCGGGCCACCATCGACATCGACGTCTACCACCAGGCCGCGAGCGAGGAGGCCGAGGCACGGCTGCGCGCCGCGGCCGCCCGCGACATCGGCGACTGGTTCCGCTTCGAGATCCGCCCGGCCCGGCCGCTGATCAGCGGCACCCGGCTGCCCGCGACCGCCTACATCGGGGCGGCAGTGTGGGCCGGGTTCCACGTTGACCTGGTCGGGGCCGGGGTGCGGATGACCGGTCAGCCCGAGGACGTCCCGCCGCTGGCCCGGGTGATCATGCCCCAGGTCCGCCAGCACGGCTACAAGGCCTACCCGCTGGTCGATCACGTCGCCGACAAGGTCTGCGCGATGCTGGAGCGGCACGGCCCGCACGGCGCGCCGTCGACCCGGTTCAAGGACCTGATCGACCTGGTTGCCATCGCCGCGGCCGCGTCGGTGGCGGCCGGTCCGCAGATCAGTGCCCTGCAGTCGGAGGCGCGACGGCGCGGCCTGCGGCTGCCCGGCCGGCTCGTCATCCCCGACCGGGGCCGCTGGGAGCCGGGTTATGCCGCCGAGGCCCGGCGCTCGCTGCTGCCCGGCGCGGCCACCCTGGATGAGGCGCTGGCCGTCGCCGGCCCGTTCCTCGACCCGGTGCTGGCCGGCACCGCCCGCGGCACCTGGCATCCGGGGCCCGCGCGGTGGCTGCCCTGAGCGGCCCGCGTCATCCGGCCCGGTCAAGGGCGCGATCGCCGGCGGCGCCCCGGCCTGGCCGCTGCCCTGCCGGACCTGCACCGCCGCCCGGTCATGGGCGCGATCGCCGGCGACGTCCCGGCCTGGCCGTTTGCCCGGCGTCCCGGGCCGCGCTTGTAACGTCCGTGTTAATGATGGTTTGGCTCGTTGGTGCTGGTCATGACCTGTGTCACCATCAGCGTGCGACCGGAATAATTGCCCGGCCCGCAGGTGTCTGGGAACCGGGGCGAGGATCAGGAAGAAAGATGCCCTGCGGCACCTAGACGCACCACCGCCCCGCGCGGTAAACATGCAGCGAATTTTCACCTATGCGAGGGGTGGACCGGAAGTGACCGAATCTAGTCCTGGGGCGACGGAGCTCATTGAGGCCGAGGTCCGCGAGGGGACCTACGGCGAGAAGGTTGCCGCGGTAGAGCCCGGCGGCGCCGAGTTCATCCCGCTGGCCGAGCGGCACGGCCGGCCACTGCAGCAGTTCTGGACCTGGGTGTCGCCGAACATGGAGTTCGCGACCGTCTTTGTCGGCATCATCGGCGTCTGGTTCTTCGGCCAGTCGTTCTGGATGGCCACGCTGGCCATTGTGCTGGGCAGCGCGCTCGGCTCGCTGTCGATGGGCTTCCTGGCCGCCCGCGGGCCGCTGTTCGGGGTGCCGCAGATGGTGCTGTCCCGGATCGGCTTCGGCTTCCTGGGCAATATCTTGCCGGCCGGCATCAACTCGCTGGTGGCTGGCATCGGCTGGTTCGCGGTCAACAGCGTCAGCGGCGCCTTCGCGCTGAGCGCGCTGCTGGGCTGGAACTCCAAGGTCTGCCTGCTGATCATCGTGCTGCTGCAGCTGGCCGTGGCGTTCTTCGGGCACAACCTGGTGCACACCTTCGAGAGGTTCTCCTTCCCGCTGCTGGTGGTGGTCTTCGCCATCGCCTCGGTGGTGATCTTCTCCAAGTCGCACCCCGGTGCCCACGCCACGGGCGTCCCCGGCGGCTTCCTGATCACCTTCGGCGCGGCCTTCGGCTACGCGGCGGGCTGGAACCCCTATGCCAGCGACTACACCCGCTACCTCAAGCCGGACACCAGCCGCAAGGCCACCGGGGTGTGGGCCGGGCTCGGGGTGTTCCTGTCCTGCGTGGCACTGGAGGTGGTCGGCGCGGCCGCCGCCACGATCACCAGCATCGGCAAGTACGCCGACAACCCGACCGCCGGGTTCACCAGCCACCTGCCGACCGCCCTGGCCGACGTCACGCTGCTGTGCATCGCGCTCGGCGCCGTGTGCGCGAACGCCCTGAACGTGTACTCCGGCTCGATGTCGTTCCTGGCCCTGGGCGTCAAGCTGCCGCTGACCCTGCGCCGGGCCATCGTGGCCATCGTGTTCGGGGTCGTCGGGTTCTTCCTGGCGCTGTCCGGGCTGCACGACGCGGGCGAGAAGTACAACAACTTCCTGCTGGTCATCGCCTACTGGATCGGGCCCTGGCTGGGCGTGTTCTTCGCCGACCAGTTCCTGCGCCGGGGCAAGCGGGTGGACGGGTTCCTGTTCGACCGCAAGCACAATCCGTGGGGCGGCTTTGCCGCGATGGCCATCGCGATGGCGGTCTCGATCATCTTCTTCGCCAACCAGACCGACTACATCGGCGTGGTGGCCAAGCACGTCCCGGCCATCGGTGACGTGGCCTTCGAGATCGGCTTCCTGCTGGCCGCCGGGCTGTACGCGGTGTTCTTCCGGCTGCAGCGCGACAGCAGCCGTGAGGAGACCCTGGTCATTCCCGGCCAGGAATCCGCCGCCGTTCCCGCTGACTAACGCGGCCAGACGCCAAGCCCGAAGGATCCGGGACGCTGGTGACCCGGATCCTTCGAGCTACGGCCAGCCTCAGCGCAGGAAGGTAACGGGCTCCTCGGTGCCGTGCCAGACCACCGTGTGCTGAGCCGGCACCGACCGGGCCACCACCTGCCCGCCGCGCAGTACCAGGGTCCGCGGTGCCACCAGCCGCAGCGCGTCGGCCTCTGTCGGGGCGTCAAACACGACCAGGTCGGCCGGCCCGCCCGGCCGCAGTCCGTAGTCCGGCACGCCCAGGGCCCGGGCCGGGCTGAGCGTGATCATCTCGATGAGCCGCCGCAGCTCGGCATCGCCCGACATCTGCCCGTAGTGCGCCAGCACGAACGCGGCCTGCAGCGGGTCGCCGTAGCCCAGCGGGTACCACGGGTCCATCACCGAGTCGTGGCCGATGCAGACGTTGACGCCGGCCTCCTGGAGCTGCTTGACCCGGGTGTGGCCGCGGCGCACCGGGCCGGTTTCGAACCGGCCCTGCAGCACCGAGTTGTCCAGCGGGTTGGTCACCATGTGCAGCCCGGCCCGGGCGATGTTATTGATCAGCCGGTAAGCGTAGGCGTTGTTGTAGGAGTGCATCGCCGTGGTGTGGCTGGCGGTGACCCGGCCGGACATGCCGCGCCGGATGGTCTCGGCGGCCATCACCTCGACGAAGCGCGAGTGCTCATCGTCGGTCTCGTCGCAGTGGATGTCCACGGCCAGGCCGTGCTCGTCAGCCAGCGCCATCGCGAACCTGACCGACTCGACGCCGTCCTCGCGGGTCAGCTCGTAGTGCGGGATCCCGCCGACCACGTCCGCGCCGAGCTCGACCGCCCGGCGCATCAGCTCCTTGCCGCCGTCGAAGCCCAGGATGCCCTGCTGCGGGAAGGCGACCAGCTGCAGGTCGATCAGGCCGCGCGCTTCCTCGCGCAGGTCCGCCAGGGCACGCAGCGCGGTGAGCTGCGGATCGCAGACGTCCACGTGGCTGCGCACGTGCTGGACACCGCAGGCCAGCTGCCAGCGCAGGATCTGCCGCACCCGGGACTGCACGTCCTCGTAGGTCAACTCGGCGACCCGGTCGGCCCAGATCGCGATTCCCTCGAACAGCGACCCGGACACGTTGGGCCGCGGCTGGCCGACGGTCAGCACCGCGTCGAGGTGGATGTGCGGCTCGACCAGCGGGGGCGTGACCAGCCGCCCGGCGAGGTCGAGCACCTCGGCGCCGGCCGGGGCATCGGCGGCGGGTACGATCCGGTCGCCGGAGACGCCGATGTCGGCGAGGGCGTCCTGACCAGCGATACGGGCGTTACGCAGGATCAAGTTGGTCATCCGATTCGCGGCGTGGATACGCCCGCCTTCAGGCGGGTGAGGAAACGCCGCTCCCTCCATTCCAGTATGATCGATGATATT
>DASUBV010000087.1:0-2767 GCA_035763085.1 Streptosporangiaceae bacterium | reverse complement strand
GACGCGGGCGGGTTCGACGTGCTGGGCCGGCTGATGGTGGCCGGCCAGGTATCCCTGGAAGTCGGCATCGCCGCGGCGCTGCTGGCCACCGTCGTCGGCGTGCTGTGGGGGGCCATCGCGGGCTACGCGGGCGGGATCATCGACGCGCTCATGATGCGCGTCGTGGACGCCCTGCTGTCCATCCCGGCGCTGCTGCTCGCGCTGGTCGTGGTCTCGATGGTCAACCCGTCCAGGGGCGTGCTGATCCTGGTCATCGCGCTGACCTCGTGGCTGACGACCTCCCGGCTGGTCCGCGGCGAGGCACTGTCGCTGCGCACCCGCGACTACGTCCAGGCCATGAAGGTGATGGGCGGCGGCGGCCCGCGGGCCGTGCTGCGGCACATCGCGCCGAACGCGATCGGCACGATCATGGTGAACGCCACCTTCCAGGTGGCCGATGCCATCGCGCTCATCGTCGCGCTCAGCTACCTCGGGCTCGGCATCCACCCGCCGCAGACCGACTGGGGCGGCATGCTCAGCGACGGCATCCAGTACGTCAACGACGGTTACTGGTGGCTGATCATCCCCGCCGGGTTCTGCATCGTGGTGGTCATCGCGGCGGCCATCTTCATCGGCGAGGGCCTGCGGGACGCGGTCGAGGTCCGCCTGCAGCGCCGCTAGCGCGCACGCTGCCCGCGGCATGGCGAACCCGGCCCGACCGATGACCCAGACACTCATGAGGACACATGGCACCGCTGCTTCAGATTGACGACCTGCACACCGAGATCCGGCTCCGCAAGGGAGCCGTGCACGCGCTGGACGGCGTGAGCCTGCACGTGGAAGCCGGCGAGTGCCTCGGCATCGTCGGCGAGTCCGGCTGCGGGAAGACGATGACCGCGCTGTCGGTCATGCAGCTGCTGCCGCCGGGCGGCCACATCACCGGCGGCCGGATCATGCTGAACGGGAAGCTGATCTCCGCGCTGGACGACAACGCCATGCGCCATGTCCGCGGCAACGAGGTCGGGATGATCTTCCAGGACCCGATGACCTCGCTGAACCCGACCATGACGGTGGGTGACCAGATCGCCGAGACGGTCCTGCTGCACCGCGGCGCGGGCATCTCCGCGGCGCGGGCCCGCGCCGTGGAGATGCTCGACCTGGTGGGCATCTCCGCCGCGGCCGAGCGCGCGGCCAGCTACCCGCACCAGCTGTCGGGCGGCATGCGGCAGCGGGTGATGATCGCGATGGCGCTGGCCTGCGAGCCGAAGCTGCTGATCGCCGACGAGCCGACCACGGCGCTGGACGTGACCATCCAGAAGCAGATCCTCGAGCTCATCGACGACCTGCGCAAGCGCCTGGACATGGCGGTCATCCTGGTCACCCACGACCTGGGCGTCATCGCCGGCCGGGCCGACCGGGCCGCCGTCATGTACGCGGGGAAGGTGGTGGAGACCACCAGCACCGCCAAGCTGTTCGCCGGCCCCCGCCACCCCTATACCGAGGCCCTGTTCGGGTCGCTGCCGGAGAAGGCGTCCGGGCTGCAGCGGCTGTACAGCATCCCCGGCATGCCGCCGGACCTCACCCGGCCGCCCGCGGGCTGCCGGTTCGCGGCCCGCTGCCGGCATGCGCGCGACAGCTGCACGCACGCCGACCCGGAGCTGATCAGCGACGCCGGCGCCGCGGATCACGCCTACCGGTGCTTTTTCCCTGTCGGCCGCGGCACGGCCGGCGCCGACGCCGCCACGACGACGCTGACCGGCGGCCAGCGGGCTCCCCGGCCGGCCGCCGGCCCGGACGACGCCGTGCTGCTTCGCGCTGAGGGCCTGGTCAAGAGCTTCTCGGTGACCGCCGGGGCCGTGCTGCAGCGCAAGGTCGGCGAGGTGAGCGCGGTCGCGGGCGTCAGCTTCAGCATCAAGCCCGGCCAGACCTTCGGCATGGTCGGCGAGTCGGGGTGCGGCAAGACGACGATCGGCCGGCTGATCGCGGGCCTGGAGAGGGCCAGCAGCGGCACGCTGGAGCTGGACGGCGAGGACCTGACCCGGCTCAGCACCCGCGAGCGCCGCCGCCGCAGCCCGAAGGTCCAGCTCATGTTCCAGGACTCCTACGCGTCCATGGACCCGCGGATGCGGGTGGGCACCATCCTGCGCGAGCCGCTGGCCATCCAGCGGATCGGCAGCAAGAAGGAGCAGCACGCCAGGATCGCGTCGATCCTGGACGCAGTGGGCCTGCCGCGCGCTGCGGTGGACCGCTACCCGCACGAGTTCTCCGGCGGCCAGCGGCAGCGGCTGGGTCTGGCCAGGGCGCTGATCATGAACCCGCGGCTGGTCGTGGCCGACGAGCCGGTCTCAGCGCTCGATGTGTCCATCCAGGCGCAGATCCTCAACCTGATGATGGACCTGCAGCGCGACCTGGGCCTGACCTACCTGCTCATCTCGCACGACCTGTCGGTGGTCCGGTACCTGTCGGACACGATGGGCGTGATGTACCTGGGCAAGCTCGTCGAGGTCGGCCCGGCCAGCGACGTGTACGCCCGCCCGGTCCACCCCTACACCCGCGGCCTGATCGACACCATCCCGGTCGCCGACCCGGCCGCCGCGCGCGGCCGCGAGGACCGCGGCGTCACCGGCGAGCTGCCGTCGGCCATCAAGCCGCCGTCGGGCTGCCGGTTCCGCACCCGGTGCCCGCTGGCGGCCGAGATCTGCGAGCAGAAGGAGCCGCCGCTGCGGCCGTTCACCGCCGGCGGCCACCTCGCCGCCTGCCACTTCCCGCTGCGCGAGCCCGAGGCCGG
>DASUBV010000086.1:0-4552 GCA_035763085.1 Streptosporangiaceae bacterium | reverse complement strand
GGCTGACTACGTGGAGAACATCAGGCCCATGTTCGGGTGCCCGGATCATCCGGCGTTGTGGGTGACCGAGCGGGGCGGGCGGGTCAAGCCGGCCGAGATCAATGCCCGGTTCGTCGCCTACCGCGACGCGCTGGGCCTGCCGTCGGCCCTGGTCCCGCATAGCCTGCGGCACTCGTGGGTGACGCACCTGACCGAGGACGGGGTGGACCGGCGGTTCATCCAGGAGGCCGTGGGGCATCGCTGCGACACTTCGACGGCGATTTACACGCATGTCAGCGGCGACTTCATGAACACAGCGCTGCGCAAGGCGCTGGCCCCGGCGCTCGGCGGGCAGCCGGGCTGAGGACGGGAGGAACCGATGACGCGCAAGCTGGATTACCGGTGGAAACTGCGGCAGGTCATGGCCAGCCGGGACATGTTCCAGACGACGGACCTGGCCCCCTTGCTGGCAGAGCGGGACATCGACTTGTCGTCCAGCCAGGTCTACCGGCTGGTCACCGAGCGGCCCGAGCGGCTGAGCCTGAAGGTGCTGATGGCGCTGCTGGACATCCTGGACTGCTCGATGGAGGACCTGATCGAGCCGGCCGCCGCGGCTAAGCCTGCCCGCAAGGCGAAGACGGCCAGCGGGGAGGAGGCCGGGGTCGGGGAACTGCGCCCGCGGCGGGCCAGGATCACCCGGGACGGCGGCTGAGCGGTGACTGCCGACGTCCCGGACGTGCTGGCCGACCCGGTCGGCGTCATCGTGACGATGATCAGCCGCGTCGAGCCGGCCCTGGAACTGGCGGTGATCGAGGACGCGGTGATCAGCGTGGCCGGCGGCCGGGCCAAGCGGCGCAACCTCGCCCGGGCCTTCGCCCAGCGGCCCGCGATCCTCACCGACGGCCGGTCGCCAGCGCCGCGGGCCGCCGGGGAGCTGCTGGTCGCGCTGCGGAAGGCAGGCGCGGGCACTGTCTCGCCCCCCGCCTGCGCCGGGTGCGGCAAGCATCTGCGCAGCTTCCAGCGCCGCGGTGAGGACTGGTTCTGCTCTGCCTGCGGGCCCAAGCGCGAGCCGTGCGCAGGCTGCGGCAAGGTCCGGGCCATCCACCAGCGCGACCGGGACGGCCGGCCCCGGTGCGCGAAGTGCCCGCCAGCCGGAGACCCGGTCGCCATCGTGACGGGCATCGTCGCGGCGATCGACCCGGGACTGCCGGCCGGGACCGTGGCCGCCGCCGTGACCGCTGCGGCGGCGCAGGCGGGGCAGCGTCACCAGCTCGCCTGGGCTCTGCAGGACCGGCCTGAGCTGCTGACCGGGGGAGGCGCCGCGGCGCCGGTCCCGTCGGTGCTGCGGCTGATCGACCAGCTGGCCCAGGCCGGCGCCAAGGATATCGTCCGTCCGCCCTGTCCGCACTGCGGCCGGGTAATTCCCCTCGTCAAGCCCCGCGGCGGGGTGCGGCTCTGCCGCAACTGCGTGGCCAGGTCCCGGGCCGAACCGTGTTCCCGCTGCGGGACTGTCCGCGAGGCCGCGACCCGCGACGAGGACGGCCGGCCGCTGTGTCCGCACTGCCTGATCACCGACCTGGCCAACCAGGAGACCTGCGCCGGCTGCGGTCGCCGGCGGCCGGTCAGCGTCCGCACGCCTGATGGCCCGCTCTGCCCCAGCTGCCGCCCCTGGCAGATCGCGACCTGCGGCATCTGCGGGCGGGAGGCTCCGTGCGTGATCTCGCAGGCCACCGGCGAGCCGTGGTGCGGTGCATGCAAGCAGCGCCGGGCACGCTGCTCGGGATGCGGGCGGACGGGCCGGGTCCGGGGCGGCACCAGAGCCGAGCCGCTCTGCGCCACCTGCACCCGGTCCGATGCCGGCTTCTGGACCAGCTGCCCGGCCTGCGGCGAAACCGGCCGGATCCATGCAGGCCGCTGCGCCCGGTGCGCCACCGACCGGCGGCTGCGTGAGCTGCTCGGCGATGAGGCCGGCGAAATCCGCCCGCCCCTTCTCGCTCTCTACCAGGCACTGGCGGCCGCCGAACGACCCGGCACGGTCGCGGCCTGGCTGGATAAGAGCCCGGCCCCGGCGATCTTGCAGAGCCTGGACGCCGGGGCCGGGCTTACTCATGCCGCTCTCGACACGCTGCCTGGCGGCAAGCCGGTCGAGCACCTGCGCAGCGTCCTGGTCGCCATCGGGACGCTGCCTCACCGCGATGAGCAGATGGCCCGGCTGGAACGGTGGATCACCGCCGTGATCGCCGGCCGCGGCGACCCAGGCCAGCAGCACCTGCTGCACCACTACGCCGTCTGGCATCTGCTGCGGCGCCTGCGCCGCCGGACCGCGGGCGCCGACACCACCCACGACCAGTTGGTCGGCGTCCGCCAGCACGTCAGGGCCGCAGTCGCGTTCCTGGACTGGCTCACCGCCCGCGACCTCACCCTGGCCGCCTGCCGGCAAAACGACCTGGATGCCTGGATCTCCGGCGGCCAGGCCTCCTACCGCCGTGAGACCGGGCACTTCATCCGCTGGGCGAAGCACCAGAAGCTGACCAGCCTTGATTTCCCCGCTACCCGGTGGGGCGGCCCGTCCCGCGTCATCGACACCGAGGCCCGCTGGGACCAGGCCCGACGGCTGCTCCACGACGCCAGCCTCGATCCCGAAGACCGCGTCGCCGGGCTCCTTGTCTTGCTCTACGCCCAGTGGCCCTCGGTCATCAGCCGCCTCACCCTCGGCCACGTCCACGCCGATGACCACCAAGTACTGCTGAGCCTGGGACGTGAGCCCGTTACCCTGCCGGAGCCTCTCGCCGGCCTTGTCCGGCAGCTCCTCGCCGCCCGCCGCGGCCACGCCGCCATCGGCGACGACGGCACCTCGGCCTGGCTGTTCCCCGGCGGCCAGCCCGGACGCCCGATCAGCTCCTACCGCCTGGCCGAACGTCTCCGCGAGCACGGCATCCACTCCGGCCGGGCCCGCTCCGCCGCACTGTTCCAGCTCGCGACTGACCTGCCCGCCGCCGTCCTGGCCCGCATGCTCGGCATCCACATCACCGTCGCCGTCGCCTGGCAGCGCGCATCCGCCGGCGACTGGGCCGCCTACGCCGCCGAGATCAGCCGCCGCACCCCCGCAAGCAAGCGCCCCTGAATCCCCAACACGACACAAGGACCGACGATCATGACCCCAGACGAGCTCTCGCCCGCCCAGCTCCGCCGGGACCCGCTCCCCCTGCAAGGACGGACAGCACTGGTGACCGGCGTCAGCCGCCGGGTCGGCATCGGCTACGCCATCGCCCGCCGGCTGGCCGCCCTGGGAGCCAGCCTGTTCCTGCACCACTACACCCCGCACGACCGCGACCAGCCCTGGGGCGCCGACCCCAGCGGCATCCAAGCCGTCATCGACGGCGTGACCGGCGCACTCGCCGCCGACGAGGCCCGCGTCCACGACGCGCAACTCGACCTCGCCGGCCCCGACGCCCCCGGCCAGCTCATCAACGCGGCCACCAGCCAGCTCGGGCACCTGGACATCCTCGTCTGCAACCACGCACGCAGCGGCGGCGACGGCCCCCTCGGCACCCTGGACGCCGCCATGCTCGACGCCCACTGGGCCGTCAACACCCGCTCGTCGATCCTGCTGGCCCAGGCCTTCGCCGCCCAGCACGACGGCCGCCCCGGCGGACGCGTCATCTTCATGACCTCCGGCCAGGACCTCGGCCCGATGACCGGCGAAATCGCCTACGCCGCCAGCAAAGGCGCCCTCGCCTCGATCACCCGCACCCTCGCCGACTCCCTCGCCGGCCAGCCGATCACCCTCAACACCGTCCACCCCGGCCCGGTCGACACCGGCTACGCCACACCCGAAGACCACGAAACCGTCCGCCGCCACTTCCCGCAAGGACGCTGGGGAACACCCGACGACCCCGCCCGCCTGATCACCTGGCTCGCCACCGACGAAGCCGCCTGGATCACCGGCCAGGTCATCCACACCGAAGGCGGCTTCCGCCGCTTCGGCTGACGCCCAAGCCGCACCGAGCGGAAGGTATTCAGAAAGTTGCGATATCTGACTCCGCCAGAGCGGATCGCCAACCGGGTCGTCGCCGACGAGTACGCCGCGGTCAGCGCCCGGATCGACGCGCTCTACGGCCAGCCGCCCGAGCTGCCCGCCGACTACGAGAGTGCCGGCATGGCCCGGCTGCGCCGCGAAGCCCATGCCCGCATGCTCGGCAACGGCCTGTGCACCCGCCCGCCCCAGCTCGACTGCCGCATGGAGTCCGCCTGCGAGACCTGCGCCTACTTCCGCACCGGACCCGAGTTCCTGCCCATCCTCACCCGCCAGCGCGACCACGCCCGCGACCACGGCCAGGCCGGCCGCGCAGCACTATTCGACGACCTCATCCAGCGCGCCGACACACAGGGTCCTTGACAATCATCACCCGTATAACGCCGAATACGAGCGTGCCGGAGTTTGCCGAAGGCCTGAGCTGTTTGCATGCAGATCAGCGGGTTATGAATGGCCGGGGTTGGGGTTGCAGTTTCCGTTGGCGCTCCGCATCCCATCACGCTGCGGGGGCTGCGCTGAAGCGCTCAGCACAGCTCG
>DASUBV010000085.1:0-5364 GCA_035763085.1 Streptosporangiaceae bacterium | reverse complement strand
CGGTCAGGAGCTCCAGCTCATCACCTCGCCCGACGAGCGGGGCCCGCTCTTCCTGCAGGCCCGGCCCGTGCGGCGGATCATGCCCAGTTGACAGCACTCGTCCAGTATCTCAGCAACCTCTGACAACCCACGCTCAGCCGGCTCGCGGCCCTATCCCAGGTCAGCCAGCCTGATGTCAGCTGGCCGCCCGGCCGCTGCCGGCCCCAGGTCAGCCAGCCTGATGTCAGCTGGCCGCGCGGTCGCTGCCATCGCGCGCCTGGCCCAGCGTCCTGGCCCACCGGCGGCCCAGCGCCACCGCGTTCCACCGGGCCGCCCCGGCCAGGTCACGCAGCCGCTCGGCGGCGGAGTAGTCCGGGCGGGCGGCGGCCATGGCGATGGCCTCGTCGAGGTCATTGCCGCAGGCCTCCAGCACCGGGGAGAAGTCCCGGCGGACCGGCGCGCACTGGTCGTAGCCCTGCGCCCGGTGCAGCCGCGGGAACAGCGGCTTGTACAGCCGGGCGCGCTCGTGCAGGCCCGACGAGTGCGACATGGGGTTCTTCGGCCGCTCGCGGATGTAGTCCGGGAGCACGTCGGCGAACGCCTCGCGCAGGATCCACTTCTCCTGCCCGTCGCGGACCTTCAGGTCCATCGGCAGCCGCATGGCCAGCTCGACGAGGGCCAGGTCCAGGAACGGGACCCGGGCCTCGACGCTGTGCCCCATGCTGGTGCGGTCGACGCGCTGCAGCTCGGTCCGGCTCAGATTGGCGATCTTGTGCAGGAACAGCCGCCGGGCCTGGTCCGGGCTGGCCCGGTGGTACATCGGGTAGCCGCCGAACAGCTCGTCGCTGCCGTCGCCGGTGAGCACGACCTTGATCCCGGCCTCGTGGATCCGGCGGAACAGCGGGACCGACACGACGGCGTTAATGATGTCGCCGTACTCGGTCAGCTCGGACATCGCGATGGCGCGGCGGATGGCCGGCAGCCCGATCTGGCCCGGCGCCACCTCGATCACCTCGTGCGGCACGCACAGGTCGGCGCACAGGCGGCCGGCGTACACCAGGTCCTCGCTGCCCGGCGCGCCGACGGTGAACGCCACGCAGTCCGGGTGCATGTCCCGGACGTGCAGCAGCGTCAGCGAGCTGTCCAGGCCGCCGGACAGGATCACGCCCACCGGCAGGTCGGTGTCGACCCGGACCCGGACGCTGTCCTCGAAGGCGGCCCGGACCAGCTTGGCCGCCTCGGCCGGGTCGGTGACCGGGCCGGCGGAGCCGCCCAGGGCCATCAGGTCCAGGTACGGGCGCAGCACCGGCCCGTCCTGCGCGCCGGCCCAGCCGTGATGACCGGGCGGGACCGCGCCGATGCTGGCGCCCAGACCGGTCAGCGCCTTGACCTCCGAGGCGACGTGCAGCCGGCCGCCGGCCCGGGCCCAGTACAGCGGCTTCACCCCGACGCCGTCCCTGGCCAGGTACACCCGCCCGGCCGCCGGCTCGGCGATGGCCAGCGCGAACTCGCCGCGGAAGCGGGTCACGGCCCGCTCGCCCCACTGGGCGAAGGCGGCCAGCACGACCTCGGTGTCGCCGCCGCCGCGCATCGGCTGGCCGAGCGCGGCCAGCTCAGCCCGCAGGTCGCGGTAGTTGAACAGCTCGCCGTTGTAGCACAGCACCTGCCGGCCATCGGCCGAGGTCCACGGCTGGACGGCGCGGTCCCGGTCGACGATGCGCAGCCGCTGGGTGCCGGCCAGCAGCGGTCCCTGGCGGTAGGTCTCCCGGGACTCGCCGCGCGCCGCCTGCACGTCCAGCATGCGCGCGAGCACCCCGGCGGCCCCGGCGCCAGCCGCCCCGGCGGCACCCGGCCCGGCCGGGCCCGAGTCCAGAATCATCGCGATCCCGCACATCGCGATCAGCCGCCCGCGGCGGCCGCCGGCACCAGCCGCGAGCCGTAGCTGATGCCGGGCCGCAGGCACACGTGCCAGGCCTGGCCCTCGTCGATGACGTTGATGTCGCCGGCCGCCTGCCGGTCCAGCAGGACCTCCTGCAGGGCCCGCTGCGCCCCGAACCGGCGGAACCAGGCCATCTCCACGTCGGCGGAGTAGCCGACGCAGTGCGAGCTGGGCAGCAGCGCGGCGTAGCCGAGGGCGCGCAGCCGCCGCTGGTGCTCCACGCTGCGGGCCATGCTGGTCACCCACAGCGGCGGCGTGCCGGCCGGCGCGATCTCGGCGAACTGCACGGCGATCTGGTTCAGCAGGGCCACGGCCTGCGGGCGGGCCCGGGCCAGCCACAGCCCCGCGGTCATAGGCCGCCGGCCGGGCAGGGCACGCCGCTCCACCGAGCGCGCGGCCCGGCCGACGAACGACCCGGCCTGGTGCCGGTAGCGGAACCGCAGCAGGCCGCCCATCTGCAGCGCGTCCAGGTCGAGCAGTTCGGGCGCGTCCAGCACGTCGGCGTCGGTCGGGTAGGCGGGTTCGCGGCCCCACCACAGCGCGTCGATCTGGGCCAGCAGCGAGATCCGCAGCAGCGAGGCCAGGCTGGTGGCCGAGCTGCGGGCGTTCGGCCGGTAGCAGCGGATCTCCGCCAGCAGCCGCTCCAGGGCCCCGGCGCTGCCGTCCGGCGCCCGGGTGACGACAGCGGCCAGCTCCGGGTCCGCCAGGCGGCGGGCCAGGATGCGCGCGGCCAGCCGCGGGCTGGCTGCCGCGCCGCTGCGCTCGAAGGAGGCCACCACGTCGGTGACGGCCATCCGGAAGGCGGGCAGGTCAGGCGTCGCCGGGTGAGTGGCCGGCTGGGTAGCCGGAACCGCCGCCGGCGGCGCCCCGCCGGACGGGGCTGCGCCCGGCGGCCGGCCAGCTGGCCAGGCGGCGCGGGCCGGGCCCGCGGGCCGTAAGCCCGAGACCTCCCTGGCGCCACCAGCGCCCCACCCGCCGATCGCGGATCCGGAGACGGCCGACCCGGTTGCCCCCCCGGCGCCGGCCGCGGCTGATGGCCTGCCTGTTAGCCACATCGTCACGAGCTCTCCCCCGTCGGTCGCTCGATGTATAACCACTGAGCGTAACAGCAAGATTTCTTAACGTGACGTATTTGTGATCTGCCGTGCCTTGACTTGCCCGGCCGGGAACTGGCGCCCGGCCGCCCGGCCGACGGTGACCTCCTGCTGGCAGGATGCCAGCGCAGCAGTCCGATATATTGCATGCACGAGGCCTCAGGGCTACCGTGACCGGTACTGACGCTTCTGGCCGGACGTAGCACTGGAGACCGGACATGCCCCTGCCGCCTGGCCAGCCCGCCGCGGTCGCGCTGCCGCAGTGGCCGGACGGTGCGGACGTCGCCGTCACGCTGTCCTTCGACGTGGACGCCGAGGCCGGCTGGCTCGGCGATGGCTCGGCCTACGCCGGCCGGCTGAGCACGCTCAGCGAGGCCCGCTACGGGGTGGTCCGCGGCCTGCCCCGGATCCGCGCCCTGCTGCAGCGCGAGCAGATCCCGGCCACCTTCTACGTGCCCGGTGACACCGCCGATCGGCACACCGCCGCGCTGGCCGGGCTGATCCCCGACGGGCACGAGATCGCCCACCACGGCTACCTGCACCTGCGCAGCGACACCGTCGACGCGGCCGCGCAGCGCCGCGAGTTGGAGCAGGGCCTGGCGGCGCTGTGCGGCCGGCTCGGCGCGCAGGTGACCGGCTACCGCTCGCCTGCCTGGGAGCTGACCCCCGAGACGCTGGCCCTGCTCGTCGAGCTGGGCTTCGGGTACGACTCCAGCTGCATGGGCGATGACCGGCCGTACGTCGAGGTGCACGGCGAGCACAAGATCCTGGAACTGCCGGTGCACTGGAGCCTGGATGACTGGCCGCACTTCGCCTGGCACCCCGGCGGGAACGAGGCGCTGACCACGCCCTCGGGCCTGATCGAGGTGTGGCTGGCGGAGTTCGAGTCCGCGCTGGCCGAGCACCGGCACATCACCTTCACCATGCACCCTGAGGTCATCGGCCGCGGCTACCGGCTGGCCGCGCTGGCCCGGCTGATCACCTTGATGCGCGAGCGGGCCAGCATCTGGTTCACCCGCCACGACCAGCTCGCGAGCATACTGAACTATGAGTAACGATTTGCTCCCCCGCCATGTCTCTGCTCCCGCCAGCCCGGCCGAGCGGGGCCGTGAATTCGGCGCTGCCCAGGCGGACCTGGTCGCCAACACACTGGCGCGCTATCGCGAGCTGTTCGGCGCCGCCCACGGACTGCAGCCCGCGCAGATCAGGGAGCTCGGCGGCCGCGTCGAAACCAGCCTGCGCGAGGACTGGCCGGGCCTGGCCGACGAGATCGCGGGCATCGCCGCCGGGGCCGGCGTCGATGCGCAGGAACTGTTCGCGGCCAACGCGCGCACCGAGATCCTGGCCGGCGCGGCCGCGCCGGAATGCTCGGTCATCGGCGCGCTGCCGGCCCGGTCGGCGACGGGCAGCCTGCTGCTGGCCCAGAACTGGGACTGGCACCCCGGCCTGGCCCCGTCGCGCGTGCTGTGGACCATCGAAGGCCCCGACGGCCAGTGGCTGACCACGCTCACCGAGGCCGGCCTGCTGGCCAAGGTCGGGCTGAACAGCTCGGGCCTGGGCGTGACGCTGAACATCCTGTACAACTCGCTGGACGGCGGGGTCGGCGGGCTGCCGGTGCACCTGCTGCTGCGGCTGCTGCTGGCCGAGTGCGACGACATGCCGTCGGCGCTGGCGCTGCTCCGCCAGGCGACCATGACCGCCTCATCGTGCATCACGGTGGGCTGGCAGCCCCCGGCGAGCTCCGCGGGTGACGCGGCAGCACGCGCGCAGGCGCAGCTGGTCAGCGCCGAGCTGTCGCCCGGCGGGCCGCAGTTCGTCTGGCCGGCCGACGGCCTGCTGCTGCACACCAATCACTTCTGCCCGGCGCCGCCGGCCGGCGAGGACTGGCTCGCGCGCGACTACCCCGACACCCATGCCCGGCTCGCCGACCTGCGGGCGCAGGCGGGCGACGGCCCGGTCTCGGCCGAGCTCATCCAGGCCGCGCTGCGCTCCCACAACGGCGCCCCGCAGTCGGTGTGCTGCCATAGCGAGCAGGCCGAGGTTTTCGGCGACCAGTCCGCGACGCTGGCCTCGGTCATCCTGGACCTGGGCCGCCGGGAGATGACGGTGGCCGCGGGCCAGCCCTGCACCCAGCCCTACGAGCGCGTCCCGGTCCCCGCGGCCTCCCCGGCCGGCGCCCCGCCTGCCGGCTGAGTGCGGCCAACTCGCGCAGCGGCGTCCCGGCACGGGTACACGGTGACCCGGCAGGCTCACTGGCCGTCGCGTTCCGGCAGATCATGCTGGGCACGGCGGCGCCGGCCGCGGTCACGGTGACGTCCGGGCCGGGCGGTGGCCTGCGGCGGAGTTCCCGGC
>DASUBV010000084.1:0-12014 GCA_035763085.1 Streptosporangiaceae bacterium | reverse complement strand
ATCCGCAGGTCGTCGCCGTCGATCGTGGCCGATGGCGGCAGCAGCGACAGGTCAGGCATGACAGATGGCCCCTTCGGCAGGCCGGCCGGGAGCGCCGGCCGGACTCATGACGTCCAACTGAGCTACCACCTCATCATGCCGTCACCGCCATCAGCCCAGCCCGGCCGCGCTTATGCCCGCAGGCTGCTGGCGCGGCCCGGCTGATGCCAGGCCGCCATCCTCGAGCCAGCGCACCAGCGCGCGGGCCGGCGACCCGGTGGCGCCTTCCGGCCAGCAGTCGGTGGCCTGCTCCAGGTACGCAGTGGACCCGTTGTCGATGTGCAGCCACGGCACCTCGCCGTGGAACGCGCTGAGGTACAGGCCGGCCATGACCGTGCTGTCCGGCACGCCCCTGGGCTCGTTGCGGATGTCGGCCACGGCCGACTCCAGGTAGCGGCGGTAGCCGGCCGGCAGCGGCAGCTGCCAGCCCGGGTCGCCCGCCGCCCGGCCCGCCGCGAGCACCGCCCCCGCCAGCGCCTGGTCATTGCCCATCACGGCGAACAGCTCGCCGCCGAGCCCGGCCGCGTCGGTCAGCGTCGCGACGTCGATCAGCGCGGCCGGCGCCCGCTCGGCCAGGTAGGCCAGGGCATCGGCCACGATCAGCCGGCCCTCGCAGTCGGTGTCGATCACCTCAGACGTCCGCCCGCCGCGGTGGCTGATGACGTCCCCCGGCCGGATCGCCGACCCGCCTGGCATGTTCTCGGCAAACGGGAGCGCGGCGTCGATGCTGACCGGCAGGCTGAGCTCGGCCGCGGCACGCAGGACCGCCATGATGGTTGCCGCCCCGGCCATGTCGGCCTTCATCCACTGGATCTCGGACGTCCGCTTCAGGTTCAGCCCGCCCGAGTCGAACGTGATCCCCTTGCCGGTCAGGGCGATGACCGGGCCGTCCCCGCCACCCCGGTAGGCCAGCTCGACCAGCCTCGGCGGGCTGGCGCTGCCCTGGCCGACGCCGAGGATGCCGCCGAAGCCGCCGTCCTGCAGGCCGGCGGTGTCCAGCACGCCGAACTTCAGGCCGGCGCCCGCCGCGAGCTGCTGGGCCACATCGACCATGTCGGCCGGGGTCAGGTCCGCGGACGGGGTGGTCACCACGTCGCGGACCCAGTTGGCCGCCTGGCCGATCACCTCGCCGTGGCGCAGGCCCGCAGCTACCGCCGCCTGGTCTGCTTCGGTGGTCAGCACCGTGACCTGCCGCAGCGCCGCCGGGCGGGAGGCTGCCGCATCGAGCGGCTGCCGCCTGTACCGGCGGAACTGGTAGCAGCCGAGCAGCAGCCCCTCGGCGAACGCGCTGGCCAGCGCCTGCCAGTCGGCAGCCGGGCCATCCGGTCCGCAGGCCGCGGGAACAGTGGTCGCGATCGTGGCGGCCGTGCTCATCCGGGCGGCCGCCATCATGGTCGCCCGGCGGATCGCTCCCGGCCCGGCCGCCGCGGCGTCGCCCAGCCCGACCAGCATCAGCCGCGGGGCCGGCACGCGGTTCAGGGTCAGGGTCTCGAAGGTGTCGCCGGCCGCGCCGCGGAAGCCGGGACCGGCCGCGGGCTGGTGCAGCTGCGCCAGCAGGTCGATGCCGAGCGCATGACTGACCTCGGCAACGCCCGGACCGCCTGCCGGGCCGGTAAAGCACGGCAGGACCAGCAGGTCGGCCTGCGCCTGCACCGGGCCGGCCAGCGATGCTGCGAACTCGATCGGCGCCATGCCGCCCCGTTTCAGATCTCGATGACCTGGCCGCCGCCGCCGGCGGCCAGGCGCTGCGCGACCAGGTTGGCCATCGCCGCGTCCTCGACGCCGAGCCCGGTCAGGTCGGCGATGGTCAGCTCGTCCGCACGCTCGCGGCCAGGCCGCATCCCGGCCGCGATCTCACCCAGCTCGGCGTGGATCGCCGAGCGGCTGAACTGCCCGGCGGCGATCGCCTGGTGAATGTCCCCGCCGTGGACGGCCTGAGCCACGCTGTCGACGACGACCTTGTCCGCCCGCGCGAACACGGCCGGGTCCAGCTCCTGCTTGCCGGGCAGGTCCGCGCCCACGGCGGTGACGTGCTGACCAGGGCCGAGCCAGTCCGCGCTGATCAGCGGCTCACGCGCGGGGGTCGTGGTGACCACGATGCTGGCACCGTCCACGGCCTCGTGTACCGAGCCGGCCGGGGTGACCGGCAGGCCCAGGGCGGCCGTCATCTCGCGGGCGAACTCGGCAGCCTGCTCCGAGCGCCGCGCCCAGACGCTGGCCTGCGCAATCGGGCGGACCTCGCGCAGCAGTTCCAGCTGCCGGCGCGCCTGAACGCCGGCCCCGAGGATCGCCGCCGTGCCGGCCTCGGGCCGGGCCAGCAGGTCGGCGGCGACCGCGCCCGCCGCCCCGGTCCGCACGTCGGTCAGGTAGCCGTTGTCGAGCAGGATCGCGGCCGGGAATCCTGTTTCCGCATCGAAAACAAGGACCAGTCCGGAGTTCACCGGCAGGCCGCGCTTCGGATTGTCGTAAAAGCCGGCGGCCGCCTTGTAAGAGAAGTACGGCGCGCCCCGCAGATAACCGCCCTTGATGTGCATGTCGCCGCGGGCGTCGGCCAGGTCCAGCGCGCTCTGCTCGGGCATGATCACGGCGCCCTGAGCCAGCTGGATCAGGGACTCCCGCACCGCGGCGACGGCCTCCGCCGGGCTGATCAGCGCGCGCACAACCTGCTCGGTCACCACGCGAACCTGCATGTGGCCCCCCTCTGGCACCAGAAATCGCCGCCCGAATGCCGGAAATCAGCTGATTTTAGTTCTTTCCTAGTCACTGCGCCGGATGTTATGACATCCGGCCGCCTGGCCGGGCACAGCGGCCGGGCGGCGCCCGGCGGCGAGCGGCGATATCGTCGGCTTCCGGACCGTTCACCGGTCTATCCGCGGATGTTCCCCGGCAAGGAGAGCCCATGACCAGCGCCACCGCCGGCATCACCGTAGCTGACGTCGAGCGGGCCGCCGGGCGTATTGCCGGCCTGGTGGACCGGAGCCCGGTGATCCGCTCGCCGCGGCTGTCGGACCAGCTCGGCGTGGACGTCTGGCTCAAGCTGGAGTGCCTGCAGCCGCCCGGCTCGTTCAAGGTCCGCGGCGCGGCCAGCAAGATGCTGGCCCTGACGGCCGCCGAGCGGGAGCGCGGCGTCATCGCATGCTCGGGCGGGAACCACGGTGCCGCCGTGGCCTACGTGGCGCAGCGCCTCGGGGTCCCCGCGACGATCTGCGTGCCCGAAACGGTGGACCCGGTGAAGCTCCGCTCGATCCGGGACAGCGGCGCCGAGGCCGTCGTCGAGGGCCCGACCTACGACGAGGCGGTCGAGGTCTCCGAGCGGCTGCAGCGCGAGCGCGGGCTCAGCTACGTGCATCCCTTCGATGACCCCGACGTGATCGCCGGGCAGGGCACCATCGGCCTGGAACTGCTGGAGCAGGTGCCCGGCCTGGCCGCGGTGACCGGAGGGCTGTCCGGCGGCGGGCTCATGGGCGGGCTCGGCGCGGCGCTGAAGGGCCGCGCGCCATCGGTCCGGGTCATCGCCGCCTCCGCGGCGAACGCCGCCGCGATGGTCGCCAGCCTGGAGGCCGGCCACCCGGTCGACATCCCCTATCAGGACACCCTGGCCGAGGTCCTGGCCGGCGGCATCGGCCTGGACAATCGGTGGTCGTTCGCCGCGGTCCGGGAGTTCGTGGACGAGCATGTGCTGGTGAGCGAGGCGGAGCTGGCCGCCGCGATGGTGTTCGCGCTGTCGGTGCACCGCGTGGTGGCCGAGGGCGGCGGCTCGGCCGCGCTGGCCGCCGCGCTCGCGGGCAAGCTGCCGGCCCTCGACGGTCCCGTGGCCATCGTGGTCAGCGGCGGCAACGTCGACCCATCCGTCGTCCTGAACCTGGCGTGCGGCGGCAACTAGCCTTTAACTTCGGGCCTGCCACTCACCCGCGGATAGTGATGGCCACGCCAGCGGCCAGGACGAGCAGGCCGAGGATGACCAGCAGCAACGAGCCGTTGAGGTGCTCGGGCTCGAAGTTCTCCTCGTGCCGGGTGCGCGGTCGGCGCGGGTTGGACGCTGGCACGAACACCTCAAGGTGCTGCCACCGGGTGTAGGCCGCGGGCTGCGTGCGATCCAGCGCCAGCTTGGCCGAGTACTCGCGCCCGGAGATGGTGTACCGCACCTGCAGGCGGGCGGGCAGCTCGACGTAGGGCAGGCCGGGCTGCCTGCTGGCCTCGGCGACACTGGTGACCTGCGCGGTCACCCAGGTACCGCGCTCGCGCCGCCAGTCCCGCTGCGGCCCGGCCCAGGTCCGCCAGCCGACAAGGCCGGCCCCGGCCAGCAGCAGGAGGCTGACGACGAAGTAGACAGCATCCTCGATCATGCCTGACCTCGGCTCCGGCCCCAGTTCCAGTCCCAGCCCCGCCCGTGTCCCAGCCCTGGCCCGGCCCGGCGGTCTTAGATGGAGGATCTTTCCTTAGGTGGAGCATTTTCTCTTAAATGAGCTGAAAGTCCTCCCCTTAAGCCCAGGCTTCAGCAGGGACGGCGCTGGACGTGGGATGGCTGGGGCGGGCGGAACGGCTGGGGCACGTGAGGCGCGGCTCGCGCGGTGATGTACGCCGGGCGGATCGTCGAGCAGGGCCCGGTCACTGCGACCGGCGCCCCCTGGGGTGCGGGACGCGCAGCCGGGGTCCCTCCGGGCAGCCAGGCCGCCATGGCCCGGGCGGGCGGGGCGGCTAGCTGCGTGTTCGCCGAGGCTGCCCCCGGGTCCAGCCTCGCTGCCGAGCCGAGCGTCCGCTTATGATCTCCGAAGCAGCAGGCAGGACATATGCCTGCTTTAACCCGTTTCCCAGTTCGAGCGGGCCAGCGGAAAGGACCAGCACCTGATGACGGCAAGCCGGGATGTGATCGTGGTCGGCGGCGGGCACAACGGGCTGATCGCCGCGGCCTACCTGGCCCGCAGCGGGCTCAGCACGCTGGTCTGCGAGCGCCGCGAGGTGGTCGGCGGGGCCGCGGTCAGCGAGCATCCGTTCGGGCCGGACTTCACCGTGACGTCGCTGTCCTACGTCGTCTCGCTGATGCCGCCGGACGTGGTCCGCGACCTGCAGCTCACCCGGCACGGTTACCACGTCTTCCCGCAGGGCCCGTACTTCGCGCCCCGTGCCGACGGCCGCTACCTGCGGCTGCCCGATGATCCGGCCCAGCGGCACGCCGAGATCGCCAAGTTCTCCGCCAAGGACGCCGACGCCTACGTCGAGTACGAGGCGCACCTGGCCCGCCTGGCCGAGGTGCTCGGCCCGATGCTGGACGAGATCCCGCCCAAGCTCGGCTCGCGGCGGCCAGCCGACCTGCTCCGGCAGAGCCTGCTGCTGCGCCACCTGCGCAAGCTCGACGCGCGGGGCGCGGTGGATGTGACCCGCCTGCTCACCGGCAGCATCGCCGACCTGATCGACCGGTATTTCTCCAGCGACGCGATGCGCGGCCTGCTGTCGGTCTCGGGCGTCATCGGCACCTGGGCCGGGCCTCGCTCGGCGGGCACCGCCTACGTGATGCTGCATCATCACATCGGCGACACCGACGGCCAGTCCGGCGCCTGGGGCTTCCCGCGCGGCGGGATGGGCGGGGTGACCAGCGCGCTGGCCGCCGCGGCCCGGTCGTTCGGCGCGGAGGTCAGCACCGGCGCCGAGGTCGCCCGGATCCGGACCAGCGGCGGGCGGGTCACCGGCGTGACGCTGGCCAGCGGGGAGGAGGTGGATGCCCCGGTGGTGATCACCACGGCGCACCCGCAGATCTCCTTCCTCAGGCTGGTCGACCCGGCGGCGCTGCCCGACGACTTCGTGGCCGACATCCGGAACTGGCAAACTCGCTCCGGCACGGTGAAGATCAACCTCGCGCTGGACCGGCTGCCGGTGTTCGCCGGCCACCCCGGCATCGACCCGCAGGTGCACGGCGGCACGATCGTGCTGGCCGAGAGCCTGGACGACATCGAGAACGCCTACCAGGAGGCGGTAGCCGGGCAGCCGTCCACCGCGCCGTTCGCCGACATCTGCATCCCCAGTGTCTTCGACGACTCGCTGGCCCCGGAGGGCAAGCACGTGATGTCGATGTTCACCCAGTGGGTCCCGCACACTTATGCCGACCAGAGCGACGAGGCGGCACTGGCCGCCTACGCCGACCGGGTCATCGCCCGGGTGGAGACGGTGGCGCCCGGATTCACCGACTCGGTGCTGCACCGCCAGGTGATCGGCCCGCACCAGATGCAGGAGGAGTACGGCCTGATCGGCGGCAACATCTTCCACGGCGAGCTGAGCCTGGGCCAGATGTTCCACGCCCGGCCCGCGGCCGGCTACGCCGACCTGCGCACCCCGGTCCGCGGGCTGTACCAGGCGGGCTCAGCCACGCACGGCGGCGGCGGGGTGACCGGCATCCCGGGCCGGAACGTGGTGCGCCAGGTACTGGCGGACCGCCGGGCGGCCCGCTGGCGCCGGCCGGGCCGGGCCTCGTAGGCGCTCCGCGCAGCGGCGGGCCGGCCCCGGGCGGCCGGGCAAGTGGCCGAGACCAGGCGCGAGCAGGCGGCCCCGCCTCGGGGGCCGGCGAGTCAGGCCGCGCAGCGGCGGGCCGGGCCTCCGGCAGCCGGGCGGGATGAGCCTGCCCGGCCGCCGGGGGTCTCGTTAGTGCTGAAGTTACTCGCCGCCGGGACTCCCGGCCTCGTGGGTGCCGCTGCTCTTGTACTCGGTGTAGGTGTAGGGGTTGTCCAGGATGCGGGTCTCGGGAATGTCGGGGTTCATGCCGGACTCCCAGGCCGAGTCACCCAGCTCGGAGCGCAGGTAGCTGACGGTTTCCTCGGCGGCCCGCCGGGCGGCGGCCAGGTCGGTGCCGACCAGGCGGTGGTCGTGCTTGACCACGCGCCCGGCCACCAGCACGGTGTGCACGTCGCCGCGCTGCGCCTGGAAGGCGACGTGCCCATAGGGGTTGACCAGCGGGAACATCACCGGCGAGTGGTCGTTCTTGATCAGCACCAGGTCGGCCTGCTTGCCGGGCTCGATGCTGCCGAGGTCGGCTTCCCGGCCGATGGCGCGGGCCCCGCCGCGGGTGGCCCACTCGACGACCTGCCGGGAGCGCAGCGCGGCATGGGTGATGGTGTTGCCCGCGGCGTGCGCCTCCAGGTGCTCGCGGGACCGGTCGGCGCCGAGCGTGGAGCGCATGGCGGAGAACAGGTCGGCGCTCCACCACACCGAGGTATCCATGGACAGCGACACCGGGATGCCGTGCTGGCGCAGTGCCCAGGTGGGCGGGTAACCCTGGCCGGCGCTCTGCTCGCTCTCGGTGGACACCGACACCGAGCCGCCGGTCGCGGCGATGCGCTGATAGGAATCCTGTGACAGCGTGGCGGCGTGCACGTAGACGGTCTGCGGGGTCATGAAGCCGTGCTCGTGCATCAGCCGGATTCCGTCGTCGTTGGTCGCGCCCCACACCCCGGCGTGCGTGCTGACCGGCACTCCGAGCTCACGGGCGACCTCGAAGGCGGGCTTCTCGGGGAAGGCCGGGTCGCCGGTCACGTCGAAAGCGATCTGGAAGCCCAGCAGGTCATCGCCGCTGCTGATGTGCCGCGCCGCGAAGTCACGGAACTCCGGGGTCGCGGTCCACTCGGCGGGGGCCTGCTGGATGTTGCCGTAGGCCAGCACAAACCGGCCGGGCACGTCGCGCAGCGCGGCGACGGCGGCCTCGGCGTGCTCGGTGGTCTGCAGGCCGTGCGACCAGTCGACGGTGGTGGTGACGCCGGCGTCGATCGCCTCGATGGCCGCGAGCAGGTTGCCGGCGTAGACGTCCTGCGGGCGGAACCGCTTGCCCCACTCGAGGTAGTACCAGACGAAATACTGGGTCAGCGTCCAGTCAGCGCCGTAGCCGCGCATGACGGTCTGCCACATGTGCCGGTGGGTGTCGATCATGCCGGGCAGCACGATGCCGTCGCGGGCGTCGATCTCGATGGTGCCGTCCGGGACGGACAGCCCGTGCCCGATCGCCGTGATCTTCCCGCCGGCCGCCAGGACGTCACCGCCGGCCAGCACCTGCCCGGCGTCGTCCATCGTGAGCACGGTCCCGCCGCGCAGCACAACGGGCCGTCCGGATCCGAAATCTGCCGTATCGCTCATTCGCTGTCGCTCCTTACGGCGATCGCCAGGTGAACAGGCCCCATCCAGGCAGGCTCGGCCGAGCGTCCGTCAGGGGCTACCGGGCCCGCGCGCCTATCTGCCGAGCGTAGATCAGCAGGGGCCCGTGATCGCTGGTGTTCAGCGGTCAGAATGGCCCAGAATCGCCCGCGCCGGTCGGGCCGTGATGGCCGCCGGGGTGCGGGGCGGTGGCTAGGATCGGGGACCGTGACCGCTCCAGCCGCGACCGCCGCGCAGTTCCGGCACCGGGCCGGCCTGCGGGTCCTGACCTGGCCTGTGTTCGACGGGCTGGCCGCTGACGTGCTGGTCACCACCCGCCAGGGCGGGGTGTCGGCGGGCGAGTACGGCTCGCTCAACCTCAGCTTCAGTGTTGGTGATGACCCAGCCGCGGTGCTGGAGAACCGGCGCCGGGTCGCGGCTGCGCTCGGCGCTGACACCGGCGACTTCGTGTACGCGCGTCAGGTACACGGCGGCCGGGCGCAGGTCGTCACGGCCGCCGACCGGGGCCGCGGCGCCCGGAGCCTGGCCGACGCGGTCGACGACGCCGACGCGCTGGTCACCACCGACCCGGGCACCGCGCTGACCATCCTGGTCGCGGACTGCGTGCCGATTGTCCTGCTGGACCCGGTAGCCGGCGTGCTGGCCTGTGTCCACGCGGGCTGGCGCGGCACGGTCGCGCGTATCGGCGCCGCGGCGCTGGAGACCATGACGTCGGTGGGCGCCCGCCCGGCCGACGTGCTGGCCGGCATCGGCCCGGCCATCGCGCCGGACCGCTACCAAGTAGGCGATGACGTTGCCGGTGAGGTCCGCCGGGGCCTGGGCCTCGTGGTGGCCGGGGACGTGCTGCGCCCCGACGGGCCGGGCAAGTGGCTGCTTGACCTGTGGGCGGCCAACCGCCGGGTGCTCACCGACGCGGGCGTGCCCGCCGCGCAGGTCCACCTGGCCGGCGTGCCCACCGGCCCAGCCGACCCCGGCGGCTCGGGCAGCTCTGAGCCAGGCGCGTTCTTCAGCCATCGGACCGTGCAGCCAGCCGGGCGGTTCGCCCTGGTCGCGCGGCTCAGCCCGGAAGCCGCCGCCCAGCCCGGCCCGGAGGCCGCCGGGCCCCGGCCCGCCACGGAGGGAACTCGATGACCGCCCGGCCGCCGTTCCGCTACGAGTCCTTCGAGCTGGACCCCGAACGCGGGCAGCTGACCTGCCGGTACTCGCTGGGCGACCGGCAGTTCGCCGAGCGGGTCACGATCGAGGCGCCCGGCGGGCCATCCCGGTGGGCCGACCCGGCCGTAACCGAGGCCGCGCGGCTGGTGTTCCTGCTGGCCGGGGTGTCCTACTACAAGACCGCCGCGCCGCCGGTAATCGACCTGGGCGACACCGCCGTGACCGGCGCCGAGCGCGCGTTCCTGCGGGCCTTCTATCTCGACGGCCTCGGCGAGTTCGCCTACCGCAACGCCCTGGACCTGTCGGGCCTGCAGATCACCGGTCCGCAGCGAGACGACCCGGCGGCGGGCACGCCCGGCCGGGACTGGCGCTCGGCCCGGCCGCAGCGGCCGCTGGTCCCGTTCGGCGGCGGTATCGACTCGATCGTCACGGTCGAGCACGTCCGGCACCGCGCCGACGCGGCGCTGTTCATCATGAGCAGGCCGGGCGACCGGTTCGCGGCCATCGAGGCACCCGCGGCCGTCACCGGGCTGCCCGTCGTCCGGGCCGGGCGCGAGATCGACCAGCAGCTGCTGCGCTCGCGCGAGCTGGGCTTCCTGAACGGCCACGTCCCGGTGACCGGGATCCTGTCGGCCATCGCGGTCCTGGCCGCGGTGCTGGACGGGCGGGACGCCGTGGTGATGTCCAACGAGTGGTCGGCCTCCATCCCGACGCTGGAGGTGGACGGGCGGCCGGTCAATCACCAGTACTCCAAGAGCGCGACGTTCGAGGCCGCCTTCCGGTCAGTGCTGGAACGTGCGCTCGGCGGCCGGCTCAGCTACTTCTCCGCGCTGCGGCCATACACCGAGCTGTGGGTGGCCCAGCGGTTCGCCGGGCTGACCCAGTACCACGGCACCTTCCGCAGCTGTAACCGCGCCTTCCACCTGGACCCGGCCAAGCGGCTGGACCACTGGTGCGGGCGCTGCGACAAGTGCTGTTTCATTGACCTGATCCTGGCCCCGTTCCTGCCGGCGGCCGAGCTGCGCGCGATCTTCGGCGGCCAGGAGCCGCTGGCCGACCCCGACCCGGCCGAGTCGCTGGTGCCGAAGTTCCGGGCGCTGCTCGGCACCCTGCCCGACAGCAAGCCCTTCGAGTGCGTCGGCGAGATCGGCGAGTGCCGTGTCGCGGCGGTGCTGGCGGCCCGGCGACCCGACCGCGCTGGTGACGCGCTGCTGCAGCTGCTGGCCGCCGAGGTGGCCGGCCTGCCCGACCTGCCCGCCGCCGCCGAGCTGCTCGCGCCGGTCGGCGAGCACTTCATCCCGGATAGCTATGCGCCCGAAGATCTGCTGGTCTGACCTGCGCGGCGCCCGCGTCGGCGTCTGGGGCCTGGGCGTCGAGGGCGCCGCCAGCATCGCCCGGCTGCTCACCCTCGGCGTGGAGCCCGTGCTGGTGGACGACCGGCCGCCGCCCGGTGATGTGTCCGGGCTGCCGGTGTTCGCCACCGGCGACAGCGGGCTGGCTGCGCTGATGCACTGCGACGTGGTGGTGAAGTCGCCCGGCATCAGCCGCTACCGCGACGACCTGCAGGCGCTGGAGCAGCGCGGCATCCCGGTCGCCGGCGGGCTGGGCCTGTGGCTGCAGGAGGCCGACCCGGACAAGGTGGTGTGCGTCACCGGCACCAAGGGCAAGAGCAGCACCACCGCCATCACCGGGCACCTGCTGAACCGGCTCGGCTACCCGTGCCTGGCCGGCGGCAACATCGGCCGGCCGCCCTGGGACCCGGCGCTGGATGAGTCTCGCTACGCCTACTACGTCATCGAGACCTCCAGCTACCAGGCGACTGACCTGCCCTGCTCACCCCCGGTAGTGGCGGTGACCTCGCTGCACCCCGACCACCTGGACTGGCACGGCGGCGTCGAGGCCTACTACCGGGACAAGCTGTCGGCGTGCTCGCAGCCCGGCGCCGACCTGACCATCGCCAACGGCGACAGCGACCTGCTGCGCGACCACGAGGCGCTGCTGGGGCCGCGGGTGCGCTGGGTGAGCGCGTCCGACGAGCCGGAGGCCGCCTGGATGGACCCGCTGGGCCTGCTGGGCGTGCACAACCGGCGCAACGCGCTGATCGCCCGAGCCATCCTGACTGCGCTCGGGGTGCCGCAGGCCGGCGACGATGACGCGCTCCGCGCCGCCGCGGCCGGGTTCGAGCACCTGGCCAGCCGGCTGACCCCGGTCGGCACCATCGACGGCGTCACCTTCGTGGACGACAGCCTATCCACCAACGTGCTGCCCACCCTGGCCGCGCTGGACGCGTTCCCCGGCCGCCGGGTGGCGCTGATCGCCGGCGGGCACGACCGGGGCATCGACTACACGCCGCTAGCCACCGGGCTGCTGCCCCGCGAGGCGCCCACGCTCGTGCTGACCATGCCCGACAGCGGGCCGCGGATCCAGTCCGCGATCGATTCGGCCCTGGCGTCGGCCACCGGGACGGGCCAGCTGGAGGTGCGTAGCTGCGCGGACCTCGATGAGGCGGTCCGGGGCGGGTTCGCCTGGGCCCGGCCGGACGGGATCGTGCTGCTGTCCCCCGCCGCGCCGAGCTTCGGGGTGTTCAAGAACTACAAGGACCGGGCTGCGGCGTTCAGCCGGGCCATGGAGTCCTGCGCGACGAGCTAACGCCCCCGCATGGCGCAGCTGCGGCGGGAGACCCGCCG
>DASUBV010000083.1:0-12553 GCA_035763085.1 Streptosporangiaceae bacterium | reverse complement strand
TCAGGCTCATTTCCCGTTCAGGATCACCGAGAACCAGGGCAAGGATGTCGCCTTGCTGCTGGGAGCGCATGATCGGCAGCAAGGGCGGGGCTGACGCTCTATCCATAGATTGAATAATACTCTTCAGTTTGTGGAAGTTGTGTGCGCTCTCGTCAGGGCCGACTAGGACGAGGTCCCCATGCAGGGGCGGGCGGGTAGACGACCGGGCAGGGGACAGGACGAGCTCGCGGGCGTGGTCCGGCCTGTATCCATGCGGTCCACGGCCAGTGCGACAGCCTTCCCGGCCTGGCACGGAGGCCTGTAACGCTGGCGAGATCGATATGAGCCAGCCGGGCTAGCGCGCTGTCGTCGTAGCCGGTCACCGGGTGGGCGCCGAGCGCCGGTACTCCGCGCCGGGCCAGCGCGTCCTGGCGGCGGCGGACCTGCTCGCCGCCGCGCGCGGCGGCCGGGATCTGACCGGCCGACCGGACGGCGCACCATGTCATCAGGCTGTCCGTAGATCAGAAAGAACGAATGTCAGGACATACTCTTGACCGGACTCTGACGAGAGCGTAAAAAGTCAGCAACGGCGGGTTCCTGGCGGTAGCAGCCATTGAGGGAGGCTATGTGCAGATGCGGACGGGAATGGCGCGCGGACGGCTCTTAACTAGCGCGGTCGTCGCCAGTGCGTGACCACCTGCGGGCCATCCTCGAGGTGCGCACCCGCCGGCCGCAGGCCATCGCCGAGGCGGCGAGCCGGCGCCGTCGCCGGACCTCGCTGCTGGGCCCCGGCAGCCGGCTGTTCATCATCGCCGCCGATCACCCCGCCCGCGGCGCACTGCGGGTCGGTGACCGGCCGATGGCGATCGCCGACCGGGCCGGGCTGCTGGACCGGCTGGCGCTGGCGCTGTCCCGGCCGGGCGTCGACGGCGTGCTCGGCACCGCCGACATCATCGAGGACCTGCTGCTGATGGGCGTGCTCGATGACAAGGTGGTCGTCGGCTCGATGAACCGGGGCGGCCTGGCCGGGACCGCGTTCGAGATCGACGACCGGTTTACCGGGTACGACGCCCCGGCCATCGCCCGGATGGGGTTCGACGGCGGGAAGATGCTGTTCCGCATCGACCCGGAGGACCCGGCGACCGCGCCGACCATGGAGTCCTGCGCCCGCGCGGTCAGCGACCTGGCCGCGCACGGCCTGATGGCGATGGTCGAGCCGTTCATCTCGCACCGGGTGGACGGGCGGACTCGCAACGACCTGTCACCCGAGGCAGTGACCAGGGCCATCGCCGTGGCCTCCGGCCTCGGCACGACCTCGGCGTACACCTGGCTCAAGCTGCCGGTCGTGCCGGACATGGAGCGGGTCCTGGCCGCCTCGACGCTGCCGGCCCTGCTGCTGGGCGGTGAGGTCAGCGCCGACTCCGCCGCCGCCTTCGACGGCTGGCGCGCGGCCCTGCGCTTCCCCTCCGTGCACGGCCTGGTGGTCGGCCGGGCGCTGCTGTTCCCGCCTGACGACGACGTGGCCGGCGCGGTCGATGCCGCCGTCGGCCTGATGCGGGGGTGAGCGGCCGCATGGGTGCTACCCCGCCCGGTTCTCCGCCCGGCCAGGCCCGGGCACCTGCTCGGCACTATCCCCCCCACGCCAATGGAGGCACCCCGCATGTCCAGATCAAGAAAGCCGGCGCTGGCTGTCGCGCTGGTCGCCGTCCTCGCGCTCGTCCTGGCCGCCTGCAGCAGTACCGGCGGCAAGAAGGCCGCCCAGGGCGGGGAGGTGGTCTCGGCCGGGCACGCCAGCACCCCCCGCTACACCATCGCCATGATCACCCACGCCGCGCCCGGCGACACCTTCTGGGACATCATCCGCAAGGGCGCCAGCGCCGCGGCGGCCAAGGACAACATCAACTTCAAGTACTCCAACAACGATGACCCCACCCAGCAGGCCACGCTGATCCAGGACGCGATCAACGCCAAGGTCGCCGGCATCGCCGTCACCGACCCTGACCCGCAGGCCATCTGCCCGACCATCAAGAAGGCCGTGGCGGCCGGGATCCCGGTGGTCATGTTCAACGCCGGCGTCGACAACTGGCAGCAGTGCGGGGCGATGGAGTACTTCGGCCAGGACGAGACCATCGCCGGTGTCGCGGCGGGCAAGCGGCTGGCGGCGGCCGGCGCCAGGAAGGTGCTGTGCGTGCTGCAGGCGCAGGGCCAGGTCCAGCTGGAAGCCCGGTGCGCCGGGGTCAAGCAGGGCCTGGGCTCGGAGGGCACGATGGAGAAGCTGTACGTCAACGGCACCGACTCCGCGTCGGTGCAGTCCACCATCGCCGCCAAGCTGCGCCAGGACAAGAGCATCGACGCGGTGATCACTCTCGGCGCGCCGTTCGCGATTATCGCCATCCAGTCGATCAGCCAGGCGAGCAGCAGCGCCAAGCTCTACACCTTCGACACCAACGCCGAGGAGATCAGCAAGATCAAGTCCGGGCAGGTGCAATGGGCCGTGGACCAGCAGCCCTACCTGCAGGGCTACGAGGCGATCGACTCGCTGTGGCTGTACCTGACCAACGGCGACACCATCGGCGGCGGGCAGACGGTGCTGACTGGCCCGTCGTTCATCGATGCCAGCAACGTCGCCAAGGTGGCCCAGTACGCGGAGCGGGGCACCCGGTAACGGGCGCGGTGCGGGGGGCTCTCGCGAGCCGGGCGCCCCCGCACCGCGGCATGCCGCCGATTGGGAGGTCTTATGACTCAGACTGCGCAGGCCGATCTCACGCCCTCACCGCTGCGCGACGAGCGAGTCGGGCGGAATTCAGTGCTGGCCCGGCTGTTCGCCCGCCCGGAAATGGGCGCGGTGAGCGGCGCGATCGTCATCTTCCTGCTCTTCTTCATCATCGCGCCGCCGTTCCGCTCCGCGGGATCGCTGGCGACGGTGCTCTATGTCGCCTCGACCTTCGGGCTGATGTCCGCGCCGATCGCGCTGCTGATGATCGGCGGCGAGTTTGACCTGTCGGCCGGGGTCGCGGTGACTAGCTCGGCGCTGACCGCGTCGTTGTTCAGCTACGAGTTCACCGTGAATGTCTGGGCCGGGGTGGCGGTCGCGCTGGCGGTATCGCTGGCCATCGGCTTCCTGAACGGCTGGATCGTGGTGCGCACCGGCATCCCGAGCTTCCTGGTCACCCTGGGCACCTTCTTCATGCTGCAGGGGCTGAACCTGGCCCTGACCCAGACCATCACCAACCAGGTGGCCAGCCCGGACATCTCCGAGATCCAGGGCTTCTCCGCAGCGCAGAAGGTCTTCGCCTCCAGCTTCACCATCGGCGGGGTGAACATCCGCACCACGATCATCTACTGGATCGTCGTCGTGTTCATCGCCACCTGGATCCTGCTGCGCACCCACGTCGGCAACTGGATCTTCTCCGTCGGCGGCTCGGCGCCCAGCGCCCGCGCGGTCGGCGTCCCGGTGGCGAAGATGAAGATCGGCCTGTTCATGGGCGTGGGCCTGCTGGCCTGGTTCACCGGCATGCACACGCTGTTCGAGTTCAACACGATCCAGTCCGGCCAGGGCGTCGGGAACGAGTTCGTCTACATCATCGCGGCCGTGGTCGGCGGCTGCCTGCTGACCGGCGGATACGGGTCCGCGGTCGGGGCCGCCATCGGCGCGCTCATCTTCGGGATGACCCAGCAGGGCATCGTCTACGCCGGATGGGACCCCGACTGGTTCACCTTCTTCGAGGGAGCGCTGCTGCTGGGCGCCATCGTGCTGAATACCTTCATCCGGCGGCGCGCGGAGGCATCGAGATGACCAGCAGGCCCGGTCACCAGGACAAGACGGCCGTGCCGCTGGTCCGGCTCGCCGACGCCGGCAAGAACTACGGCTCGATCATCGCGCTGTCGGGGATCACGCTGGAGGTCAGCGCGGGCGACGTCACCTGCGTGCTGGGTGACAACGGCGCGGGCAAGTCCACCCTGATCAAGATCATCGCCGGCCTGCACCAGCCCAGCACCGGCAGCTACGAGGTCGAGGGCACGCCGGTGAGCTTCGCTTCCCCGCGCGAGGCCCTGGAGCTCGGCATCGCGACCGTGTACCAGGACCTCGCCGTCGTGCCGCTGATGCCGGTGTGGCGCAACTTCTTCCTCGGCAACGAGGTCCGCAAGGGCCTCCGGATGGACATCGGCTTCATGCGCCGGACCTGCAAGTCCGAGCTGCTCGGCATGGGCATCGACCTGCGCGACGTCGACCAGCCGATCGGCACCCTGTCCGGCGGCGAGCGGCAGTGCGTGGCCATCGCCCGCGCGGTGTACTTCGGGGCCAAGGTGCTGATCCTCGATGAGCCCACCGCGGCGCTCGGCGTCAAGCAGTCCGGCGTGGTGCTGAAGTACATCCTCCAGGCCCGCGAGCGCGGCCTGGGCGTCATCTTCATCACCCACAACCCGCACCACGCCTACCCGGTCGGCGACCGGTTCCTGCTGCTCAACCGGGGCCGGACCATCGGCTACTACGCTAAGGAGCAGATCACCCGCGACGAGCTCACCGGCCTGATGGCCGGCGGCGGGGAGCTGGAGCAGCTCAGCCACGAGCTGGAGGCGATGGGCGGGGCCGCCGCGGACGCCGCTCAGGTGCTCGGCGAGGACGTGCAGGAACTGGGGATCGCCCGGCGGCCCGGCTCCGGGGAGTGAGCGGCGGTGACCGTGCGGGTAGGCGTGATCGGGACCGGCATGATGGGCCAGGACCACATCCGCAGGATCAGCCGGGTGCTGGCGGGCGGGGCGGTGACGGCGGTCAGCGACGCCGATGCGGACCGCGCGGCCCGGGTGGCCGCCGGCCTGCCGGGAGCACGCGTGCACCCGGCCGGCCAGGAGCTGATCACCGACAGCGAGGTCGACGCGGTCGTGGTTACCTCGTGGGGACCGGCGCACGAGGAGTACGTGCTGGCCGCGATCGCGGCGGGCAAGCCGGTGTTCTGCGAGAAGCCGCTGGCCACCACGGCGGAGGCGTGCCAGCGGATCATCAAGGCGGAGCAGGGGGCCGGCCGGCGGATGGTGCAGGTCGGCTTCATGCGCCGCTACGACGCTGCCTGCCGGGCGCTGCGCGCCGCGGTGGCGGCGGGCGAGATCGGCACGCCGCTGCTGATGCACTGCGCGCACCGCAACGCCGCGGTGCCGCCGTACGGGTTCACCACCGAGATGATGATCAGCGACTCGGCCGTGCACGAGATCGACCTGGTGCGGTGGCTGTTCGGCGAGGAGATCGCCGCGGTCACCATCCTCAGGCCGCGGCGCAGCAGCAAGGGCGCTGCCGGCCTGCACGACCCGCTGGTCGTGATCCTGGAGACGGCCGGCGGGATCCTGGTCGACGTCGAGCTGTTCGTCAACGCGACCTACGGCTACGACATCCGCGGCGAGGTTGTCGGCGAGCACGGGACCGTGGCCCTGGCCGGCGGCGGACCGGCCGTGCTCAGGCACGACGGGCGGCGCAGCGACGCGGTGCCGGCCGACTGGCGGGAGCGCTTCGGCGCGGCCTTCGATGCCGAGCTGCAGGACTGGCTGACGGCGGTGGCCGCGGGCTCGTGCACCGGGCCCGGCTCGTGGGACGGGCTGGCCGCCACGGTCATCGCGCAGGCCGGTCACGAGGCGCTGCGCACCGGGCGCCGCACGCCGGTGACGCTGCCTGGCCGGCCCGGCCTCTATTCCGCGGCCGGAGGACCGTCATGAGGATCGCGCTGGACCCGCACCTGCGGCGGCGGGTGCCAGGTACGCCGCCGCGGGCCGCTGCCCGGCGAGGAGCCAGCCGATGACGCAGCAGAACCCCCCGGCGCCGGGCTACCTGGACCCGGCCGGGTGCCGGGTTAGCGACCTGGCCGCCATCGTGAGCCAGACGACCGACCTGGCCAGCTACCCGCATGCCAGTGCCGTGCAGCAGGACGTGCTCGTTTACGACGGCGCGCAGGTGCGCGCGGTGGCGGCCACGCCGGCCGGCCGGCGGGAAGTCACCGCCGAGCTCGCCCGGGCGCTGCACGACGGGCCCGGGATCGTGCTGTTCCGTGGCGCCTTCGGCGACCGCGGCCCCGTCGACCAGGCCACCGGGCAGTTCCGCGCCATCATCGACGGCCAGCGCCAGGCCGGCACCGCGGCAGCCGATCACTTCGCCCGGCCGGGCCAGAATGACCGGATCTGGAACGCGCTGGAGAAGCTGGCGCTGCGCGCGCCGGATGTCTTCGCCGGCTACTACGCCAATGACGTCATCGCGACCGCGTGCGAGGCCTGGCTGGGGCCCGGCTACCAGGTCACCTCCCAGGTCAACGTCGTCAATCCCGGCGGCGCCGCGCAGACCGGGCACCGCGACTACCACCTGGGCTTCTGCTCGGGCGAGCAGGCGGCGCGATTCCCGGCGCACGCGCACCGGCTGTCGCCCGCGCTCACGCTGCAGGGCGCGGTGGCGCATACCGACATGCCCGCCGAGACCGGCCCCACGATGTACCTGCCGCACTCGCAGAAGTACCTGCCGGGCTACGTTGCCGTCGCGCGGCCGGAGTTCGGCGCCTTCTTCGAGTCGCGGCATGTCCAGCTGCCGCTGCGCGCCGGCGACGCGGCGTTCTTCAACCCGGCCCTGCTCCACGCCGCCGGGGCTAACCGCACCGCCGGCGTGCGCCGGATGGCCAACCTGCTGCAGGTCTCCTCGGCATTCGGCCGGGCGATGGAGTCGGTCGACCGGCACGCGATGGCGCTGGCGGTGTTCCCGGCGCTGTGCGCGATGCGCGACGCCGGGGCCGGGCCCGGCCCGGTCGCCAACGTCATCGCGGCCTGCGCCGAGGGCTATGCGTTCCCGGCCAACCTCGACCGCGACCCGCCCGCGGACGGCCTCGCGCCGCCCTCCCAGGCTGACATCCTGGCCGCGGCCGTCGCCGGCGGCTGGCCGCGGCAGCGCCTGGCGGATGAGCTCGGCGAGTGGGCACGCCGCCGGCGCACGTGACCAGCGGCTGAGGCGTGCCGCCTGCCCGGGGGCCCCGTTTCCGGTGCCTGGCCCTATCGCCGTATATCGGCTGCTATCAGCGGGCAATGCGGATTCCGGCCGGCTGGCGCGGCCGCCGCAGCCCGTCCTGTCCTGCCTGACCTGGGCGGAGTTACCCTGGGTTGAGGCAGGGCGGGGGAGGTGGCGCCGATGACGACGGCCGGACCGGGGAACCCGATGCCGGGCATGGCGGGACGCGGCCGCCTGCGGGCGTCGCACGCTGATCGCAACCATGTCATCGGCATGATCAAGGCCGCGTACGTGCAGGGCAGGCTGACCAAGGACGAGTTCGATGACCGGCTGGGCCGGACCCTGACCGCGCGGACCTTCGCGGACCTGGCCGGGCTCACCGCCGATCTTCCGGCCGGCCTGACCGACGTTCCGCCGCCGCCGCGGCGGCAGCCGTCCGCGGCATCGGTGCCGAAGATCGTGCTGTCGACGGCGGGCGGGCTGCTGGCCCCGGCGGTGCTGGCGGCCGCCTCGCTGACCAACAACGCGCAGCTCTACGCCTTGTTCATCCTGCCGACCATGATCACCTTCGTGGCCTGGATCGTGGCCGGGGCAGTCGTGCTGGATGCCTGGCACGACAAGCACTCCCGGCGCCCGCCGCCGCCCGGGCCAGGGCGGCCCGGCCGTCCGGGCGGTGGCCAGGCGGGCCGCGATCCCGGCCGTGACCTGCGCTGCGAAAGCCGGCCACAGCCGGGGCATCCGCCCGCGTGGCGCGCGCCCGGCCCGGCCTCTGGCTGACCGGCCGCCCGGCTGCCGCGCCCGGCGGGCTCATAACGGCACGCGGGTCGTGCCGAACGGGCTGCATGCGGCCGTGCGAGCTGTGATAATCCGCGCATACACGGGCAAGATGTGATGGCCGGGTCAGATGAGGCAACAGTGAGCAGTCCCGGGCGGCCAGTGCCACCGGAGCAGCCGGAGGCGGCGGCAACCGGCCCGGAAATCCTGCTCGCCACCAAGCTGCGCGCGCCGGGGCAGCGGCCCGGCCTGATCCCGCGGCCGCGGCTGGGCCAGCGACTTGACCAGGGGCTCGGGCACGGGCTGGTCCTGGTGTGCGCCCCGGCCGGGTACGGCAAGACGGTGCTGCTGGCCGACTGGGTCCGCCGGTCCGCGTGCCCGGCGGCCTGGCTGTCCCTGGATCCCGGCGACAATGACCCGGCCCGGTTCTGGCGGCACGCGGTCGCGGCGCTGGACCGGGTCCGGCCCGGCCTCAGCGGCCGGGCCGGCGCCCTGCTCGGCCCGCCGGCGCCGGCCAGCTTCGAGCCGCTGCTCGCCGTCCTGATCAATGAGCTGGCCGCCCAGCCCGAGAGCGCCCCGGCGCTGCTGGTGCTTGACGATTACCACGTGATCAGGTCCGCTGCGGTGCACCAGTCCGTGGAGTTCCTGATGGAGCACCGGCCGCCCGGCCTCTGCCTGGCGATCGCCAGCCGCTCCGACCCGCCGCTGGCCCTGGCCCGGCTGCGGGCGCGCGGGCTGCTGACCGAGGTGCGCGCGACCGAGCTGCGGTTCACCGGCCCGGAGGCCGCTGCCTTGCTCGGGCAGTCCCTGGCCGGCCGCGATCAGCTGCCCGATGACGTGATTGCCGCTCTCGCCAGCCGGACGGAGGGCTGGGCCGCCGGCCTGCAGCTGGCCGCCCTCTCGCTGCGCGGCCAGCGCGATCTCGGCGGGTTTGTCGCGGCCTTCACCGGCAGCCACCGCTACGTCCTGGATTACCTGACCGAGGAAGTACTGGAGCAGCAGGACGAGCAGCTGCGCGCCTTCCTGCTGGAGACCTCCGTGCTGGACCAGCTGAGCGGCGAGCTGTGCGATGCGGTCACCGGGCGGGCCGGCGGTCAGGCGCTGCTGGAGCGGGCGGAGCAGTCGGGGCTGTTCCTGGTGCCCCTGGATGAGGTACGGCACTGGTGGCGCTACCACCACCTGTTCGCCGACCTGCTGCGCGTCCGCCTCCAGCGGGAGCAGCCGGAGCGGGCCGCGCAGCTGCACCGCGGCGCCGCCGCCTGGTACGGCGAGCGGGGCCTGGCCGATGAGGCCATCCAGCACGCCCTGGCGGCCGGCGATCTGGCCTGGGCCGCGCGGATGATCGAGCAGCACTTCGACGAGGTGTTCTACCAGCGCGGGGAGCAGGCCACCATCTCCCGGTGGCTGGCCGCTCTCCCGGCCGGCCTGGTCCAGGCACGGCCCCGGCTGCTGCTGGCCAGGGCCACGGTCGCCAATGCCGCGGGCGAGGTGGACGCGGTCGAGCCGCTGGTAGAAGCGGCCCAGCAGGCCGCCGCCGGGACGCAGGAGCCGTTCACGCCCACCGTCGGCCGGGCGGCCAGCATGCTGGCCAACATCCCCGCGCTGATCGCCCTCGACCGCAGCTACCTGGCCCAGTTCCGCGACGACACCGACGGCACGGCCGAGTTCGCGGCCGCGGCGCTGGCGGCCAGCGACCCGGCGGAATGGCTGCTCAGATCCATCGCGCACGGGTTCCTGGCCGTCGCCGAGTGGCGCCGGGGAAGGCTGGCGGCTGCCGAGAGCTCGTTCGCCGCCAGCAGCGCCGGCTGGCGGGCGGGCGGCCAGCCCACCGTGACCGCCTGGGGCGGCTACCAGCTGGCGCAGGTTCAGCGAGCTCAGGGCCGCCCCGACGCGGCCGTGCAGACCTGCCGGCAGACCCTGGACATCACCATGCCCGGCGGCGGGCCGCCGCTGCCAGCCGCCGGGCCGGCCCATGTCGTCCTGGGCGATATCGCCTACCAGCGCGATGACCTCGACGCGGCGCTGCGGTACGCGGCTGACGGCGTGGCCTTGTGCCGGCAGTTTGTCTACGGCCCGCCGCTGGCGGCGGGCCTGGCCACGCTGGCCTGGGTCCGGCAGGCCAGCGGGGATCCGGAGGCGGCCATGTCAGCGATGACCGAGGCCGCGCAGATCGCGCCCGGCCCGGTCAGCCCGCTCAACCCGGTCCCGGCCCTGCTGGCCCGGCTGCGGCTGGCCCAGGGCGACCTGGCCGGCGCCGAGCGCTGGAGTCAGGAGTCGGGGCTCAGCCCGGACGACCCGCCGGAATACGCGCGGGAGGCGGGGCACCTGGCGCTGGCCAGGGTCCTGCTCGCCACCGGCCAGCCGGGCCCGGCGCTGGCCCTGCTGGGGCGGCTGCACGAGGCCGCCACCGCCCAGGACCGGCCCGGCAGCTTGCTGGAGATCAGCGCGCTGCAGGCGCTCGCGCTCGCGGCAGCCAGCGAGCACGAGGCCGCGCTGACCGCGCTGGCCGCCGCGCTCACCCTGGCCTGCCCCCGCGGGCTGGTCCGGGTCTTCGCCGACGAGGGCGCGCCGATGGGCGTGCTGCTGGATCAGCTGGTCGCGGCCCGCCGCGCCGGGCAGCCGGCCGCCGGCGCGCTCGCGCCCGGCTGGGTGAGCCGCGTTCAGCGCGCGCTGGAGGCCGGCCGTTCCGCAGCACCCGGCCGGGCCGGCGCCGGGCCCGCCGCGCTGCCGGAGCCGCTGACCCCCCGCGAGCTGCAGGTACTCGGGATGCTGGCCGCGGGGCTGTCCAATCAGGCCATCGCCCGCCAGCTCGTGGTCACCCTGGACACCGTCAAGAAGCACGTCAGCCATGTCCTGGGGAAGCTGGGCGCCGCCAACCGGACCGAGGCCGTGGCCCTGGCGCGCGATCTCGGCCTGATCTCGTTACCGGGAGCGGCGCGCCGCGGACCCGTGCTAGCTCACAGCGTGCTAGCCCGGCAGCCCGGACATACCGGCCAGACCGGGCCGGACCGCACTTTGGTGCCCCGCCCGGCCGGTGAAGATTCCACCCGCCGCGGCACTTTCGGGTGACGCCTGGCGGCGCCGGGCTTCCTAGCGTGGGATCACCACATTCCATCATCGGGACGGGAGCACGTGACCGAGCCGACGCACTACGAGATCCGGGTCGAGGGGATCCTCGATGACCACTGGGCAGCCTGGTTCGAGGGCCTGCAGGTCACCAGTGACGGCGAGCACACGACCTTGTCGGGCCCGCTGCCAGACGAGTCTGCCCTGCATGGCGCGCTGGCCAGGATCCGCGACCTGGGCATGCACCTGATTTCTGTGCGCCGCCTGGACATCGGCACGCCCGGAGAGGAAGCGCCGTTATGACGGTGATCCTGACCCCACGGCGGGTGACCTTGTGGCCGTGCCAGCGCGAGAATCCGGAGCTGTGGTTTTCCGACATGCCCGCGGGCCTGGAGATGGCCAAGGCATACTGTCAGCCCTGCCCCGTCCGGGCCGCGTGCCTGGCCGGCGCACTCGAGCGCCGTGAGCCGCACGGCGTGTGGGGCGGCGAGATCTTCGACCGCGGCATGATCACCGCAGTCAAGCGGTCCCGGGGCAGGCCGCGCATCCGGCCGCTGCCCGTGACCACCCCGGTATCCCGCGATGACCAGCGGGAAGCACGCGCTGGATAGGCCTGGACAGGCATTGCCAGTGCGCCACTCGCCGCAGCCCGGCGACTGGCCGTGAAGGACAAGCGACTGGGCGGTAGTAGTGGTCGCAGCAGCGCGCTCGCCCCTGGCGCCCGGCGGCCCCCGGCCCTGACGTAACGCCTGCCCGGCGTAACGTGAGGCCCTGGGGGTGTGGGGTTGTGGCAGGGTCAGGCGGTACGTCCCGGGTGGTGCTCGTAGCTCCCCGGTCCGGGCAGGCGGTCCGGGTGCAGCGCGGTGAGCAGGTCCGCGTGACAGATGTGGACGGGCACCAGGTCGGCGACATGTGGGCGATCGATGCTGGTGATGCCGGCCGCTGGCTGTCAGCCAGCCACACCCGGGACCGGTGCGAGCGGCTGTTCCCGTCGGTGGGCGAGCAGTTCCGTGATCAGCGCGGTGAGCCCATCCTCGACCTGGTCGCCGACACCTCGCCGGGCCTGCACGACATGCTGTTCCCGGCCTGCGACACGTGGCTGTATGAAAGCCGCGGCCTGCCCGGCCACGTGAACTGCCGTGACAACTTCCTGGCCGCGACTGCCTCGGCCGGGATCTCGCTGCCGGTGGTGCCCGATCCGGTGAACCTGTTCCAGAACTCGCTGCCGTGCCCGGACGGCAGGCTGGTGATCGATGTCGCGCCGTCCCTGCCCGGCCAGGCGATCACCTTCCTGGCCCGCCGTGACGTGGTCTTCGTCCTCACCGCCTGCTCGGTCGACTACGAGCCGCTGAATAACGGGAGCTGCGGCCCGCTGCGGATCGAGGTCAGCCCCGGCGAGCCCGCCGCACCTTAGCCCAGCGCGACCCGCGGCTCAACATCGAGCTGCCCCTCATAGGCATCGATAGTGACAACGAAATGAAGCAGGAAGCCCCCTAGCCCGGCAGATCACCGTGTACGGGGAGTCCCGACGCGTCTGCTGCGGCTCGCCGCCCTCGCCGAGCCCGGCATCCAGCGTGGCCGCGGGTCACCGTCCGTGGCCAGGTGCTGCTGGCCTCCTGTCCCATCGGGGCGAGACTGTCGCTGGCTACTGCGCCATTCCTCAGGAATTGCCGGCAATGGAGGGAGGATCGGCGGGCCGGGCGGAGGTTAGCATCGCAACTGAGGCATCTGTCCCGCCTCGGCGGTGACTGCCGGATGCCC
>DASUBV010000082.1:0-18200 GCA_035763085.1 Streptosporangiaceae bacterium | reverse complement strand
GCGTGCCCGAGGGGGACTTCACCTTGGTCCGGCCGTCCTCGGTGACGCCCCCGCGCAGTTCGCGGAAGACGGTCACCACACGGCGGATCTCGTCTGCCCCGTGCGGCGCGGCCGGCAGGTCCAGGCCGCGCCCGATCTGCTCGACCCGGCGGGAGACGATGTCCACCTCGTCCTCGGCCGAGGCGGGCAGCGGCAGCACCACCGTGTTGAACCGGCGGCGCAGCGCGGAGGACAGCTCGTTGACGCCCCGGTCCCGGTCGTTGGCCGTGGCGATGACCGAGAACCCCTTAGCTGCCTGCACCTCGATACCCAGTTCCGGCACCGGCAGCGTCTTCTCGGACAGAATCGTGATCAGCGCGTCCTGCACGTCGGACGGGATCCGGGTGAGTTCCTCCACCCGGGCGATCCGGCCCTCGGCCATCGCGGTCAGCACTGGGGACGGCACCATCGCGGCCCGGCTCGGCCCCTCGGCCAGCAGCCGGGCGTAGTTCCAGCCGTACCTGATCGCCTCCTCCGCCGTCCCCGAGGTGCCCTGGACCAGCAGCGTCGAGTCGCCCGAGATGGCCGCCGCCAGGTGCTCGGACACCCAGGTCTTGGCCGTACCGGGGACGCCGAGCAGCAGCAGCGCCCGGTCGGTGGCCAGGGTGGCGGCCGCGATCTCGATCAGCCGCCGCGGGCCGATGTACTTGGGGCTGATCACGGTGCCGTCGTCCAGCGTGCCGCCCAGCAGGTAAGTCACCACCGCCTGCGGTGACAGCCGCCACGACGGCGGCCGGTCCCGGTCGTCGGCCGCGGCCAGCGCGGCCAGCTCGGCGGCGTAGGCCTGCTCGGCGTGCGGGCGCAGCGCCAGCAGCCCGGAGTCGCCCAGCGGGACCGTTACGGTGGCGGCGGTGTCGTGAGTCAATGCAGCTCCTGGAGGAATCGGCGGCGGCAGGCGATGACATCGGCGGCGCGGTGCAGCCGGCTGAGCAGGTCGCCGGATGCCGGGCCGGTCAGCGCGAGGGCACGCAGGTCGGCGGCGTAGTCGCGGTCGCCGGAGGCCGGCAGCATGCGGGCCGCCAGCGGCAGGATGACCAGCATGCCGCGGCTCGGGCGGCCCGAGCGGGCGCCGCGGGCCAGCTGGGCCAGCACCGCGTCGGCCAGGCTGGCGGGCCACGGGCTCCGGCACGCGGCGAGCGCCGCCGCGGCCTGCGGGCCGGGACCGGCCCGGCTCAGGATGCGCTGCGCCCAGGCGACCCGCTCGGCGGACGGCAGCACCATGGCCAGCTCGGTATCGGCGGAGGCGGCCGCCGCGCGGGCGGCGGGCGGGGCGCTGTCCGCCTCGGCCGCGGCAGCGCTGAGCAGGGCGGCGGCCCAGGCGGCGTCGCGCTGGGTCACGGCCGCCTTCCGCCAGCCCGCGTGCACCTCGGCCCCGAACCCGCCGGGGACCGCCAGCGCCAGCAGGCGGGCCGGGCTGAGCCCGAGCCGCGCGGTCCACTCTGCCAGCGGCACCCCCGCGATGTACTGGATGACCAGCCAGGCCCGGCCCCTGGCCACGGCTCCGGCCGGCGCGGCGGGCACGCCGTCGCGGGCCGCCGCCGCGTCACGCTCGGCCGGCAGGGTGACGGTGAGGACGGGCCGCAGGCCGCGCCGCCCGACGCTCAGCACGGCCGTGCCGCGAGCGATGGCCCGCGCGGTGAAGGCGGATCCGGGGAGCGCGGCCAGCAGCCGCCCTGCTACCTGGCGGACGGCCTGCTTGCGGTCGTCGAGGGCGGACTCCAGGAATGGCTCGTCGGCCGGGGACAGTCCGGCGGCGAGCACGGCCAGCAGGTCGGCGCGGTCGTCCCCGGTCTCGGTGTCCCACCCGGCGGCCAGCAGCTCGCGGGCGGCCGCCGGGTCACGCCGCCGCAGCGCGGCCAGCCAGGCGCGGCGCTCGCCTCGGCCGCCGGTCCGCCAGCTCTCGTCTTCCTCGCTGTTGGTGTTATCAGCCCCGGCGTGGCTGCCAGTCCCGCTGCTGATGTCAGTCCCGTTCCCGATGCCCGTCCCGCTGTTGCTGTTATCAGTTACCGCGGCCATCATGCGACGCCAGTCCTCGCGGTAGCCGGCGAGCCAGCGGCCGCGCTCGCCCAGGACGGCGCTGGCCGGCTGGCGCAGCGCCCGGTGCCGGACCGCGGCGTCCAGCAACTCCGGCAGCACCGGCGGGGCGGCCCGCCGTCCCGCGGCGGCCGCGGCGGCCAGCAGATCAGCGGCTAGTTCCGGGTCACTGCGCAGGGCATCAGCCAGGATGGCCGACGCCACGGCGCTGAGCGCGGGCGTCGTGTCCGCGGGCGCCGGGGCCGGCGGCGTGGCCGAGGCCGGCCGCAGGCCCGCCCGGCGCGCCGAGCTCAGCAGCGCAGCCGCCTCCAGCAGCGCCGCGGCCGGGTCCGCGGCGTCCAGCACGCCCGCGTGCGCCGCGGCCGGGCCGGCCAGCCCGGCCAGCCGCAGCGGCCGCCGGTCCAGCCCGACCGTGGCCGCTGCCACCAGCTCGTCATAGCCCGCCGGCCCGGTCACAGCGCCACCGCCTGATCGCCGTGCCACGCGGTCAGCGGGCGCAGCCCCGCGGTGCTCCACTCCCCCGCGACAGTCACCGGCGCGCCGCCGGAGATGGCCAGCAGCGGCCAGCAGTCAGCCTCCCCGGTCACCAGCGGCACCGCCGCGCCCGCCGGGTCGGCCAGCTGCCAGCCGGTCTCGCCCGGCACCGGGATCCCGGACACCAGCGCCGGCCAGCCGGACAGCCACGGATCGAGCGCCAGCACGGCGGCCCAGTCGTCGAGCAGGGCGGTGATGCCGCCCGGCCGCTGCGGCGCCGGGGCCGGCTCGGCGCTGCCGCGCCGCTCCCCGAGCAGTGCCCGCAGCGGCGGCTCGCCCGGGTAGAAGTGCAGGTCGGCGTCGAGCGCCGTGCCCGGCCGCAGGGCGGCGTCCGGCTCGGCGAACAGGCCCGCCGGGTCGAAGACCAGCACCAGCGCGAACCGGGCCGTGCCGTGCCCGCGCAGCAGGATCCGCCGGGCCGGGATCTGCCCGTCCAGCACGTCCCGCACGCCGAGCACCAGCCACCGGTCGCTGACCGCCGGGGACGACAGCACGTCCTGGCGGGCGACCGGGTAGCCGATGTGCGCCCGCACCACCGCGGCCAGGCCCGGCGGCAGCGCGGCGAACTGGCCGAACGCGCGGATCAGCAGGTGCAGCCGGGCATAGGCGGCCAGCAGCCGGCCCGGCCAGCCGGGGCCGGTGGCCGAGATCCCGCCCAGGCTGCGCAGCGTCGCCGCCACCCCGCCCGCCTGCGCGTCCACCATCCGTGCCGCGACCTGCTCGGCATGCTGGTAGCCGCGGGTAGCCGACAACCCGGCACGCACCTGATCGCGCAGCCACAGGTCCAGCTCGGCCAGGCCCGCCGCGACTCTCGATGCCCGCTGCTCGGCCCGGCGCGCCGCCGCCTGCTCATCCCGGACCGGCTCGCCGGGCGCCCGGGACCGGGCTGACCGGTACGCGCGGGCCTCGACCCAGGATGCCGCGAAGTCCGCCGGGGCCGGGGCCTCCGGCACCGTGCCCGCCGCCCAGCTCAGGATCAGCGCCAGCGCGTGCTTGCAGGGGAACTTCCGGGACGGGCACGAGCACTTATAGGCCGGGCCCGACATGTCGGCGATGACCTGGTACGGGTGCTGGCCAGAGCCCGCGCACAGGCCCCAGATCAGCTCGCCGGCCGCGCCCGTCCCCGACCACTGCGAGCCGCCCGCTAGCCGGGCCGCCGCCCGGTGTGCGGCGACGTCCGGGGCCAGCGCCATGACCTGCTCAGGAGTCCATCGCGCTACCACGAACTCACGCTATCCACCCCGGCTGACATTCCGGCCTAGACCTTGACGCTGCGTCAACCCTCGATGCTGGCTGTCATGAGCAGCCCACCAGCAATTCGGGTCCAGGGGCCTGCGATCCAGATCCAGGGCCTGGAGAAGTCATACAAGGAACTGCGCGTGCTGCGCGGCGTGGACGTCGAGGTGGCGCGGGGCAGCATCTTCGCCCTGCTCGGCTCCAACGGGGCGGGCAAGACCACGGTGGTGAAGATCCTGTCCACGCTGCTCAGGGCCGACACCGGTACGGCCCGGGTGAACGGCTTCGATGTCGCGACGCAGGCCGCCCTCGTACGCGAGTCGCGGCAGCAGTTCGAAGGCTCCATGCCTTGACGCTAAGCGCCTGCACCCGACCCGCCACGGCCTACGCCCTCGGCGTACGGGTCGTCGTGGCCAGAGCGTCAGCCCGCCCAGGTTACGTCGGTAAGCGTGACAAGCATCCGTGCGTCATCAATTAAGTACGTGACCAGCCCAGCTTCGCCGAATACAGCACGGCGAAGATAGGGGTCATCGGTTGGCAACGTCCTGATGGGATCGTCCGGGTACCCGGCGACGATTGCCATCGTCTCGATCAGCGCGTCGAACGCCTTGGCCGGGAATCCGGCGAGTTGCGTGAGCACCCGATCGCTCAGCTCTGCCCGGTATGTCACTGAGGCCGGGCTTGCAGTGCCGCCAGCCGGTCACGCCAGCCGGGGAGCGCCTCGTCAGCTGGCACGGTTCGGACTGCGCCCGCACGAACCGCGTCGATCTCCTCGTAATAACCAGGCTCGTTCGTGGCAATGACCGCCAGGCTCCATGCGTGCAGGAGCCGCTGCAACTGCCGGTAACCGGCCGGATCATGGGCAGCGTCCACGGCCTGGTGATACTGGCCGAGGAACTGACCACGCTCCCGTTCCGGCAGGCCCTGGAGGATGACCTCAGGGTCATTCGGATCCTCAGGCTGGATCGGCTCGGCGGACATGAACCCAGGTTACGCCCCTGCAGGCTGCCCCGCCGGGCTGCGGGCTTGCCGCAGCAGAACGGCTGGTAGTCGGACTGCCGCCGGCGCGGCGGCAGGCAGATCAGCCTGAGAGATCCAGCCATGTGCGACAGCGGGGTGGCAGCCCGATGAGCCACCACCCTGCCGCCGGTGCTGATTGCTAGTCGTTGAGGGCGGTGTCGTCGATCACGAACGAGGTCTGCTTGGTGTAGTCCTCGCTGCCGGTGAACTTCAGCGAGATCGTCTGGCCCGCGTACGCGGCCATGTTGTAGCTGTGCTGGGCGTAGCCGGTGTTGTGGTTCAGGTTGGAGAAGGTGGCCAGCGTGCCGAGCACGGTTCCCGAGCTGTTGAGCACCTGCACCTTCAGCGTGTCGTAGGCCGTGCTGGTGCTGGTCTCGGCGGTGTCGATGTGCAGCCAGAAGCTGAGCTGGTAGCTGCTGCAGCCGCCGGGCAGGGTGACGGACTGAGACAGCGTGTTGGTGGTGGTGGTGCCGTAACCGTCCAGCCAGGCATCCCAGGACCCGCTGTGCGGCGGCTCCTTGCTGTTATCACTGATAACGCCAGAGGACGCGGTCCACGGCGCGGCGGTGCCGGTCTCGAAGCCGGGGTTGCCCAGCAGCTGGGCCGCGGTGCAGCCGCCGGACCCGGAGCTGATGGTCCAGGTGAAGGTGGCCGACCCGGCCGGCCCGGTGGAGTCGGTGGCGGTGACGGTGACGGTGGAGGTTGCGGCTGTCGTCGGGGTGCCGGTGATCTTGCCGGTCGCGGAGCTGATCGACAGCCCCGCGGGCAGGCCGGTGGCGGAGTAGGACAGCGTGCCGCCGTCGGTGTCGCTGGCCGAGATCTGCAGGCTGACGGCCGTGCCCACGGTGCCGGACTGGCTGCCGGGGTTGGTCACCGTGACGCTGCCGGTTCCGCCTCCGCCGCTGGGGACCTGGTTGAAGTCGGCGGTGAAGGTCGACTCCACGCCGCTCAGCACGGCCGGGTCACTGATGATCAGGCCGAGCTCGCGGTTATTGTTCAGCGAGTTGCTGGAGAAGTTCTCCGAACCCAGGAACACCTTCGCGGTCGAGGTGCCGTAATCGGCGACGATCGCCTTGGCATGGATGTAGAAGCCGCTGGGGTCGGAATACCCGGTGACCTTGCCGCCGGCAGCGGTGACCTCATTGAGCTCCGAGGTGTAGGACGACGGGTCCTCCACCACGACGCGGACGGTCACGCCCCGGTTCTCGGCCGCGACGATCGCGTTGACCAGCGTGGTGTCGCTGAACTCCTCCTGCTCGATGTCGAGGCTGTGCTGCGCGCCGTTGATCAGGGCCAGCAGGCGGGTCTGCGAGTCGGTCGGCGACCATACCAGGTCGTCCCCGTCGGACGGGGTGATCGAGGTCTTGGCGTAGTCGGCATTGAATACCGCCACGACCGCGGCCACGTCGGCGGCATCAGTGTCGAAGACGCCGTAGTCGCGCGAGGTGGAGTAGTAGGTGGTGTCCAGGTTGCCGGTGCTGATGTAGGACTCGCGGTTGTCGACGGTGACCGTCTTCTGGTGGGTGTAGGTGAAGGCGGTCGAGGACCAGGTGACGCCGACACCGCCCGCCTGCAGGGTGTTGTAGGCGGTCTGGTTCACCGACTGCCGCGCGCCGTCCAGGATCACCCGGACATTAACGCCAGCCTTCTCCCGGTTTACCAGGTCCGTTTCCACGGTGGTGTCGCGCAGCTCGTACATGGTCACGTTGACGGAGCTGGTAGCCGAGTTAATGAAGTTGTAGATCGCGGTTTCTCCTTGATCCGGGAGAATGAGCAGCGAGTAGTTACTGGCGGCTTGGGCTGGGACGCTGGTCACGAGCCCGCCTGCGGCAGCAAGACCAGCTGCGGCGAGGGCGAGCAGGGCGCGACGCGTGCCGGTGCGGGGCATACCGACCTCCTGGCGCGGGAGCAAGAAATGGCGCAGATCGCGATCCGCCCTGAACGTACATCGGCCAATCACGTCGCGATAGGCCTGTAAGCTGACACAGCGGTGAACAATGGCCGTGGTAAATCCCGGAAATTTACTGCTGTCACCTGCGCCAGTGCAGGCTCAGGCGCGGCAGGTCCGGCGGTAGGTGTCGGGCGGGATGCCGACCTGCTGGCTGAAGTGGCGGCGCAGGGTGGTCGCGGTGCCCATGCCCGTCCGTGCCGCGATCTGCTCGATGCTCAGGTCCGAGGTTTCCAGCAGTTCCTGGGCGAGCCGCACCCGCTGGGTCGCCAGCCAGCGCAGCGGGCTCGATCCGGTGACTGCCGTGAAGTGCCGCGCCAGGTTGCGTGAGCTCATTCCGGCCTGGCGGGCCAGGTCAACCACGGTCAGCGGATGCTCGAGGCGCTCCAGGGCCCAGGGCAGCAGGTCGGCGAGTACATGATCCCGGCCGTGCGCGACGGCGGCCGGGATGAACTGGGCCTGGCCGCCGGCCCGGTGCGGCGGGATGACCAGGCTGCGGGCCAGCGCGTTGGCCACCGCCGTTCCGTAGTCGGTCCGCACGAGGTGCAGGCACAGGTCCAGGCTGGCGGCCTTGCCGGCCGAGGTCAGCACATCGCCGTCGTCGATGTAGAGCACGTCGGGGTCGACCTGGACCGCGGGATACCGGTGGTGCAGCAGGTCCGTGTGGGCCCAGTGCGTCGTCGCGCGCCGGCCGTCGAGCAGCCCGGCCTCGGCGAGCACGAAGGCGCCCGTGCAGAGCGAGGCCACCCGGGCGCCAGCCCGGTGGGCGGCGCGGACAGCGTCGACGAGCGCAGGGGGCGGCGGCTCGGCAGCGTCGCGGCAGGACGGGACGATCACCGTGCCGGCCTCGGCCAGGGCGTCCAGGCCGTGCCGGAGGCCGGCCGTGAGCCAGCCGCCGACCGCCGCGTTGTCCGGGCCGCAGATGGTGAAGTCGTACCAGGGACGGGCCAGCCCCCGGTCGGTGCCGAAGACCTCGCATGCGCCGGCCAGCTCGAACAGCGGGGTGCCGTCGGTGACGGCCAGCGCGACGGAGCTCATGTCCGAAACTGTACGGGAGATGTCGTTACGGACACTGGCCCGGCCTGCTCACCCGGGCCAGGCTGACCGACATGAGCAGCCGAATCGCGGTCATGGGCGCCACCGGCCACACGGGCAGGTTCGTCACCGCCGAGCTGGAGCGCCGGGGCATCACGCCGGTCCCCTGCGGTCGCGGCACCGACCTGGACCTGGCGCTCGGCAGCGCCGACGCGGTGATCAACTGCGCCGGGCCGTTCGCGGCCACCGCCGCGCCGGTGATCGAGTCCGCGATCCGCGCCGGGATTCCCTATCTGGATGTCACCGCCGAGATCGAGGTCGTGACGGACACCTTCGCCTGCTATGCCGGGGCCGGCATTCCCATCGTGCCGGCGGCGGCGTTCTACGGCGGCCTCGGGGACCTGCTGGCCACCGCCGCGATGGCAGGCTGGCCGGCGGCCGATCAGGTCACCATCAGCTATGCGCTCAGCAGCTGGCGCCCGACGCCCGGCACCCGGGCCACGGGGCGCGTGTCGGCGCAGCGCCGCGGCGGCCGGCGGATCGCCTACACCGGCGGCCGGCTCCAGGTCCTGCCCGGCGAGGCGCCCCGCACCACGTGGACCTTCCCGGCGCCCGTCGGCACCCGGCCGGTCGTCGGCGAGTTCACGATGGCCGACAGCGTGACCATCCCGGCGCACCTGAACACGCCCGAGATCGCCACGTACATGTCGAGCAACGCCGTCGAGGACCTGCTCGCCGCCGACCCGTCGGGCCCGGTGGCGGCCGACGAGCACGGCCGCTCGGCGCAGACCTTCCTGGTCGAGGTGGTCGCGCGCTCGGGTGCCGCGGAACGCCGCGCGATGGCGAGTGGCCGGGACATCTATGCCGTCACGGCGCCGCTCGTGGTCGAGGCGGCCTGCCGGGTGCTGGCCGGCCGGGGCGACGCCGCCGGTGCCGCCCCGGCCGGGGCCCGCTTCGATGCGCGGGACTTCCTGGACTCGCTCCGGGCCGGCGGCCACCTGGACCCGGAGCCGGCCGGCTAGGTCCGGGCCAGGAAGTGGCCGTCGGCCCGGATCAGCTCGCCGGTGATGTTGGTGTTCGCGGCCGAGCAGAGGAAGACGATCAGGCTGGCGATCTCGCCCGCCTCGCTGACCCGTCCGATGGCGGCCGCGCGGGTGGCCTGCTCCAGCACCGCCGGCGGGACCTCGCCGCGCGGCACGTACCCCGCCATCACCAGGTTGGTCAGGATCCCGGCCGGCGCGAGCTCCCGGGACATCGTCCGGGTCAGCCCGTGCAGGGCGGCCTTCGGCGCGGTGTAGGCCGCCGAGCCAGGGAACCCGTCCTCGACCAGGCCGGTGGACACGTGCACGATCCGGCCCCACCCGGCGGCGCGCATCAGCCCGGCCGCGGCCTGGCTGAGCGCGAACTGGCCGGTGAGGTTTGCCTCGACCGACGCGCGCAGCCGGGCGAGCGGGATCTGCTCGAACAGCTCGCCGGCCGGGCCGCGGCCGGGCCAGGCGACCGCGTTGTTCACCAGCACGTCGAGGCCGCCGAGCTCCCGCTCGACCGCCGCCATGGTCCCGGCGGCCGACGCCGCGTCGGCCAGGTCGAGCCGGACCGGCACCGCGGCGCCGCCGGCCGCGGCCACCTGCGCCGCGGCCTGCTCGGCGCGCTCCTTGCTGCCGTGGTAGCCGACCGCGACGCGCGCGTGCTCGGCGCCGAACGCGACGGCGATCGCGCGCCCGATAGTGCCCGAGGCCCCGGTCACCAGCACGCGGCGGCCCTGCAGTCCGAGTTCCATGCTGCTCCTTTAGATAGTCGGCTAGCTAATAACATAGCCGGCTAGTCAACTACGCTGGCGGCATGGGCTCAGACCAGCTGGAGAGCTTCCGGAACGAGCTGTCCGCCGCGACCCGCGCGTTCAAGACCGCGGCCATCGAGCGGATGCGCGCGCTCGGCGTGCACGCCGGCCAGAACTTCCTGCTCGCCGAGCTGCTCGCCGAGGAGCCGCTGAGCACCGGGGAGCTCGCACGCCAGATGCACGTGGAGGTGCCGACAGCGGTGCGCATGGCGCAGCGGATGGAAGCCGCCGGGCTGCTATCCCGGCGCTCCGATCCTGGTGACCGCCGCCGGGTCCTGGTCTCGCTGACCGACGCCGGCCGCCGCGCCGCCCGGGAGGTGCCGCAGCTGCTGGACGCGGTGAGCGAGGACGCGCTGGCCGGGCTGAGCGACGCCGAGCGCGCGGCGCTCACCGGGCTGCTGCAGCGTGTCAGCGCCAACCTCGGCTGGCCGCCGCCGGCCACCAAGCGGCGCGGCCGTGCGGATTAGGGCGGCTGCCGCTCGGCTGCGGCGAGGACGGCCGGCCGCCCTGCGGTACCGTGCTGCGGGTGAGCGTGCGAGACGCATGGCGGACCTGGCCAGCCGGGCGCTGGCGGAGAGCCAGGAGTTCTGCCAGCTGGGCTGGGAGCCGGTGATCGGCCGCGGCTGGACCGTGGCTTTGGCCGGCCGGCCCCGCATGGCCCGGGGTCGAGTACAGCCTGATGAGCCACGACGAGCCCGCCTCTTTGCTGTCGGCCGTGTCCGCCGGGGTCGACGACGTGGACGCTCGCGTGCGCTGCTTCTTCGGCCGCGACCAGAGGGGAACGTCGTCAGCGTGCTGAGCCAGCGGTGAGCAGCGACGTGGTGGTCGTCGGCGCCGGCATCGTCGGCGCCTCGGTGGCCTATCACGCCGCCCGAGCCGGTGCCGTCGTGACCCTCGTCGACGCCGGGCCGCCGGGCGCCGGCGTGACGGCAGACTCGTTCGCCTGGATCGCAGCCTCCGGCATACGCACCGCTCCAGCCGCCGCGCTGCGGGCGACCGCGACGCAGGAGTACCGCCGGCTCGAGGCCGAGCTCCCGGGACTCCCGGTGACCTGGTCCGGCTCTGTGTCCTGGGGCGCGGCGGACGGCACGCCGGAGGCGGGGCCCGGGCAGGAGATTGTGGACGCGGCCACCGTGGCGACGCTCGAGCCCGCCCTGCGGCAGCCCCCGGAGTGGGCCCTCTGGGCACCCGGTGACGGCTCCGTCGACCCGGTGGGCGTGACCGCGCGGCTGGTCGCGGGTGCCCGCGCCCACGGCGCCCGGGTCCATCCGGATACCCCGGTCACCGCGGTCCGCCGGGACGCCGCCGGCCGGGTTGCCGGGGTCGAGACGGCCGCAGGGTCCCTGTCCGGTGCGACTGTGGTGCTCGCGGCAGGCGTGGCCACGGCCGCGCTGGGCGCCCCGCTCGGCATCCGCGTCCCGGTCGACCCGTCGCCGGCGACGCTCTTGCGGTTCCGCGCTCCGGCCGGCCTGGTCCGCACCGTGGTCAACAACCGGGACTTCGATCTCCGGCAGGTCGCCGCGGACCGGCTGGTCGCCGCCGCAGACTCGCCCGAGCGGACTCTCGCCGCCGTCCGGTCCACCTTCCGCGGCGCCGCGAACGTCGAGCTGCTCAGGACCCGGGTCGGCATGCGCCCCATGCCGGCCGACGGCGAGCCGATCGTCGGCCCGGTCGCTGAGGTGCCCGGCCTCTATGTGGCGGTGCTGCACTCCGCGGTCACGCTCGCCCCGGCTGTGGGCCGCCTGGCCGCCCGGGAACTGGTCGACGGCGCCGTCGAGCCGTTGCTGGCCGGCTGCCGTCTGGACCGCTTCTAGCGGTCGGTCGTCATACGGCAGCGGAGCGAGTAACTCCCGCTTCTCGTCGGTGAGTTCATGACGGCGTACCACGCCGCCATGATCGACCGCCGGACGATCTTTGAAGACGGACCCTACAGCCCTGTACGCCGACGATTCCGGGCATGTCGCCAGCCGCGCCGGCAGGTAAAGGCGGCGCTTTGCCGGGCACATCCGGTGTCGAAGAAAACGCGGCCAGATTTGGACATCTGTCGGATGACGAAGGGCAAGCGGGCCGATTAGCGTTGCCGCCGTACCAGCGCAGTTTGCGCTGCGTGCCGGTCGGCGCGGGGAGGCTGGAAACGATGGGGCGCAGTCGGGTCATACGGCTGGCAGCTGTTCTGGCGGCGGCCGGGACGGTCGCTGGAACGGCGGTGGCGGCGGCGGGGCCGGCGGCGGCCGCCAGCCACGGCGATGCCGCGCAGACTGGTAACGCCGGGGCCGCGGCGGATAGCACTGCCCTGGTCAACGGCCAGCCGGTGACCCAGGCGCAGGTGGCGCAGGCCCGCCAGCAGGCCGCGGATGTCCCGGTCGGCGACGCCGCTGCCTGGAAGTTCGTCGGTCCGACCAATATCGGTGGCCGTGTGATCGATCTCGCGGTGGACCCGACGACCACGCCGAGCACGGTCTACGCCGCTGTCGCTAGCGGCGGGATCATGAAGAGCACCGACGGCGGGGTGACCTGGACGCCGGCGTGGCCGGCGTCGAATGTCCAGGTGATGGGGGCCCTGGCCCGCGGCTCGGACGGCACGCTGTGGGCGGGCACGGGCGAGGCGAACTCGTCCGGCGGCGGCGACCAGTTCCTCACCGACGCGGCGCCGCTGGGTAACGGCATCTACAAGTCCGCCGACGGCGGGAAGAGCTGGCAGTTGTCGGGGCTGCCGAACAGCGGGGCGTTCGGCCGGATCGCCGTCAACCCGGACAACCCGAACGAGGTGTGGGCGGCTGCCTCCGGCTGGCTTCAGGTGACCTCACACCAGCGCGGGCTATACCACACTACCGACGGCGGCAAGACCTGGGTGAAATCTTTGGCGCCGCCGAACTCCACGACGGGCGCGATCGACGTCGCAGTCGACCCTGCCAACCCGAACATCATCCTCGCCTCGCTGTCCGACAAATTCCGGACTGACGGCGCGTTCCACTACGGCGGTACCGGGTCCGGGCTGTATCGCTCCGCCGACGACGGGCGGACCTGGGCCCGGCTGGACAACTCGAACATCACCGGGCCAGTGTGCTCGTGGGACGCGTCCGGGAGCGGGCTGGACGTGAGCCCGGACCTGGGCCGGATCGGGATCGCGTTCGCCCCCAGCAACCCGGACCGGGTCTATATCCAGTCCTCGGGCTTCAACGGGCCGGACAAGGGCTTTTACGTCTCCGACGACGCCGGGCAGACCTGGACCTGCGGCGGCGCTGAGCCGGGCAGCCCCACCGCCGGCTACGAATGGTACTTCGGCCGGCTCTGGGTCGATCCCGCCAACGACAACCACGTCTTCGCTGCCGACATCAGCCTCATGGACTCAACCGACGGCGGGAACACGTGGACCAGGTCCCGCGGCCCGCACGCCGACCAGCACGCCATGGCCTGGGACCCCAACGTGCCCGGCCAGGTGTACCTGGGAGACGACGGCGGCGTCTACTACTCCACGCAGAACGGCGCCACCGGCACCTGGACCCACGCCCGGGTCGAGCCGTGGAACCAGGCGTACCACATAGCGGTGTCCCAGCAGGACCCGTCACGTATCGTCGCCGGCCTGCAAGACCAGGGCAGCATCCGCAGCTGGACGCCGGGGACCGAGCCCACCGACCTGACGCAGTGGAATTCCTTCGGCGGCGGCGACGGCCACTACGTGCAGATCAACCCCGACAACCAGCTGGTGTACTACGAGTGCTCGCAGGGCTCGCCGCCGCATGTGAGCTGCTCCCGGTTCGTGGACTCGGCCGCAACCGGTCCGGGCGTCACCACTACCCGGACCACGCTCAGCTCCCCGGACTGGCCGTCGAACACCCGGGTCACCACCGACTCTCCGCTGGTACTGGATCCGGCCGACCCGAATTACGTGTATGTCGCGGGCACGTCAATCGCCCGCTCCGGCGACGGCATCGTGTCCGGAACCGGGGCCTGGACGATAATCAGCCCGGACACCCCCGACAGCCCGCAGAGCCTGCCCGGCGTCGTGCCGGCGAATGAGATCAATTCGGACCAGACCTACGCCAACGAGTACGGCACGGTCACCGAGATCGCCCCGGCCAAGTCCACCGGTACACCGGCGACGCCGGCGAGCACGATCTATGCGGGCACCGACACCGGCAAGGTGTGGAAGACCACCAACGCGACCGCGAGCGATCCCAGCCAGGTCACCTGGACGCAGCTCGGGGCCGGGGTGCTGCCGCAGCGGTGGGTGACCACGATGCTGGTCGACCCGACCGACTCTGACCACGTCTATGTCGGCTTCGCCAGCTACAAGGATGGCAGCCGGCCGCAGCGGGACAACGTCTGGGAGACCACCGACGGCGGGGCGACCTGGCACGACATCACCGCCAACCTGCCCAGCTCCCCGGTGTGGATGCTCACCTACGACCAGGCCGGCCACCAGCTCTACGCCACCACCGACTTCGGCGCCTTCTACCTGGAGAACGGGAACAAGAGCTGGGCCCGGCTGGGCACCGGGCTGCCCAACACCGCTGTTACCGACCTGAAGTTCAGCGGCGACGGCAAGACGATCTACGCCGCCACCTTCGGCCGGGGCGTCTACCAGATACCCACCCCGCAGGGCTAGCCGGCACCTTCGCCCGTCTGGCACCGCCGCGAGCTGGAGCTTGCAGGTCGCCGTGGATGCGATGGCCGTGCTGTGCCGTTGTAATGCTCAGAACTCGGTCCACTGCCCGGCACCTGTGCTGGCCGCCTGCTCGTAGGCAACCTGCGCGGCGGCCACGTCCTCGACGGCCAGGCCGAGCGACTTGAAGATGGTGATCTCGCTGTCGCTCGCGCGCCCCGCGGCGGTGCCGGTCAGCACCTCGCCGAGCTCGGCGCGCACGTGGCCGGGCCCGACCAGACCGTCGGCCTGCGCCAGCAGGAAGTCTCCGGACTCGGCCAGCAGCGCCGCGCGGCTGTCGGCGAACAGCGCGGCGGCCGCGACCAGCGCGCCGTCCAGCTCGCGGGCGGCCGGCTGGCTGGCGCCGACGGCGTTGATGTGGGCGCCGGGCTCGATCCAGTCCCGGTGCAGCACCGGCTCCGGCGAGCCGGTCACAGTGACGATGATGTCGGCGCCGTCCACCGCGTGCCGGACCGACGGCGCGGCGGTGACCTCGGGCCGGACCAGCTTGCGCAGCTCGCCGGCGAGGCTGGCCGCCTTCACCGGGTCGCGGCCGCCGATCCGGATCCGGCGCAGCGGCCGGGCCTGGCTGAACGCCAGGGCGTGCGCGCGGGCCTGCGCGCCGGTGCCGACGATCGCCAGGTCACTGGCGCCGGGCCGGGCCAGCACGTCGGTGGCCAGCACGGACACCGCGGCGGTGCGCATCTCGGTGAGCGCCGAGGCGTTCAGCACGGCCAGCGGCTCGCCGGTACCGAAGTCGGACAGCAGCATCAGGCCCAGGTGCGTGTCCGCGCCGCGGGCGGCGTTGCCGGGCCGGATGCTGATGACCTTGAGCCCGTAGGCGATGCGCGCCGGGCCGGGCAGCAGCGCGGGCATGATCCCGGTCAGGCCGGGCACGGCCGCCGAGCTGGTCCAGGTGCGCAGCGGCTGGTCAGCCCGGCCCGCGGACAGCTCGGTGAAGGCGACCCGCATCGCGGCCACGCACGCGGGGTAACCCAGCAGCCCGCGCACGTCGTGCGCCGAGAGTACGAGCAGCTTCATCGTTTCGCATTCAATCAGGCGCGACCTGCTGCCCGGGCCGGTTACCCGCTGCCGTCGCGCCCGGCGTCGGCGGTCGCCACGGCGCGCGGGGCCACGGTCAGCTCGTCGGGGTGACGGCCGGGAACCGGGCGCCCGGCGATCCGGTACACCTCCTCGCCGTCGACGGTCTCGCGCTCCAGCAGCAGTTGCACCAGCTCACCGAGCTCGGCGCGGTGGCCGCGGATCTTGCCGGTGGCGGTCTCCTCCGCCTCGCGCAGCAGCCGGGCGACCTCCCGGTCGATGGCGGCCTGGGTGGCCTCGGCGAAGGGCCGGCTGGACACGCCCTGCGCGCCGCCGCCCAGGAACACCGAGCCGCCCTCGGGATAGCCGACCGGGCCCAGCTCCGGTGACAGGCCGAACTCGCGGATCATCTTGGTGGCCAGGTCGGTGGCGCTGGCCAGGTCGTTGGCCGCGCCGGTGGACCCCTGGCCGAGCTCGACCAGCTCGGCGGCGCGGCCGCCCAGGCGCACCGCGAGGCTGTCGTACAGGTAGTCCTCGCCGTACAGGTGCCGCTCGACCAGCGGCAGCTGCTGGGTCACGCCCAGCGCCTGGCCGGCCGGCAGGATCGTCACCTTGGACACCGGGTCGGCGTGCTCGGACAGCGCCGCGACCAGGGCGTGGCCGGCCTCGTGAATCGCGACCGCGTGCTTCTCCTCGGGCAGCAGCACGTTGGAGCCCTCGCGGCGGCCGAGCAGGATCCGGTCCCGCGCGTTGTCGAAGTCGGCGGCGGTCAGCACCTCGCGGCCGTCGCGGACGGCGAAGATGGCCGCCTCGTTGGCCAGGTTGGCCAGGTCGGCGCCGGAGAAGCCGGGCGTGCCGCGGGCCACCACGTTCAGGTCGACGCCGGGGCCGAGCTTCTTGTCCCGGACGTGCACGGCGAGGATGGCCGCGCGCTCGGTGAGGGTCGGCAGCGGGATGGTGATCTGCCGGTCGAAGCGGCCGGGCCGCAGCAGGGCGGGGTCGAGTACCTCGGGCCGGTTGGTGGCGCCGAGCACCACGATGCCCTCGGTCATGTCGAAGCCGTCCATCTCCGACAGCAGCTGGTTCAGCGTCTGCTCGCGCTCGTCGTTGGCCACCACCGCGCCCGAGCCCGCCCGGCGCTGGCCGATGGCGTCGATCTCGTCGACGAAGATGATCGCGGGCGCCCGCTTGCGCGCCTCGGCGAACAGGTCGCGCACCCGGGCCGCGCCGACGCCGACGAACATCTCCACGAAGCTGGAGCCGGCCACCGAGAAGAACGGCACCGACGCCTCGCCGGCCACCGCGCGGGCCAGCAGCGTCTTGCCGGTGCCGGGCGGGCCGATCATCAGGGCGCCGCGCGGCGCCATGGCCCCGGCGCGCCGGTACCGGTCGGGGTGCCGCAGGAAGTCCACGACCTCGGCGACCTCAGCCTTGGCGCCCTCGTAGCCGGCCACGTCGGTGAACTTGGTGTTCGGCCGCTCGGCATCGAACACCTTGGCCCGCGACCGGCCCACGCCCAGCACGCCCTGCAGGCCGCCGCCGGCCGCGCCGCCGGCCCGCGCCATCCGCCGGAACAGCCAGAACACCACGATGATCGGCAGCAGCAGGATCACCCACGACAGCACCTCGGTGCCCAGGCCGGAGCTGGGCTGGTCGGCGCTGACGCTCTGCACGCCCTGCGACTTGAGCTGGTTGGCGAAGGCGGGGCTGGCCCCGCCCGCGATGACCGTGGTGTAGTCCTTGCCGTTGGTCAGCTTGCCGGTGGCCGGGGTGTTGTTGCCCGACGCGACGCTCTGGAACTCGACGGTCTTGACCTTGTGCTGGGCCACCTGCTGGGTGAACTGGGAGTAGCTCAGGTTGACCGGCGAGGACACGTGAATCGCCGGCAGGAACAGGTACAGCCCGATGGTGACCAGTATGGCGACCGGCCACAGCCAGAACCGCCACTTGGGCGGGGGCGGCGGCGCTGTCTTGACGGGGCGGTCACCCGGCGGCGGCGGAACCGGCTTCTTGGTCATACCCATGAGTACGCGATCCGGCGGCAAAATATGCCGGCCGGCCCCCCGCATGCCTCCGATGTCCGCCCAGAGCTGATATTCCGGGCCGGTCAGGAGGTCTCCGGCCGGGTCAGGGCCGGGTCAGGCCGTCGCGGGACCCGCAGACACCCTGGCCAGGATCTCGTTCACGCAGTCCTGGATCTGCTCCTGGCGGCCCGGCATGTCCTTGCTGGCGAACCGGCTGAGCATCTCCAGCACCTGGTCCTGCTTGTGCAGCAGGTCGAGCTGCTGCGACGCCATGGTGTGCAAAGCGATGAGCGTCTCGTGGTCGGCGATCGCCCGCTTGTCGCTGGCCGTCTGCGCCCGGTTCGCGCTGACCTGCAGCGAGATCATGATCGACAGCTGCGGCAGGTTGAGGATGGTCAGCAGCAGCGGCCACGGCGTCTTGTCGAAGCCCACCACGTTGCCCAGGAACAGCCAGGCCACGATGCCCGTCGTGATGCCGATGAAGACATACATCGAGCCGCAGAACTTGTTCACCGCGTCGGCGATCTTGTCCAGGATGCTGGTCCCGCGCACCTGGTCCGACACCACCAGCCGGGGCTTGTGCTGCTCGGGCGCGCTGCGGATCTCCTCGGCCCGGTGCCGGATCACCTCCAGTGCCTCGTTGATCTCCTTGACCGCGGCGCCATCGGTCCGCGGCTTGGGCCGCGGGGCGGGCGCAGGCGCGGACGGGGCGGCCGGGCCGGGGGACGCGACAGTACCGGACATGGATCCTCCGCTGGGGGCAAGGCGGACTCCGGGCCGCGGCCCGGCCCGCACCCACACGCC
>DASUBV010000081.1:0-14888 GCA_035763085.1 Streptosporangiaceae bacterium | reverse complement strand
TTCGAGGTGCCGGGCGGGACGCGGGCGCACCGCGAGCAGATCGCCCGCGAGCTGATCGCGGTCTACCGCCCCACGTGCAACACCGAGCGCTACGACCAGGCCTGGAAAGACCACTGGATCGGCCAGAGCGAGCACGGGACGTTGCCGGATACGCCGCGGCGACGTTAGGGAAATTATCCCCGGACCCCCAGACCGGAGGCGTCCCGCCCCGGAACCCCGGGGCGGTCGCGAAGGAGGCCCGTAAGGGACGGCCCGAAGGGCTTATAGGCAGCTCCCTACCACACTGGCCCACCAGGGTTCTCGGTCGCGAAGGACGGTCCGGAAGGACGGCCCGAAGGGCTGGCCTGGAGGGTCGGCCTGCAGCGACCCTCCAGGGGGGTCTGGGGGCAGGAGGCCTTCAGCACTGGGGGTTCCAGGAGGCGGCCCCCCTGGGTTAACTTCTGTAACCGACTGCGTCGTGGAGGCGGGAGCGGCGGCGGCCGGAGGCGGGACGGGCCACCGGGGGCTCGGCGGGCGGCTCGGGTCGCGGTGCGACGCCGGCGACGATGTCCTCGGCCATCCCGTACAGCAACGGGAGCGCCCCCGCGACCACGCCGCCGGTCCGGTTGATGTGCTCCACGCCGGGCTTGATCACCCGGGCGTTGTCGCCGATCTTCGTGACCAGCCCGGCCGACTCCTCCAGGTTCGCGGCGACCTTGTTCAGCAGCGTCCCCGCCCAGAACAGGTAGAAGGCCAGGCCGGCGATGAGCAGCACGATGACGATGACCGTGACGACGACTAGCGCTGTCATAGCCGCACCTTTCCGAGCACCCGGCCGAGGAACAGATGATGCTGCAGCCCCTCGGCCAGGACCGCCTCGACGCCGCCGGCCACCTGGGGGATGAGCTCGGCATCGGCAGTGTTCGCCTCCGCCGCCTTCAGGGTTTCCCGGACCTCGACGACCCGGCGGTCAATGACCTTGATGAGGTAGATGAGCAGGCTCAGCAGGGCCGCGACCGCGATCACCACGAAGAAGCCGACGCCGATCGCGCTCCACCACAGCGTCTGTGTCGTATCCGACAGGGCCAGCGTGTGCATCATCACCCTCCCAGCCGCGCGCGGCCGCGCTGCAGGCCGCCGATGATGATCGTGGCGTGCTCGATGGTGGTGCGCAGCGCGCCCAGCGGCGCGGTGTTGGTCACGGCCCGTTTGAGCGAGTCATTGATCTTGGGTGCCTCGTCGCCGATCGAGCGGGCCAGCAGCAGGATCGTCACCACCAGGACGACCACCACCACCAGGATGACCCCGCCGATCGTGTAGCCGAGGATCCAGCCGAAGGTGCTGGTGTTGTCCGCGGCGGCTGCGGCCGCGACAGTCCCGGTCATCGTGCCCTCCCGGCGCTGTGCTGAGTGCTCGTGTTCATCAGACCGTCTCGCAGAAGTCTCTGACCGGCTTGAGGCTGGCGTTGACCGAGGTCAGCCGCTCGGGCACCGGGCTGGTCAGCTCGGCGACCGCCTGCACCCCGCCGGTGGTGGCGCGCAGCGTGGCGCGGATCGCGCGCAGGTGGAAGATGACCCGGATCAGGCCGACCGCGGTGATGGCGATGATCAGTCCCGCGACGGCCACGGTCATCCAGGCTGCAGCTGGCATGGCCTTGCTCCCTTCCGCTAGCCCCGTGGTCAGGAGCCCAGCAGTTTCGCGACGGAGCCCGCGTAGCGGACGGCGCCGACGGAGACGTCATGAACGGTCCGGTCGGTCGTGGCCAGCAGCTCGGGCACCTCGTCGAGCTCACCGACGAGCTGCACGCCGCCGGCCAGGATGTCGTCGGTGGCCGCGCGGATCCGCTCCAGGGCGGCGAGCACCCGGTTGAGCAGGGCGATCACCACGGGCAGGACCACGACCAGCAGGATCACGTTGCCGATCCACCACAAGACCATGGGTCTGCCTCCTTAGCTCGGGCGGGGCTGGTAGGGCAGGAAGAACCGGCGGAAGACCCGCATCAGCGCGAGCTGGGCGGCCTGCAGGCCGAGCCGGAAGCCGCTGGCCGGGCTGGCGGTGGCGATCTGGCCGGGCGACTCGCCGCGTTCCAGCGCGTCAATCCGGTGCATCAGGTTGGCCGAGAAGTCCCGCATCAGCACGGCCGTGACGTCGGAGATCATGCCGCGCCCGTACTGGGCGGCCGCCCCGGCCAGCTGGAGGTCCTGGTCGACGCCGACCCGGGTGCCGCGGCCGGCGGGTGTCAGCCGGGCCGTCACGACCATGCTGGCCTGGCCGCGGCCGCGGACCTCAGCGCCGCTGGCGTCGACCACGATCCGCTTTGCTGCCTCGTCGCGCTCGGTGATCTTCGCGGTGCCGGCGAACTGGAGCTTCACCGGGCCCATCCGCACGGCGACCCGGCCGTCGTAGGAGTTGTCGCCGTGATCGGCGGTCAGCTCGGTGCCCGGCAGGCAGGCCGCCACCTGGGGGATGTTGTCGAAGAACGACCACACTTTGTCGACCGGCTGCCCGACCTCGAACTCGTTCTTGATCAGCATCGCGACTCATCCTTCGCGTAGGCGGCGGGCTCGGCCTCAAATGCCCGCCGGCAGCCGGCACTGCAGAAGTAATAGGTGGTGCCGCCATGCTCCAGCGGCCGGCTGCCCGGGCCGGCGGTCACGGTCATCCCGCAGACCGGGTCGGTCGCCTCCGCCGGCGCGCGGCCGCCGGCCGCGGCCGGGACGCCGGTGCTGAGCGTGCCGTCGGCCCGCAGCTGAACCAGCTCAGCCAGGATCGCGACGGCGATCTCCTGATGACTGGTCGGTCCGAGGTCCAGGCCCGCGGGCACGCGGACCCGGTCGAGCTGGTCACGCGGCACGCCGCGCTCGGCGAGGTAGCCCAGGACAGCCGCGCCGCGCCGCGCCGAGCCGACCAGGCCCAGGTAGGCCGGCCGGGCCGCGGCCGCCTGCTCGACGGCCTCCTCGTCGCCGTGGCCCTGGGTGGCCACCACCACCATCGAGCTGGCGTCCGCGTCCGCGGTGCTGAACTCCTCGCCGGGAATCAGCCGGGCCTGCCAGCCGACCGCGCGGGCCAGCTCGGTTAGCGTCGCGGCCATTGGCGACCGGCCGACGACCACCAGGCTGGGCGCGGGCACGACCGGCTCGATGTAGACCTCCAGCGCGCCCTCGCTCTGGCAGGAGATCGGCACCACCGTCATGCCGTCCGGGACGGACTCGCCGAACTGGGCGGGGCTGCCCAGCAGCAGCAGGCGAGCCGATCCCTCCGCGATGACCTGACGGGCGGCCCGGATGACCGCCGGCTCGGCGCAGGCGCCGCCGATCCAGCCGCGCAGCTCGCCGTCGGCGGTGATGATCGCCCGGGAGCCCTGCTGGCTGGACGAGGGGCCCTGCCGCCAGACCACCGTCGCCAGCGCGCACGCCTCCCCCCGCCGGGCCAGGTCGCTGGCCTGCGCCAGCACGTCCCAGCTGTCCATCACGCCATCTCCCCTGCTAGTCGTCCGCGCGCACCGGCGGGGCACCCGACACGTCGCGGTGGTAGGTGACTGCCTCCCATACCCGGTCGGGCAGCAAAGGCATGTCGATATTGCGGACGCCGGTGCCGGACAGCGCGTCCAGCACGGCGTTGACGAAGGCGGCCGGCCCCCCGACGGCCGCGCACTCGCCGATGCCCTTGGCGCCGATCGGGTGGTGCGGGCTCGGGGTGACGACCTCGCTGTGCAGTTCGAAGCCCGGCGTCTCCCAGGCCGTCGGCAGCAGGTAGTCCATGTAGTTCGAGCCCACGCAGTTGCCCTCGGCATCGAAGGTGATGAACTGCATGTTGGCCATCGCGTAGGCCTCGGTCAGCCCGCCCATGATCTGCCCCTCGACGATCATGGGATTGATCCGGACGCCGCAGTCATCTACGGCGACCATGTTGAGCACGTCCCACACCCCGGTCTGCGGGTCGACCTCCACGGTCACGAAGTAGGCGGCGAACGGCCAGGTCAGGTTGGGCGGGTCGTAATAGGCGACGTTCTCCAGGCCGGGCTCCATGCCGTCGGGCATGTTGCTGTAGGCGGCCATGGCGCACTCCTGGATGGTCACCCCCCGGTCCGGCGCGCTGCGCACGTAGAAGCGGCCCAGCTCCCACTCGACGTCTTCCTCGGAGACCTCCAGCAGGTGCGCGGCCAGCTTCCTGGCCTTGGCCCGCACCTTGCGCGACACCATCGCCACCGCCGCGCCGGCCACCGGGGTGGACCGCGAGGCATAGGTGCCCATGCCGAACGGCGCGGTGTCGGTGTCACCCTCCTCGACGGTGATGTCCTCGGCCGGGATGCCCAGCTCGTGGCTGACGATCTGGGCCCACGTCGTCTCGTGGCCCTGGCCCTGGGTCTTGGCCCCGGTGCGGACGATCGCCTTGCCGGTCATGTGCACCCGCAGCTCGGCCGAGTCGAACATCTTGATGCCGAGGATGTCGAACTCGCGGCTGTTGCCCGCGCCCAGCGGCTCGGTCATCGTCGAGATGCCCAGGCCCAGCAGCCGGCCCTGCTTGCGGGCCTCGGCCTGCTGGCGGCGGAAGTCCTCGTAGCCGATGGCCGCCAGCCCCACCTCCAGGCACCTGGCGTACTGGCCGGAGTCGAGCAGGAAGCCGAACGGGGTCCGGTGCGGGAACTGGTCGTCACGGACCAGGTTGATGCGGCGGAACTCGGCCGGGTCCATGCCCAGGTCGCCGGCGGCCGCGTGCACCATCCGCTCCTGGAAGAACATGGCCTCGGTGACCCGGAATGAGCACCGGTAGGCCACCCCGCCGGGGGCCTTGTTGGTGTAGGTGCCGCGGGCCATGATGTGCCCGGCCGGGACGTCGTAGGCGGCGAACGTCGAGTGCAGCAGCCCGATCTTGAACTTGCTGGGCTGGGCGTCGGAGAAGAACGCGCCGTGGTCGGCGTCGGTGCGGATCCGGACGCCGAGGATCTTCCCGTCCTTGCGCAGCGCCATCTCGCCGTCCAGGTAGACGTCCCTGGCGAAGCCGGTGGAGATCAGGTTGCCGGACTTGTCCTCGATCCACTTGACCGGCCGCTCCAGCAGGATGGAAGCCAGGATCGAGCAGACATAGCCGGGGTAGACCGGGACCTTGTTGCCGAATCCGCCGCCGATGTCGGGGGACACGATCCGGATCATGTGCTCGGGCAGCTCGGCAACCAGCGCCACGGCGGCGCGGATGATGTGCGGCGCCTGGGTGGTCATGTAGACGGTGAGCTTGGAGGTGGACCGGTCGAAGTCCGCGATCGAGCCGCAGCACTCGATCGGCGACGGGTGCGAGCGCGGGTAGTGCAGCTGCAGCCGGGAGATCACGTCGGCCTGCTCGAAGGCGGCGTCGGTGCCGGCGCGGTCGCCGACCTCCCAGTTGTAGATGACGTTGTCGGCCTGGCTCTCCTTGTCGTCGCGGATCACCGGCGCGCCGGCGGCCAGCGCCTGCTGCGGGCTGACGATCGGCGGCAGCGGCTCGTACTCGACGTCGATGGCCTCGCAGGCGTCCTTGGCGATGTAGGGGTCGTCAGCGATGACGCAGGCCACTTCCTGGCCCTGGAAGCGCACCTTGTCGGTGGCCAGTACCGCCTGGGTGTCATAGGACAGGGTCGGCATCCAGGCCAGGTTGCGGGTCGCCATCATCTCGCCGGTCAGCACCAGGTGCACGCCGGGGATGTCCCAGGCCCGGCTGGCGTCGATCGACTTGATCCGCGCGTGCGCCAGCGGGCTGCGCAGGATCTCCATGTGCAGCATGCCGGGCAGCGTGATGTCGTCGGTGTAGTTGCCCTTGCCGCGGATGAACCGGCTGTCTTCCACCCGCTTGCGGCTGGCGCCGAGCCCGCCGATCTTGATTTCGTCCAGTGCTGTCACGTCATCCTCCCGGCTAGCCCGCTGAGCGGAGCTTCTCGGCGGCCCACAGCACCGACTTGACGATGTTCTGGTAGCCCGTGCAGCGGCACAGATTGCCCGACAGGGCCCAGCGGATGTCTTCCTCGGAGGGGTCGGGGTTGTCGGCCAGCAGCTGGGAGGCGGCCATCATCATCCCCGGCGTGCAGAACCCGCACTGCAGGCCGTGCTCCTGCCGGAAGCCCTCCTGCAGCGGGTGCAGCTCGCTGGCCCCGGCCAGCCCCTCGATGGTGGTGATCTCGTGCCCGTCGGCCTGGACCGCCAGCATGGTGCAGGACTTCACCGCGCGGCCGTCCACCAGCACGGTGCAGGCGCCGCAGTTGGTCGTGTCGCAGCCCATGTGCGTGCCGGTCAGCCCCAGGCCCCGGCGGATCAGGTGGGACAGCAGCAGCCGGGGCTCCACCTCGGCGATCTTCTTCTTGCCGTTGATCGTGAACCGGATCCGGCTGACCGGAACGTCGCCGGACTCGGCATCGCTGAGGTCGTCATAGACCGTGGTCATGTCAGGCTGCCTTTCCCGGAGTGCCGGAGGCCGCGCCCGCGTCCGGCTCGCTGTCTGGCCCGGGGGGCGACCCCCTGGAACCCCCGGTGTCGCCCTGCGGGCGACCAGAGGTGCTGAGCAGCCGCGTCACGAAGGTGGCCACCATGTGCCGCTTGTACTCGGCGCTGCCGCGATGGTCGGTCTTGGGCCGGGCCGCGGCGGCCGCGGCGGCCGCGGCTTCCTCGATGACCTCGCTGGTCAGCTCGCGGCCGGTCAGCGCCTGCTCGGCCGCCGTCGCCGCGATGGTGGACCCGCCCACGCCGGTCAGCGCGATGCCCGCCTGGGTCACCACCCGGCCGGAGGTCTCCAGGGCGACCGCGACGCCGACCGTGGCGAAGTCGCCGACCCGGCGCTCCAGCTTCAGGTAGCCGCCCGAGCGGGTGCCCTGCGCGGCGGGGAAGACCGCCTCGACGGCGATCTCGTCGGGCGCCAGGGTGTTCTGGAACGGCCCGGCGATGAAGCCCGCGACCGGGATGGTGCGCCGCCCGCCGGGCCCGGCCGCGACGATGGATGCGCCGAGCGCGGTGGCCACCGACGCCCAGTCACCCTGCGGGTCGGCGTGGCAGATCGACCCGACCAGAGTGCCGCGGTTGCGGACCAGGGGGTCGGCGATCAGCGGCGCGGCGGCGGCCATGGTCGGGTGGGCGGCCGCCAGCAGGGCCGAGTGCTCCAGGTCGGCATGCCGGCACAGCGCGCCGACCCGCAGGCTCCCGTCGGTGTCCTGGCGGTGGTAGGCCAGGCCGGGCAGGTTGTTGATGTCGACGATCAGCTCGGGCGAGGCGAACCGCAGCTTCATCAGGGGGACCAGGCTCTGGCCGCCCGCGAGCACCTTGGCATCCTCGCCGCCGTCGTGCAGCAGCCCGATCGCCTCATCCAGCGACCGCGGCGCCTCGTAACGGAACCGAGACGGATACATGTGATCCTCCCCAGGAATACGGGCGCATGGTCATGAACCGGTCACTCCCGCTCGCGCGGCGCTGCCTCCGGGTCGGGGGCCTCCGGGTCGGGGACGGCCACCGGCAGGCTCTCCTCCGCCGGATCGGGACGGGGCTCCTGGTGCGGCGGCCACGGGCCGGCGACCGGCTGGCCGGCGATCTTGAGGTAGTCCATCAGCTCCGGCCAGGCCCAGACCGTGGGGCTCTTGCCGGTCTTGGGGGCATGCTCCACCAGCTCGAACAGGCGCGGATTGCCCTTGCTGTGGCCGCTGGACTCGATCCTCATGGCCGCGCTCCTGCCCCCGGTGCCGTCGGCACCGGCGTTGCCGATGAGGGCGATCATTGGTCAGCTTCCGGCGGCCCGCAAGGGCCGAATAAGCACTTGCTTAAGTGGTGGCCCGGTGGCTGCGCTTGGTCATCTCCAGGCCGCTGACGTGCTATTTCGGCCGATCAGCTCCAGATCGTCACATAGACGGGAGGGCGGAACCGGGACGGCGGCACCCCGGCGGCCGGGGCCCGCATCAGCTGCATGGCCTCGGGCGTGCCCAGGAACCGGCGGAATGCGCTGGCAGCAGCGCTGCGGTACTGGCGTTCCAGCATGGTCACGTGCCAGTAGGCATCCAGCGGCGTGCCGGGGGCCTCGACCAGCAGCAGCTCGCCGCGGCGGACCTGCTGGGCGACCAGGTGCTCGACGGCCGGGGCCACGCCCGTCCCGTCAGCGGCGGCGGCCCAGGCGGCGGTCTGGTTCGGGAACACGCCGATGCGCGAGTCGGGGATGCCCAGCATGGCCAGCAGCTGGCCGGTGTCGCTGCCCGGGTCGGTGCCCGACGGGTCGACCAGCCAGCGCCGCTGCCCGGGAGCCTCGCGGGGCCGGGACCGGCCGCCGACGACAACCAGGCGGTACCGGAAGATCGGCTCGGTGACGACGGCCAGGCCCTGGTCGCCGGCCACGCTGGAGCCGATCGCGATGTCGGCCAGCCGGTTGCCGACCAGCACCCCCATCTCGCTGGTGACCGCGACGCCGGTGGACACCTCTACCGACCCCGCGTAGCGGCGGGTGAAGGCCTCGGTCAGCGGGCTGAGGACAAACTCGGCGATCGCCGAGGTGGCCACGACGCGCAGCTGCTCGGGGGCGCCCTGCGCGGCCCGGACCGCCGCGTGCGCCTCGGCGCCGAGTACCACGATCTGGGAGGCGGTGGCCAGCAGCCGGGAACCGCCGGCGGTCAGCGTCATCCCGCCCGGGCCGCGGGTGACCAGCTGGTCGCCCAGGTGCTGCCGCAGGGCGGACAGGGCCTGGGACACGGCCGGCTCGCTGACGCCGAGCGCGCTGGCCGCCGCGGTCACCGACCCGAGCCTGGCGACCAGCACGAACGCGTTCAGCTGGGTGAGCGTCATGACAGTGTCGATTATTGCCCAGCCAGCAACCGCCGCCGGCACTGTGCCGCCGGCCCGCCCGCCGGCTGGCCAGCCCGGTAGCGCGCCGCGCGGCGTGACGTGCCTACACTCGACTCACCGGGAGGGACACGTGCAGGTTCCAGCGCATGTCGAGTACGAGAAGGCCACGACCGTCGAGCATGCGCTTGAGCTGCTGGCCCGGTTCGGCCCGGAGTCGCGCGTGCTGGCCGGCGGGCACAGCCTGATCCCGATGATGAAGCTGCGGCTGGCTCAGCCGGAGACGCTGGTCGACATCAACGGGCTCACCGAGCTGTCCTACCTCAGCGTGACGGACGGCGAGCTGCGGATCGGTGCCCTGACCCGGCATGCCGAGCTGCTGGACTCGGCGGCGGCCGGCGATCTGCTGCCGGTCCTGCACGATGCCGAGCGGGTGATCGCCGACCCGATCGTGCGCAACTGGGGCACCATCGGCGGGTCGCTGTGCCAGGCCGACCCGTCCGAGGACCTGTCCGCGGCATTCGCGGCGCTGAAGGCCACGATGGTGATCCGCGGGCGGGACGGCACCCGGATGGTGCCCGCCCGCGACTTTCACACCGCGCCGTACGAGACGGTGGTGGCGCCGGGCGAGATCCTCATCGAGATCCAGATCGCGATCTGGCAGGACGGCGGGCGGCCCGGCCGGCGCCGGGACGAGGCCAGCGGCATCCGGCGGGGCAGCGCGTATGAGAAGGTCGGCCGCCGGGTCGGCGACTGGCCGGTCGGCGCGGCCGGGGCGGCGCTGTGGCTGCGCGGGGACACGATCGCGGCGGCCGGGATCGGCCTGTCGGCCGTCGGCGCCCGGAACTTCGCCGCGGCCGAGGCCGAGGACTTCCTGGCCGGCGCGGCCGCGACCGAGGACACCTTCGCGCGAGCCGGCGAGATCGCGGCTGAGCACTGCGCGCCGGTCACCGACCAGCGCGGGCCGGCCGACTACAAGCGGCACCTGGCCCGCGAGCTGACCACCCGGGCGCTGCGCCGGGCGTTCCTGCGCGCGGCGCCGGCCACAGCGGCGTCCGCCGGGCCGGCCGCGGCCCCGGCGGGCGGGGGGCGGCCGCGATGATGCAGATCACCGTGACGGTCAACGGGACGAGCTACCGCCGGGAGATCGAGCCGCGGCTGCTGCTGATCCACTTCCTGCGCGACGAGCTGCGGCTCACGGGCTCGCACTGGGGCTGCGACACCTCGAACTGCGGGGCCTGCGTGGTGTGGCTGGACGACATCCCGGTCAAATCCTGCACGATGCTGGCCGCGATGGCCGACGGCCGCCGCGTGCGCACCGTGGAGGGCCTGGAGTCCGGCGGGCGGCTTGACCCCGTTCAGGAGGGATTCGCCCAGTGTCACGGGCTGCAGTGCGGCTTCTGCACGCCCGGCATGCTGATGACCGCCCGGTGGCTGCTCGACCACAACCCCGACCCGTCAGCCGAGCAGATCCGCGAGGCGATCTCCGGTCAGATCTGCCGCTGCACCGGATATGAGAACATTGTCCGCTCGATCCAGTGGGCCGCCAAGCACTCCGAGCCGGCCGGATGACCGGCCCGCCCGTGCCGGGCCAGCAGGAGCCGGCCAGCCCGGCGCCGGGGGCCTACGGGCCGGTCCGCCGCAAGGAGGACGCCCGGTTCATCCGCGGCCGGGGCCGCTTCGTGGACGACATCCAGCTGCCCGGCATGCTGTACGGCGCGATCTTGCGCAGCCCGCTGGCGCATGCCCGGATCCTGTCGGTGGACACCGAGGCCGCCCTCGCTCACCCGCGAGTCGAGGCGGTGATCACCGGGGAGACCCTGGCTCGCCGGGACCTGGCCTGGATGCCCACGCTGTCGCGGGACGTGCAGGCGGTGCTGGCCACCGACAAGGTCCGCTACCAGGGCCAGGAGGTGGCGTTCGTCGTCGCCACGGACCGGTACTCGGCGCGGGACGCGCTGGAGCTCATCAATGTGGAGTACGAGCCGCTCCCGCCGGTCATTGACGCGGAACGGGCCCTGGACTCCGGCGCCCCGGTGGTGCGCGACGACCTGGGCAAGACCAGCAACCACATCTTCGACTGGGAAGCGGGCGACGCGGCCGCGACCGATGCCGCGTTCGCCTCGGCCGACGTCGTGGTGACACAGGACATGCTCTACCCCCGCTCGCACCCCGCGCCGCTGGAGACCTGCGGCATGGTGGCCGACCTGGACTCGGTGAGCGGGAAGCTCACCCTGTGGTCCACCACTCAGGCGCCGCACGCGCACCGGACCATGTATGCCCTGGTGGCAGGCATCCCCGAGCACAAGATCCGGGTCGTCTCCCCCGATATCGGCGGCGGCTTCGGAAACAAGGTGCCGGTCTACCCTGGCTACCTGTGCACGATCGTCGGGACCATGCTCACCGGCCGCCCGGTCAAGTGGGTGGAGGACCGGTCGGAGAACCTGATGTCGACCTCCTTCGCCCGCGACTACCACATGCACGGCGAGATTGCCGCCACCCGCGACGGCCGTATCCTGGGCCTGCGCGCGAAGGTGCTGGCCGACCACGGCGCGTTCAACGCCACCGCCCAGCCCACCAAGGTCCCGGCCGGCTTCTTCCACATCTTCACCGGGTCCTACGATCTGCAGGCCGCGCACTGCCAGGTGACCGCGGTGCACACCAACAAGGCGCCCGGCGGCGTGGCCTACGCCTGCTCGTTCCGCATCACCGAGGCGGTCTACCTGGTCGAGCGGATGGTCGACCTGCTGGCCAGAGAGCTAGATATGGACCCGGCGCAGCTGCGGCTGCGCAACCTGCTGCGCCCTGAGCAGTTCCCCTATCCCAGCCCGACCGGCTGGCAGTACGACTCCGGGAACTACCCGCGGGCCCTGGCGCTGGCCATGGACATGGCGGGCTACGACGAGCTGCGTGCCGAGCAGGCCGAGCGCCGGCAGCGCGGCGAGTACATGGGCATCGGGCTGAGCTTCTTCACCGAGGGGGTGGGGGCGGGCCCCCGCGCGCACATGGACATCCTGGGCCTGGGCATGGCCGACGGCGCTGACCTGCGCGTGTTCCCGACCGGCAAGGCGGTGCTGGCCATCTCCGTCCAGACGCAGGGCCAGGGCCACGAGACGACATTCGCCCAGATCGTGGCCCAGGAACTGGGGCTTACCCCGGACGACGTGGAGGTCGTGCACGGGGATACCGATGTCACCCCGTTTGGGCTAGGTACTTACGGGTCCCGCTCGACACCGGTCTCCGGCGCGGCGGCCGTCGTGGTGGCCCGCAAGGTCCGGGAGCGCGCCCGGATTGTCGCGGCGGCCATGCTGGAGGTGTCGGCGGACGACCTGGAGTGGACCGGCGGCGCCTGGCAGGTGCGCGGCGACCCGGAGCAGTCGGCGACCATCCCGCAGATCGCGATGGCCGCGCACGGCTCGGTGGAGCTGCCCGACGGCGTGGAAGGGCACCTGGACGCGGAGACCGTCTACAACCCGCCCAACCTGACCTTCCCGTTCGGCGCCTACATCTGCGTGACCGACGTCGATCCGGGCACCGGCGCGGTCAAGGTCCGGCGGTTCATCGCGGTAGATGACTGCGGCGTGCGGATCAACCCGATGATCGTGGAAGGCCAGGTGCACGGCGGGCTGGCGGACGGGGTCGGGATGGCGCTGATGCAGGTCATTGCCTATGACGAGAACGGCAACTGCCTGGGCGGCTCGTTCATGGACTACCTGCTGCCCACCGCGGTGGAATGCCCGTCCTGGGAGCTGGGCGAGACGGTGACGCCCTCGCCGCACCACCCGATCGGGGCCAAGGGCGTGGGTGAGTCGGCCACCGTGGGCTCACCGCCGGCCGTCGTCAACTCGGTGCTGGACGCGCTGGCACCGTTCGGCGTCCGGCACGCTGACATGCCGCTCACCCCGGCCAGCGTGTGGTCGGCGATCCAGGGCCGCCCGCTGCGCACCGACCTGGCGGTCTCGTGACCGGCCCGGCTGCCGCATCATGGACAGGTGCGGATCTTCGTTTCGGCGGGTGCCGATGAGTGAGCTGGACGGGCAGCTGCCCGACGTGAGCGCGCTGCTGAAGGCGCTGGATGACATCGGCTACCTGGCCGACGAGGCGCTGGGCACCGCGCTGTTCCTCGCGGCCCGGATGGGCCAGCCCATCCTGCTGGAGGGCGAGCCGGGGGTGGGCAAGACCGAGGCGGCCAAGGCCCTGGCCACGGTGCTGGACACGCCGCTCATCCGGCTGCAGTGCTATGAGGGGCTGACCTCGGCCGAGGCTCTGTATGAGTGGAATTACCCGCGGCAGCTGCTGGCCATCCGGCTGGCCGAGGCGCGTGGCGAGGCGCCGCGCGAGGCGGACCTGTTCAGCGACGAGTTCCTGCTGCGACGCCCGCTGCTGGCCGCCCTGTCGCACCCCGGCCCGCGTCCGGCGGTGCTGCTGATCGACGAGGTAGACCGGGGCGACGACGAGTTCGAGGCGTTCTTGTTCGAGCTGCTGGCCGAGTCTGCCGTGACCATCCCCGAGCTGGGCACCCGCACCGCCGCGCACCCGCCGGTGGTGGTGCTCACCTCCAACCGGACCCGTGACCTGCACGACGCGCTCAAGCGCCGGTGCCTGTACCACTGGATCGACTACCCCGACGCCGACCGGGTGGCGGCCATCATCCGGCGCCGGGTTCCGGGCGCGGCCGTCCCGCTCACCGAGCAAGTCGCCAGGGGCGTCGCCCGGCTGCGTGACATGGAGCTGGCCAAGCCGCCCGGCGTCGCCGAGGCGATCAGCTGGGCCGCGGCGCTGCACGTGCTGGGGGCCGACGGCCTGGACCCGGCAGTCGCGCAGCGCACGGCGGGAGCGGTGCTCAAGTACGCCGAGGATGTAAGCGCGGTGCGCGAAACGGGCTTCGCGGCGCTGGCGGCGGCGGCCGCACCGGATCCGGGTGACGGCGAGCCGGCGGGCGGGGCGGCGACGCGCGGGGAGACAGCAGGCGGGGCGGGCCCGGGCGCGGATGGCTGATGACCTGGCTGAGGTGACCGCCCGGTTCGGGGCGGCGCTGCGGCGGGCCGGCCTGCCCGCCGGCCCCGGCCGGTGCGAGCGGTTCGCCGCGGCGGTGACGATCGCCCGGCCGGCCACCATCGGGGAGCTGTACCTGTGCGCGCTGGCCACGCTGGTATCCAGCAAGGACCAGGCGCGGCTGCTCCGGGACGTGTTCGCCGCCGTCTTCGGCGACCCCGACGACCCGGGCGGGGATGCTGCGGACCAGGCTTCGCGCGGCCCGGCGCGTCCGCCAGCCACCCCGGCCGACCTGCTGGCGCAGGCGGCGCAGGCAGCGCGCGAGCACCCGGCCGGGCACCAGGAGCTGCCGCCCGCGGGCGAGGCCGAGTCGCCGGACGCCCCGGACCGGGAGATCGAGCACCGGTACCTCGGCAGCACGGCCGAGCGGCTGTCCGGCCAGGATTTCGCCGAGTTGTCCGAGGCCGAGCTCGCCTCGCTGGCCGGCCTGATGCGGGCCATCACGCTGGCGGTGCCGCTGCGCCGGTCGCGGCGCGAGCGCCGCCGGCCCGGCGGGCCGCGCACCGACATGCGGGCCACGCTGCGCCGGGCCCGGCGCACCGGCGGCCACGCTTTCGCGCTCATCGGGCGCACGCCTGCCCGGCGGCCCCGGCGCCTGGTGGTGCTGTGCGATATCTCCGGGTCGATGGAGCCCTACGCGCGGGCGATGATCCAGCTGCTGTACTGCGCGGCGGGCGCGGCCAGCGCCGAGGTGTTCACCTTCGCCACCCGGCTGACCCGGCTGACCCCGGCGCTGGCCCGGTCACAGCCTGGCCCTGCCCTGGAGCGGGCCGGCCGGGCGGCGCCCGACTGGCGGGGCGGCACCAAGATCGGGGCGGCGCTGCGCGAGTTCAACGACTTCTACGGCCGCCGCGGCATGGCCCGCGGCGCCGTGGTGCTGATCGTCTCGGACGGCTGGGACACCGGTGACCCCTACGTCGTGCGCCGGGAGATGGAGCGGCTGTCCCTGGTGGCCTACCGGATCGTCTGGGTGAACCCGCGCACCAAGAGCGCGGCCTACCAGCCGCTGGCGGGCGGCATGGCGGCGGCCTGGCCGCACTGCGACGCGGTGGTCAGCGCCCATACGCTGCGCGCGCT
>DASUBV010000080.1:0-53814 GCA_035763085.1 Streptosporangiaceae bacterium | reverse complement strand
CGGGCCGCTGCTAGGCCAGCACCGTGGTGATCGGCAGGCCCGAGTCAGCGGCGAAGCTGAGGTCCGATGGCTCCGCCTCACGGGCGACCAGCTCGGCGCCGAGCGCGGCCACCATGGCCCCGTTGTCGGTGCACAGGCCCGGCCGCGGCACTCGCAGCCGGATGCCCGCCGCCTCACAGCGCTGCCCGGCCAGCGCGCGCAGCCGCGAGTTGGCCGCCACGCCGCCGCCGATCACCAGGTGCTCGACCCCCTGGGCCCGGCACGCGTCGACCGCCTTGCGGGTGAGCACGTCGGCGACGGCCTCCTGGAACGACGCGGCGACATCGGCCACCGGCACCGGCTCCCCGGCCGCCTCGCGGGCCTCGACCCAGCGGGCCACCGCGGTCTTGAGGCCGGAGAAGGAGAAGTCGCGGGTGCCGTCGCGGTACTTGCCGCGCGGGAACGAGATGGCCTGCTCGTCGCCGTCCTTCGCGACGCGGTCTATGTGCGGGCCGCCGGGGAACGGCAGCCCCAGCACCCGGGCAACCTTGTCGAAGGCCTCCCCCGCGGCGTCGTCGATCGTCGCGCCGAGTGGCACGACCTCCTGGACCAGGTCGGGCACCAGCAGCAGCGAGGAGTGCCCGCCGGACACCAGCAGGGCGATGGCCGGGGCGGGCAGCGGGCCGTGCTCCAGCTGGTCAACCGCTACGTGAGCGGCCAGGTGGTTGACCCCGTACAGCGGCCTGCCCAGGGCCAGCGCGTAGGCCTTGGCCGCGCAGACGCCGACCAGCAGGGCGCCGGCCAGGCCCGGCCCGGCCGTCACGGCCAGGGCGTCCACGTCATCCAGCGTGACCCCGGCGGTGGCCAGGGCCCGCTCGACGGCCGGGACCATGGCGTCCAGGTGCGCCCGGCTGGCCACCTCGGGCACGACGCCGCCGAACCGGGCGTGCTCGGCCACGCTGGAGGCGACGGCGTCGGCCAGCAGCTCATGGCCGCGGACCAGCCCGACGCCCGTCTCGTCGCAGGATGTCTCGATGCCGAGGACCAGCGGGGCGGTCATCGCGGTCCCCCGGCGACGTCCTGGCCGCGGTCCTGGCCGGCAGCGCGGTGGCTCGCCGGCGGTCCGGCCGCGGCCAGGTCCAGCCGCATGACCAGCGCGTCCGCACCGGATGGCTGGTAGTAGCCGCGCCGCAGCCCGACCTGCACGAAGCCGCGGGAGCGGTAGAGCCGCTGGGCCCGCAGGTTGTCCACGCGTACCTCCAGGAATACCTCGGTGCAGCCACGGCGGCGGGCCTCGTCCAGCAGCGCGGCGAGCAGCGCCGCGCCAGTGCCGCGGCCCTGCGAGCTGGCGGTGACCGCGATGGTGGCCACGTCGGCCTGGGCACCGGCGGCCAGCAGCCCGGCGTAGCCGACGGTCACGCCCGCGTCCTCGGCGACCAGGTAGTGCCGGCTGGCCGGCTGCTGGGCCAGCTCGCCCTCGAGCATGGGCCGCGACCAGGCCTCCTCGCCGAACAGCTCCAGTTCCAGCGCGAGGACGGCGTCCAGGTCGGCTGCCGTCATCAGCCGCAGCCGGGCCGGCGAGGGCGCCCCCGGCGCGGACGCGGCCGGCTCAGCCGGGACTGGCGACCCCCCGGCCGGCGGATACGCAGCGGGCCTCATGGCGTGACCCGCTTGGGCCGGCCTGGCTCGCGGGCATCGGGCCGCCGCAGGTACAGCGGGTGGGCCGGGGCGGGCGGCAGGCCGGCAGCCTGGCGCTGTGCCGCCAGGGCGGCCAGCCGGGACGCGGCCGGGTACTGGGGCTCGATCGGCCGGGCGCCGGTCTCGGGGTAGAGCAGGGCGCCCTGGCCGGCGACTGGCAGGCCGGAGGCCAGCTCGCTCATCGGGCTGACCTGCGGGCCGGCGAGCCGCTGGCCGCCGGCGCTGTAGCGGGCCCAGTACAGCTCCTTGCGGCGGGCATCGGTGGCGACCAGGAACTCACCGCCGCCCGCGTGGGCGACCGCGTCGGCGGCGATCACGTCGAGGGTGCAGATGCCGTCGACCGGCAGGCCCAGCGCGCTGCCGAGCACCCGCGCGGTGACCAGGCCGGCCCGCAGGCCGGTGTAGGGGCCAGGCCCGGTCCCGACGGCGATGGCGGTCAGGTCGCGGCGGGTCGCGCCTGCCGCGGCCAGGACCTTGTCGATCGTGGCCGCCAGCAGCTCGCCGTGCCGGCGAGCGTCCACGGCGGACTCGCCCGCCACGACCCTGGTCCCGTCATGCAGGGCCACGGTCACGGCGGGGGTGGCGGTATCAAATGCGAGCAGCACGGTTGTCCAGCCTAGGGCCAGTCGAAGAGCCCTTTGACCCGCGCCGCCGGGGCCGGCCTGGTCAGGCCTTGACGGCAGGCTGCCGGGCCGCCGTGGCGGCCACCGCGCGGGCGACTTCGACGGCGGAGTCGTGCACGGTGCCGGCCGAGACCGGGCCGAACCCGTTGCCGGACGCCTGCGCCTGCAGCGAGACGGTCACCAGCAGGTTGTGCTGCCGGGCCAGGACGGTCACCAGGTCGGTCCGCACGGGACCGGCGTGGATCACCTGGATCGCGCTGAAGGCCTCCTGGGCCAGCCCGGGGACGACGGCGATCTGGGCCGCCGGCAGCGGCGACTTCTTGGGCGGGTGGGCCAGCTTCAGCTGGGTCACCTTGAAGGCGTCCTCGGCGTTGGCGGTGGCGCTGCCGTTCCCGGCCGCCACCGCGCTGGGCTGGTAGGCCTGGATCGTGACCTCGAGCACCCGGAAGACCGGCTTCTTGTCGACGCTGAAGCTGCACTGGCTGGTCGCGCTGCCGGTGCTGACCGGATTGACCTTAGGGTGCTGGCCCGGCAGCGACTTGGCCAGCAGGGCCTGGCTCACCGATGAGCACGCCCGTGGCACGCCGCGGTACTCACCGGGCTGCAGGGCGGTGACAAAGCCGCTGTGCGGCGCGGGCTTGTGCAGGCCCTTGATGGCAGCGACGCCCGCGACGATGAGAGCGACCACGATGGCCGACCCGCACCAGACGTAGACCCGGCGGCGGGACCTGCGCAGCCGGGCGGCTGCGGCGCGGCCCCGGCGGCGCGGCCGCCCGCCTGCCGCGGGAGCCTGCTCCGCCACCTCCGGCTCCGGGGGCCGGAGCTTGGTCCCGCCGGCTCGGGTGGCGTGGATGCTGGGGCCCGCCCACGGCGGCGCCTCGCCGTCATCGTCGGCCCTGAACGGGTCGCCGCTGGCCCAGCCGTCACGGGCCGGGCGGCCCGGCCGCCAGCCGCGGGGCGAGTCCGGCGGGGGCGGCGCCGCGCGGCCGTAGTCTGCCTGGCCGTAGTCGGCGCCTGCGTGACTCCCGGCGTAGCTGGCATCACCGGCGCCGGCGGGGTCGGGGTCGGACGGCCACTCCACCGGGTCGTCGTCCCACTGCTGCCGGTTCCAGCCGTCCTGGCCCCAGTCCTGCTCATCACGGCTGGGCCCGGCGTGCCGTGAGGAGCGGCGCGGGCCGCCGGCCCGCGGCAGCCGGGATGAGCGATCGGGCGGGAAGCCCTGCTGGGACACGACGATCCTCCGGGCGGGACGCAAGACCATGCGGGACAGCAGCCTGAGGCCGCGGATCACCGCAGTTTAGTGGCGCGAACGGCGCCCCGGGCGGACAAGCCAGAACTAGGACGAGTCGGAACTGCCGGGCATAGCTGTGACCAGTCGCCGGGGCCGGCCGGCGGACTGCTACGAGCCCTCCGGCGGCCGGCCGAGCACCCGGCTGGCGGCGTCCGCCGCCTGGCGCCAGCGCTCTCCCCAGCCGATGATCCGGACCGTCCGGGCCTCATCGGCGCTGTCCCCGGATCCGGCGGCCGCGGCGCCCGGCCCGGTGCCGGTGCCGGGCCCGGTGGCGATGGCGACGTGCAGGAAGCCGGGGGCCAGGTCCTCGACCAGGCCCTCACCCCACTCGACCACGGTGACCGAGCTGTCGATGTCGGTGTCCAGGTCGAGGTCGTCGACCTCGGCGCGGCTGCCCAGCCGGTAGGCGTCGGCATGGACCAGGTCGGGCCCGCCGCTCAGGGACGGGTGCAGCCGGGCGATGACGAAGGTCGGCGAGGTGACCGGCCCGCGCACGCCCAGGCCCGCGCCGATGCCCTGGGTCAGCGTGGTCTTGCCGGCCCCCAGCCCGCCCGACAAGACGACCAGGTCGCCAGGGCGCAGCAGCCCGGCCAGCCGCTGCCCCAGCTCACGCATCCGCGCGGCGGTGGGGACAGCGACGCTTTCGTCCACGGCTGGCGCGTCGGGGCGCTCGCCCACATCCGGCTCCTGTTCCCTGCTGAGGTGCTCCTGGCTGACGGGCATGATCAGGCCGGCCTGGGCTGGCTGCCGGGCAGCGGCAGCACCCGGTCTAGCAGGCCGGTGATCGCGCCGGTCACGATATCGGGCCGCTCCAGGATCAGCACATGGCCGGCGCCCGGGACGGTGATCAGCTCGGCACCGGGTATCGCCGCGGCCAGCTCGCCGGCCTGCCGGGGGGCGACGAGCCGGTCCTGGTCGCCGATCAGCACGATGGCGGGTGCCTGGCCCAGCGCGCCCAGCGCGGCCCGCTGGTCGTGGTCGACCAGGGCCAGGTAGAACTGAGCGATCACCTCGACCGGGGTGGCCCGGATGATGCGCTCCAGGAAATCCACGATGGCCGGGCTCACATCCGGGTCGCCGAAGGCGAGGTAGCGGGTGGACAGGAAGGCCACGTCGCCGCCCGCCCGCCGGGCCCGCTCGACCAGGGCCGCCATCCGGCTGCGCGAGGCGCCGCGCAGCAGCGACGGGCCGGCCTGCCGGGCCACCGGGCGCAGCGGGGCGGGCAGCCAGCTGACCGGGTCGATGCCGGAAGCGGCGGTGGAAACCAGCACCGTGCCGATGACCTTGGTGCCGAACAGCTCAGGCTGGCAGGCGGCCAGCGCCATGATCGTCATGCCGCCCATCGAGTGCCCGGCCAGCAGGACCGGGGTGTCGCCGGGCGCGGTCGCGGCCAGCACGGCGCCGAGGTCAGCCCCGAGCTGGGCGATGCTGACCGGCGGCGGGCCAGCTGCCCCGGACCCGGCCGGCGCGGCATCACCCGCCGCAGGGCCGGCCGGCGCAGTCCCGCCCGCCGCGGGTCCCGGCGGCGCGGTGTCAGCTGCCTCAGGGCCGGCGGGCCGGCGCCCGGACCGGCCGTGGCCGCGCTGATCCCAGCAGACCAGCCGGGCCCCGCTGGCGGCCAGCGCCTGCCGCTGGAAGTGCCAGCAGTCCTGGCTCAGGCAGTAGCCGTGGCTGAAGATGATGGTCACCGGGGCGTCGTCCGGGCCGCTGATCTCGGCGTGCAGCGGCACGCCGTCGTCGGCCAGCACAGTCAGGGGCCGGCCGCGAACCTGCCCGAGCGGCTCGCCCGCAGCCGGGTCCGGGCGCAGCCGCTGCCGCCCGACGATAATCTTCTCGGCGGCGAAGAGCGCGCCAGCGCCGGCCGCGACCGTCCCGACGGCGAGGCCGCTGACCTTAGTGAGCCGCCGCCACCTGCTCATCGTTCCTCCCGTCCCCGGCAGCCGCCGTCACCGCGGGCTGGCCGGGCGTCAGGCTGGCGCCACCGGCCTGGCCAGATGTTACCCCGCAGTAGCTTCGCGGAATCATGCCCGAGATCCGGGTGACGATCTCGTAGGACAGCGTCCCGAGGGCGTCGGCCCACTCCTGCGCAGTCGGCTCGCCCGCGGTGCCGGGCCCGAAGAGGATCACTTCATCGCCTGCCTTGGCCGGCAGATCGCCCAGGTCAAGAATGGTCTGGTTCATGTTGACCGTGCCGGCGATGGTGAGCCGCCGGCCGTGCACGAGCACCTGGGCGGTGCTGGAGGCCAGCCGCGGGATCCCCTCGTTGTAGCCGAGCGGGAACACCGCGAGCGTCGTCGGCGCGCTGGTGACATACCGGTGGCCGTAGGAGACGGCCGAGCCGGCCGGGACCCGCTTGGTCTGGACGAGCCTGGCCCGCACGGTCATCGCCGGCGTCAGCCAGTCCGGGGCGCCGCCGGGCAGGGTGGACAGGCCGACGATGGCCCCGCCCGGCCGGACGAGGTCGAACCAGGCATCCGGCAGGGTCAGCGTGGCCGGAGTATTGGCCATGTGCCGGACCTCGGGCCGGGCCCCGGCTCGCTCGGCCAGCGCCACCGCCTCCCGGAAGGCGGCGAGCTGGGCCGGGATGGAGGGGTGCCCTGGCATGTCGGCGCAGGCGAAGTGCGACCAGATGCCCACCACCTTGACCAGGCCGCTGGCCTCCGCGGCCAGCGCAGCGGCGACCAGGCCCGGCCAGTCTTCGGCGGTAGCGCCGCAGCGGCGCATGCCGGTGTCGGCCTCCAGGTGCAGCCGGGCGGGCTGGCCGGCCTGCCGGGCGCCCGCCGCGATCTGCGCGACCACGGCCGTGGTGCCCGCGGTGAGGTCGACGCCGGCGCTGACGGCCTCGGCGTAGGGCAGGTCCGCATCGCCGAGCAGGCACAGCACGGGAACCGTGATGCCGGCCGCCCGCAGCGCGAGTGCATCGGCCACCTGCACGACCCCCAGCCAGGTCGCGCCGCCGGACAGGGCAGCCAGCGCGGTCGGCACCATGCCGTGTCCGTAGCCGTCGGACTTGACCACCGCCATCAGCTGGGCGGCGCCGACATGGCGCGTCAGGGCAGCGGCATTCGCGCTGATGGCATCGGTGTTGACCAGGACCTCGGGGTGACCTTCCATGCCGCCAGTCTGCCAGCAGCGGAGCGGCCAGGTCGCCAGCTCGGCAGGTGGTCACGACGGCGGATATCGTGACGACGTAGCGTGCCTGGCTGCCGGGCAGCTCCGGAGCGGCCGAGCTGGCCGGGGCCGGAGCCCCGCCGCGGCCGGGCGCAGCGAGCCCGCCTGCCGCCAGGAAGCGAGTCATCGATGCCCGACCTCATTCCGCTGCCCGTCCTGTTCGGCAACCCCGAGCGGGTCAGCCCTCGTATCTCCCCCGACGGCACCCAGCTGGCCTGGATCGCACCGCATGAGGGCGTGCTGAACGTCTGGCTGGCCCCGGTCAGCCCGCGCGACGGCGTGGACCTGGCGGCGGCCAGGGTCATCACCGATGACACTGACCGCGGCATCCGGCAGTTCGACTGGGCGCACGACGGCCGGCACCTGCTCTACATCCAGGACACCGGCGGCGACGAGAACTGGCGGCTGCATGACGTGGACGTGCAGACCATGCAGCGCCGCGACCTGACCCCGTTCGAGGGCGTGCAGACCCAGCTCGTCGCTGCCGAGCGCAAGCACCCCGACGAGATCCTCATCGGCCTGAACCGCGACAACCCGCAGCTGCACGATGTCTACCGGCTGGACCTGGTGACCGGGGAGCTGACCAAGGAACTGGACAACCCGGGCTTCGCGGGCTGGATCGCGGACTCCCAGCTGCTGGTCCGCGCGGCGCTGGCGCCGCAGCCGGACGGCGGCTTCCTGCTGCTGGTCCGGGAGGACAACGGCGAGTCCGGTGGCGACGCCGGCACGGCCGCGGCCGACGGCATCCCGCCCGGCTGGCGGCTGCTGCTCGCCATCTCGGCCGAGGACGCCGGGGGAACCGAGCACCTCGAGTTCAGCGGTGACGGCCAGTCCCTGATCATGACCAGCTCGGTCGGGGCCCAGACCGCCCGGCTGACCCGCATCGACATCGCGACCGGCGCGGTCGAGGTGCTGGCCGCCGATCCCGACAACGACATCAGCGGGGTCCGGCTCGATCCGGAGACCCGCGAGCCGCAGTTCGTCACGGTCCAGAAAGGCCGGACGGAGTACATCGTGCTGGACCCGTCAGTGGCCGACGACCTGGCCGCGATCCGGGCCCTGAATCCTGGCGACCCGGTCATCATCGGCGCCGATGACGCCGATCAGACCTGGCTGGTGGCCTTCACCGTCGACGACGGCCCGATCCCCTACTACGCCTACGACCGGTCGGCCAGGACTGCCAGGTTCCTGTTCGAGCAGCGGCCCGAGCTGTCCCGGTACGAGCTGGCGGCGATGGAGCCGTTCTCCTTCACCACCCGCGACGGGCTGACTGTGCACGGCTACCTGACGTTCCCGCCCGGCGCCGGGCGGTCGGGGCTGCCGGCCGTGCTCAACGTGCACGGCGGGCCCTGGCACCGCGATACCTGGGGCTGGAATCCCGAGGCTCAGTGGCTGGCCAACCGCGGTTACCTGTGCATTCAGGTCAACTTCCGTAGCTCCACCGGGTACGGCAAGCAGTTCCTCAATGCCGGCGACCGCGAGTGGGGCGCCGCGATGCAGAATGACCTCAGCGATGCCGTGGCATACGCGGTCAGCCAGGGCTGGGCCGACCCGTCCCGGGTGGCCATCTACGGCGGCAGCTACGGCGGGTACGCCGCGCTGGCCGGGGCCACCTTCACCCCGGACCTGTACTGCTGCGCCGTCGACATCGTCGGGCCCTCGAACCTGATCACGCTGATCAAGTCGGTTCCGCCGTACTGGGCGCCGATGATCGCCCAGTTCCACCGCCGGGTCGGCAACCCCGACACCGAGGCGGACTTCCTGTGGTCGCGCTCGCCGCTGTCCCGCGCCGAAGACATCAGGATCCCGCTGCTGATCGCCCAGGGCGCGAATGACCCGCGGGTCAAGCAGGCCGAGTCGGAGCAGATCGTGGCGGCGCTGCAGAAGGCCGGCATCCCGCACGACTACATGCTGTTCCCCGACGAGGGCCACGGCTTCGCCAAGCCGGAGAACCGGCTGCGCTTCTACGCGGCGGCCGACCAGTTCCTGGCCCGCTACCTGGGCGGCCGCGCCGCCGAGCCACCCGCGGAGTAGCCGGGAGGATTGACGTCACGGGGAGGATCGCGCGCCGCTCAGGCGCGGGATCCGCCCCGTTAACGTGCGGGCGGAGCCGGATGCCGCGGTCGCCGGGCGGGCTGAGCCAGAGCCGGACCTCCCCGGCGGCCGGGCTGGCTGAGCCGGGCGGATGCAGCAGGTGGCCCGGGCTGGCTGAGCCTGGCCTTGGCCGGATGCCGCAGGTGGCCCGGGCGGGCTGAGCCGGAGCCGGGCCCCGTCAGGGGCCGGGCTGAGCCGCGCGGCGGGCTACGACCGGGACCGGGTGACGCTCCGGATGGCGGCGGGGAGCGCGGCGATCAGGTCGCCGGCGCCGATCGGCGCGTCGTCGGCCGCCAGCCGGGCCGCCACCCCGTGCAGGTACGCCGCGGCGGCCGCCGCCTGCGCGGGCGGCAGCCCCTGCGCCAGCAGTGCCCCGGCCAGGCCCGACAGGACATCGCCGGAGCCCGCCGTGGCCAGCCACGGCGTGCCGGTCGGGTTGATCAGGGCCGGCCCGGTGCCGGCCGGATCGGCGATGACCGTCGTGGACCCCTTGAGCAGGACCGTGACGCCAAGCTTGGCCGCCGCGGCCGTGGCGTGCTCCAGGCGCCGTGCCTCGATGCTGTCCCGGTCGGCGCCGGTGAGCCGTGACAGCTCGCCGGCGTGCGGGGTGATGAGCGTCGGAGCGGACCGCGGCAGCAGCGCGGGGTGCCGGGCCAGCAGCGTGATCCCGTCGGCGTCCACGAGCACCGGCAGGCTGGTGGCCAGCACGGCGGCGAGCAGGCCGGCCGCGTCATCGCCGGTTCCCATGCCCGGTCCGGCGGCCCAGGCCTGGACCTGGCCGGCCTCCTCGATCACCTGCTCGGGCGGGCCCGTCTCGGTGGGCGCGACGACCGCCTCTGGCCAGTGCTGGCGGGCCGCCGTGCGGGCCTGCTCCGCTGACACCAGCCGGACCATGCCGGCCCCGCCGTGAATCGCGCTGCCGGTGGCCAGGACGGCCGCGCCGGTGTACCGGGCGCTGCCGGCCAGCAGGCCCAGCACGCCGCGCCGGTACTTGTCCGACTCGGCCGCGGGGCGGGGCAGCAGCGCCGCGACGTCGGCGGCCTGCAGTGAGCTGGCCGCCGGCGGGCCCAGGCTCGGGGCCAGGCCGATGTCGATGAGCTCGGCCGCCCCGGCGTGACTGGCACCGGGGTCGATGAGCAGGCCGGGCTTCCAGGTGCCGAAGGTGACCGTGACGTCGGCCCGGATGGCCGGGCCTGCCACCACGCCGGTGTCGGCGTCGACGCCGCTGGGCAGGTCGACGGCCACCACGATCGCTCCGTCGCGGCGGGCCGCCTCGGTGTGCGCGGCCAGGCCGGCCGCGGGCTCGCGCAGCCCGCCGCGGCCGCCGATGCCGAGCAGGCCGTCGATGATCAGATCGGCCCGGCCGAGGGCCGCCGCGGCGTCCGCGGCGCCGGCCCCGGATCGCAGTACCCGGCCGCCCGCGCCGCGCAGGGCCGCCGCGCCCGGCTCGTGCAGCCGCTCGCTGGCGGCCAGCGCGGTGACGACCGCGCCGCGCCGCGCCAGCAGCGCGCCCGCGTACAGCGCATCACCGCCGTTGTCGCCGCTGCCGGCCAGGATCGCCACCCGGCTGCCGTAAACCTGGCCGAGCAGGCCGGCGCAGACCGAGGCCAGCCCGGCCGCCGCCCGGCTCATCAGCGTCCCGGCGGGCAGCCGGCTCATCAGGGCCTGTTCGGCCGTGCGGACATCGGCCGTCGCATGCGCGTTTCTCATCTGGGACTCGCCACCCTGGCTATCTCTCCGCCACGACCATCGCTATGCACACGCCGCCATCGTGGCTGATGGACAGGTGCCAGGTGGTCACGCCCAGCCGGGCAGCAGCCGCCGCCACCGTGCCGCGGGCGTCCAGCACCGGCTTGCCCCGGCTGTCGTGGCTCACCCGCGCGTCGGTCCAGCGCAGCCCGGCCGGGCCGCCCAGTGCCTTGGCCACCGCCTCTTTTGCAGCGAAGTAGCCCGCCAGCGACGGCACCGGAGCGCCCCGTTCGCTCTCAGCGAACAGCCGTTCGGCCAGCGCCGGGGTGCGGCGCAGCGCGGCCTCCAGCCGCGAGATCTGCGCGACGTCCACGCCAATCCCCACGATCATGCCGCCCAGCCTCCCACGCCCGCACCGCGCCGCACGCGCCTCCCGGCTTGCGCCTCCCGGCCATTGACCCCGCCCGCGTGCGGTGCCCGGGCAACTGGAGAGCCGGGGGCGAGGGCCCCTGGCCCTTGTCTCAGGGGGTCGGCCCTGAGCCCCGGCCCGGGGGCACAGCGCCCCCGGGCCGGGGCTCCAGGGGCCGTCCCCTGGGTTACTCAGCCCGACGCAGCCAGTTTGGCTGAGTCCCAGCCCCGCTCCGCGGCCGCCGTCCGGGCGGGTGCCCGGCCGGCTCCCCGGCGCTCACTGGACCTGGACCCAACCGCCCGGATGGCCGGGCGGGGCCATCCCGCCGACGCGCCACCTGCGCCGGCCGCCGCAGCGGCTCCGCTCGCCGGGACCGGTGCCGGGGGCGCCACCGAGGCCGGCGCCTGCGCCGCAGGATCGGCCCAGGCGTCCACCAGCCGGTGCCGCACCGCGAACGACGCGGCTTCCAGCCGTGAGTGCACGCACAGCTTGGTCAGCACGGCCTGCAGGTGAGTGCGCACCGTGGTCCGGGACACGCCCATCTGCTCGACCATGGCCGCGGTATCCATCCCGGCCACCAGGAGGCTCAGGCACTCCCGCTCCCGGCCGGTCAGCGTCGCCGCGAGATTGTCAGCATGCGAGGCCCGGCGCGTCCTACGGCCCGCTCCGCCCGGAACGTCGACCACGCGCTCGCCGTTCAGCACCCGCTCCAGCGCCGCGACCAGGACCTCCACACCGCGTGACTGATGCAGGTAGCCCGAGGCACCGGCGCCCATGGCCCGGTCCGCGGCATCGGCGTCCGGGTCGGCGCTGAGCACCACCACGATCGTCGTCGGGCAGGCCTCGACAACCTTGCGGACCGTCTCGATCCCCTCGTTGATAGCCAGATTGCAGTCCAGCAGGCACGCATCGGGCCGCTGATGACGTACGTGCGCGATCATCTCCTCGGGACTGCGGGCCACCGCTCCCACGTCATAGCCCCGCTGCGTCAGGACAGTCGACAGCGCGTCGAGAAATATCGCCTGGTCGTCGCCGAGAATCAGTTTCATCGCGACCGCCCGGACAGCGGCAGCCGGATGAGCGTCAGTTCACTGGACACCACCGCATCTGCCGGCCAGCCGGCCAGTCCGTGCTGCCGGCCCGCCGGCCGGCTTGTCCCTTGAGCCACCTTCATGCGGCAATGCCGCATCAGCAACACGTTTCGCATAGCCTTCCCCCCCTAGCCAGCCCCCGAAGCAAGCGTCACGACTCGGTTCCGCCCACCGCTGCCGGGTGCCTAGCCTGACCCTGTGGCTTATTGAGTCCGGCGCAAGTGACTGAACGTACAGACAACCTCGCTGGCGCCGGAATCCTTCACTCATTATGTTTATCGCCCCAGACTTAGCGGTGACTTTACTTCCGGCTCACGGCGAAGTTGTCTTTTTCTTTACTCATAAGACACTCTGGCACCATGCGGAATAAACTTCCGTTTACGAGACAGTAACTTACGGCAAAGCAGGACTCGGCACTGATTGCACGGCCGGGGCAAAGGCGCGGGCCGGCTGGCTCGCCGGCGGCTCCGGCGCTATCCCGTAAGCCGTTATCAGGGCATTTCTGGTAGTTATCTCATTGTGCTGCCCCGCCACCCGGTCCCGGGCGGCGGCGGCCATCGCCCCGGCCTCGGCCGGGGAGTCCAGCAGGCGGCCGATCGCGGCGGCCAGCCGGGCCGGCCGCCGCGGCGGCACCAGCAGGCCCGTCCGGCCGGGAATGACCAGGTCAGGGACGGCATTGACGGCAGTCGCCACCACCGGTACGGCGCAGATCATCGCCTCGACGATGACCGTCGGCAGGCCCTCGTAGCGGCTGGGCAGCGCGAACACGTCGAAGGCCGGCAGGATGTCCAGGATGTCGGCGCGCTCCCCGGCCAGCAGGAACCGGCCCGGCAGCCGGGCCCGCGCAGCCTGGCTGACCTTCCCGGCCAGCTCGCCGGAGCCTACCCAGACCCCGGTCACGTCCGGCCGGCCCAGCGCCGCCAGCGCAGTCACCAGGTCCCCGGGCGCCTTCTGGTACGCCAGCCGCCCCACCGCGCCGACCACCGGCCCCGCGGCGGGCAGGCCGAGCAGCGCGCGGGCCCGGCGCCGGGCCGCCGCCGTGCCCGCCGCCCGGCTGGCCCGGGCGCGCTGCGGCCCGTCGACCGACACCCCGATCGTCTGCACCCGGTCCGGCTCGATCAGCTCCCGGCGTACAGCCTCGGCTGCCACGCCCGCCCCCACGCACAGGGCCAGGTCGGTGATCCGGCCCAGCTTCCGCTCGATCGCCACGTACGCCTCGCGCAGCGCGCGCGGCTGAAACTGATGGAAGGGGAAGCCGTGGTAGGTGTGCACAATCCGGCCGACACCCGCGCGATGCGCGGCCATCCGGCCCACGGCGCCGCCCTTGGCACAGTGCGTGTGCACGACGTCAAAGGCCCGCCCGGCGAGCAGTTCCTGCACCCGGCGCAGCGCCCGCAGGTCGCTCGCCGGCCGGATCGGGGCGCGCAGCGACGGCTCGATGATCACCTCCAGGCCCGCGGCCCTGGCCGCGCCGACCAGCTGGTCACCCTGCCCGGTGATGATGGTCACCGGGCAGCGGTCCTGGCTGACGGCCAGCGCCCCGCGCAGCGCCAGCACGCCGGCACCGCCCTCCAGCCGGGCAATAACCGTCGCGACCCGCACCGGCCCGCTCACAGGCCGCCCGACTCCGCAGCGCGCGGCGGCCCGGCACCAGCGCGCCCGCCGGGATAACCAGTAACGGGGCTGCGCCGCGCTGGTCCTGGCCCGGCCGGCCGGTGTCGCGCGGCGCCGGGCGGCAGGCCGCCGGGGCGCCCGGTGGCCGGCTGGCCGGCTCCCCGCTGGCCGCGTTCATGCTGTCCTGGATCGTGCTGTCCGGGGATGGCACGGGCTGACCGGGCCGGGCCCGTCCCTGGCGGCGGCGCGGCTCCCTGAGCCGGGCCGTCCGGCCCCGGGCTGCCGTGAGCTGCCCCGCCCTGGCCCGTGCGGCCCTGCGCCGCACCGGTCCTGGACACGCCCGACTGGACCGGGCGCGGCCGGTCGGCGGCCGGCCTGACCGCGCGGGGCTTGTCCGGGCCTGGCTTGTCGGGACCGGGCCTGGCCGAGCCTGACCGGCCCGAGCCCGGCTGGGCTGAGCCCGGCTGAGCCGGGCGCGGCCGGTCCGGGGCCGGCTTCACCGCGCGCGGCCTGGCTCCCGCCGCGCGGCCGCCGTCGCCCCGGGCCTCGCTGTCGCCGGCCGGCCGGCCTCCCGCCGGGCCCTGCCCCTCGGCGGGCCGCAGGCCCGCGGCCCAGGCCACGCTCACGGCCTCGATCCGGCTGTGCACCTCGAGCTTTCCGAAGATACTGCGCGTGTGAGTACGGACGGTGTCGGCCGAGATCATCAGCTCCGCCGCGATCTGCCGGGCGCGCTTGCCCTTGGCCATGCTGGTCAGCACGTCCAGCTCGCGCGGGCTCAGGGTGTCCAGCAGGTTGCTGCTCTCGCGCGCCTCGCGGACGTCCTGGCGCAGGCCGCGCAGCACCTCGCCGAGCATCTCCGGCGGGAACCAGGAATGCCCGCGGGCAACGCCGCGCAGCACGGTCTCCAGCTGATCAGCGCCCTGGTTCTTCGACACCCAGGCGTCCGCGCCGGCCCGCGCCGCGTCCACCGCGTGCGAGACATCATCATCGGCACTCACGACGATGATCCGCGCGTCCGGCCAGGCCGTCCGGATCCGGCTCAGCACCTCCGCCACCGCGAAGCCCAGTGGCTCGACGTCGATCAGCACGATGTCGGGCCGCAGCCAGCGGATGATCTCCGGCAGCCGGGGATCATCGGTCTGGCTGCAGCCGGCCACCCACAGGTCCGGCGCGGACGACAAGCGTGACGCCAGCGCTTCGGTCACCATGCGGTAGTCGTCTACCAGCACGAGTCGCAGCACGTCCATTCACCGACTCTGCCGTGCCGAGGCGCCAAGCGCCTCATGCAGATGGAGGAGATGTCGTGATCCCGACCAGGACGGAACCGTATTTGTCCGCATGAATACCCCCGATTTTGCGTCCGCTTTGCCCCCTGGCGCGCTCATGACCGGTGACAGCCGCCGGCCACGGCGGCGCTCTCGCGCGACCAGTAGTCAGGAAGCGCGCTGTAGGGGTTGGATCCGACGTTGTCGGTGAGGAACAGGTAGCCGGCATTCCGCTCGCGGGACAGCTTCACGGCACTGGAGATCGCCGCCTCCGGAGTGGCGTAGACAGTGTGCGCGAAGCGGCCGGGACGGTAGTCCTTGACCCACTTCGGGACCGGCAGGTTCACGTAGTTCTTGTAGGGCCCCTCGAACACCATCACGACGTTGCCGACCGACATATACGCCCGGGCCGGGAAATCGCCTGGATTCAGCCATATCGTGGCGCCGGGGATAACCCGGTGGATGTAACTGGCCAGGCTCCGGTAATAGCCGATGTTGCTGGTGCCCTCGGTGGGCGTCTGGTCCAGGAATATCCCGGTTACTCCGTACCAGGAGTGGTATTCCTGGACAAACTTCTCCGCCTCGGCCAGCGGCCGCGCGCCGTACTCGGTGCCGACGTAGCCGATGACCTTCGAGCCGGCGTCCGCCGCGTGGCTGACCGAGCCCTGCAGCTCGGAGTCCGGCGCCGGCCCGGGGCCCGAGGCCGGGTTGAGGATCATCACGCCCGGCGCGGCCTGGCCGTCGTGCATGGCCTTGGTCCAGTCGGGCGGCGGGAAGAACGCCGGGACGAAGGTGGCCTGGCACGGCGGCGGACTGGTGTCCAGGTACTTCACCGCCACCGCGATCCCGGCGGCCAGCAGCAGGATGACCACGATCACCGGCAGCGCGCGCGGCCGGCGCGGCGGCGGCTCCAGCGGCAGTGCCGGGCTGGCGCTCGGCATGGCATGCGCCCCCCGGCCGGTCACCGGGCGGTCCGCCCCTGCTGGCTGGCCCACTGCTGCGCCTGCGGGGCAGGCACGAGCGCGGGCAGCCGGCTGTAGGGATTGCTGCCGCCGTGGTCGGTGACGTAGACGCAGGCCGCGCGGCGCCGCCCCGCCACCATGAACGCGCTGGCCAGGTGCTCGAGCGGAACCGAGTACACGACGTGGTAGAACCGGCCGGGCGGCCAGGACCTGGTCCACTGCGGCACGGCCTGCTGCAGGTAGACATGCCACGGCCCCTCGAACGTGCCGAGGATGTCGGCGTGCCGGGCATAGCCCTCATGCGGGTGCACGCCGTGGTTGAACACGACGGTCTGCGCGCCCAGCTTGCGGGCCCGGCGGGCCAGCAGGGCATAGTGCCGCAGGTCGCCGGCCACGGCGGAGACCCGGTCATAGAGCACGCCGTCGATCCCGTACCAGTCCTGGTAGCGCTCGATGTCCGCCAGCGCCTCGCGCCACGGCCGCTGGCCGTAGTTGGTGTCGGCATAGCCGGCGATTGTCACGCCGGCGTCCTTCAGCGGCTGCAGCGCCGGGACGTAGGCGGGGTCTGGCTGGTCGCCGGGCCCGCTGGCCGGGTTGAGGATGACGACCCGGATGTGGCTGGCCTGGCGCGCCATCCGCGCCCAGTCACCGGGGGCCAGGGCCGGATGGAAGTACGCGGGCACCACCAGCCGCGGCACGACCGGCCGCGGCCGCCGCCAGCTCCCCGGGCCGGGCCGGGCCCGGCCGGGGGCGGACCACGGCCCCGTGGCCGCCCGCCAGGAGGCGGCGGGCCGGATGTCAGGCGGCTCCGGCGGCACGGCGGCCCTCCCACAAGTCAGTCAGCGACGCCCGGAGCGAGTAGCGGGGCCGCCAGCCCAGGTCGCGCTCGGCCCGGTAGATGTCGCCCTGCTGCCAGCTCAGGCCGGCGGAGTGCGGCGACCCGCCGGAGTCCTCGTGCACGGGGCCGTCGTAGCCGGTGATGGCCGCCATCTCGGTCACCAGCGTCCGGACGACCACGCCCGAGCCGCTGGCGATGTTGAGCACGGCCCCGGCCAGGGCCGGGGCCAGGGCCGCGGCGATCGCCGCGTCGGCGATGTCGCGGACGTCCACGAAGTCCCGGACGGCGTCGAGCGGGCCGAGCCGGACCGTGCTGCCGCGGGTCAGCGCCCGGCGGAACTCGGCGGCCACCCGGCCCGGCAGGATGGTGTCCGGCGCGCCGGGCCCGACCGGGTTGAACACGCGCAGCACCACGGCGTCCAGCCCGGTAGCCCGGCCCAGCTCGACCAGCCGGGTGGCGGCCAGCTTGGTCGACCCGTACACGCTGGTCGGCCGGGGCGGCGTGGTCTCATCGACCGTGATCCCGTGCTCGCTCGGCCCGTACTCAGCGGCTGAGCCCAGGTGCACCAGGCGGATCGCCCGCCCGGTCATCCGCAGGGCCCGGACCAGGGCGCTGGTCCCGGTCACGTTCAGCGCCGTCAGCTCGGCGATGTCCGACCCGGTGGCCCCGGCACAGTTGATCACCACGTCGGGCTCCAGGCCGGCCAGCATCACGGCCAGCCGGGCCGGATCGTCGTCGGTCAGGTCCACCAGGAAATGCGAGCGGGAATCGGGCAGCGCCGACCGGCCCGCGGTCACCACGTCCAGGCCCGCGGCCCGGGCCCGGACGTGCACGTGCGTGCCGAGGAACCCGCTCGCGCCGATCACCAGCACGCGCGGGCCTGTTTCGGGCCCGTTGGCGAACCAGCGTCGCGTCGCGGCCGGCCGCGCCGCTGGCGGCTCGCGGCCGGGTCCGGTGTTTGCTCGCCCCGTCGTCACTGCAAGCTCCTGTCACCTGGGCCGTGCCCGGCCAGTGGTCACTGCTGGTATCCCGTGGAGGTGTAGTAGGCCTGGTTCGCCGGGTCGCCGAACCACTTGATGGTCTGGCGCAGCCCCTGCTCCCGGTCGACCTGCGGCCGCCAGCCGGTGCGCTCGCGCAGCTTGGTGGCGTCGCAGACCAGGCGCATGACCTCGGAGTCCTTGGGCCGCAGCCGCTGGGCGTCCTCGACAATGTCGACGTCAACGTCCATCAGGGCGGCGATCTCCTCAGCCAGCCTGCCGATGGCCACGTCCGCGCCGGGGCCGCAGTTGAACACCTCGCCGAAAACCGCCGAGCCCGGCGCCTCGCCCAGGTCGATAAAGGCCTGCGCGGTGTCGGTCACGTAGGAGAAGTCCCTGGTCGGGTCCAGCGCGCCGAGCTTGAGCTGCCGGGGCCCGCTGCGGCCCCGCACGATGTCCTGCCTGATCGCGCCGAGCTGGGTGATGACCTGCGGGATGACCGCCCGGGTGGACTGCCGCGGCCCGAAGGTGTTGAACGGCCGCAGCGTGGTGGCCGGCAGGCCGAAGCTCAGGAAATAGGACTCCACCAGCTTGTCCGCGCCGACCTTGGCCGCCGCGTACGGCGACTGGGCCTGCAGCGGGTGCGCCTCGCTGATCGGCACGGTACGCGCCGTCCCGTACGTCTCGCTCGTGGAGGTATGCACCAGCCGCGGCGTCTGGCAGGACCGCACCGCCTCCAGCACGTGCAGCGTGCCGATGGTGTTGGTGTCGACGAACGAGCGCGGGGCCGAGTAGGAGTACGGCACCGAGCCCAGCGCGGCCAGGTGATACACCGCGGCGGCGCCGTCGATGAACGACCGCACCGAGCCGGGGTCGCGCACATCGCCGAAGACGACCTCAACCTGATCCATGATCTCCGGGGCCACGGTGTCCAGCCAGCCGCGCGAGCTGTACATGTTGTAGAGAGCCATGGCGCGGACCCGGTGCCCGCGCCGCACGAGCGCCTCGGTCAGGTGCGAGCCGATGAAGCCCTCGGCCCCGGTGACGGCAACAAGTTCCGGCATTGTCCCTTCCTCATTTCCTCGTCTTAGTTCCGGCCTGCCAGGCGGCCCGGCCGGGTAGTGCTCAGAACGCGTGCCGGACCGCGGCGCCCAGCGCCACGGCGGCATACGCCCCCAGGACGACCAGCAGCCCGGCGCACGCGGCGAGCTGTGATACCAGGCCCAGCTCCCGCCAGGCCAGCTCGAAGGCCAGCGCCGCCGCGCTGGCGACCAGCGGCACGGCCCGGATGCCCAGCGCCTGCAGCGCCAGGGCCAGGAACATCGCGCAGCCCAGCGCCAGGTACACGCCCAGCTCGGCCATCAGGCCCGGGCCCGGCGTGACCAGTCCGGTGCTGATGGCGATCCAGGACGCGGCCGCGGTCAGCGCGATGGTGGCCAGCAGGTACTGGGCCACCGCCAGGCCGAGCACCAGCCGCGCGCCGCGGGCGAAGACCCGCAGGTCCTGCGTGGTGCGCAGCAGCTGGCGGGTGCGCCGCCGGTAGGCCAGCAGGCACCACTCCGCCGCCCCCATGGACAGCGACAGCGGCAGCGTGGCCAGCAGGGCGCCGACGTTGATCCCGCCGTGCCCGTCCGCGCCCGCGATGACCGGGAAGGCCAGCAGCCCGGCCGCCACCAGCCCGAATGCCGCGGCCGGCGCCGCGTTGCGCAGCTCGGCGGCCACGAACAGCCGGCCCGGCGCACGGCGGCTGCTCCGGGTCACCAGCATGGCGGCCACCAGGGCCAGCACCGCGGTGGCGGCCAGTGCGTACCAGGCGATGTGCTGCAGCGCGGGCGGGCGGCCCAGGGCCAGGAATACCGTGCTGCCCGCCACCCCCGGCGCCAGCACGGGCAGCAGCCAGCGCTCGGCGCCGAGCACCAGCAGTACGCAGGCGCCGAGCATGTACGCGCCCTCGCCGGCGCCGAAGATCAGCACGGGCAGCCGGGCATGCGCGACCACCGCGACGCCGGCCATGGCCAGCACCACGATCACCATCCCGGCCAGCAGCCCGGCCCGCAGCAGCCGCTTGGCCTGGCCCCGGTCGGTGGTCCGGCCCAGCCGCAGGTAACCCAGGGTGGCCAGGCCCTGGCTGGCCGCCCACGCGGTCAGCAGCGCGGTGATCAGCGCGGGATGCAGGCCGGGGCCCGCCAGCAGCGCCGCGGCGGCCGGGAAGCAGATGGCCGGCAGCCCGTACAGCAGGGCGTGCAGCAGCGGCTGCAGCCGGGAGACCTGCCACGGGTCGGGCGGCGGCGGCGGCTCGGCGGGCTGCCGGGGCACCTGGATGTACATCTCGTTGGCCAGGGCGAACACGTCGGAGTAGCCGTAGCGGTCGCGGACGGTCTGGTCGCTCATCCCGTCGAACTCCAGCGCGCTGGCGATCTCCAGCGGGTCGACGGCGGACTCGCAGACCGGGCCGAACTCCTCGCACAGCGCCGCGACCGTGAGCGGCGGCACGGTCTCGGTCCCGGCGATGGAGCGCAGCTTCGGGATGACGATCGTGTCGTCCTCGGAGCCGGGCCCGCGTGGCAGCCGGGTGCGGACGTCTCCGGCGCTCATCCGGCGGCCTCCAGGGGTGACGAGCCGGGCTGGCCCGCCTCAGGATCGGACTCGGGCTCGCCGGCCTCAGCGGGCACCGCGGCCAGCCGCAGCTGCGCGGCAGGGACCTGATCGGCCGGCACCGGCCGCACGGCGCCGCCGTCATGCGGCCCGGTCGTGGTCGGCACCTCGGCGGGCCGTGCCTCGGCGGGCACCGTGTCAGCAGGCAGCACGCCGGCGGGCACCGCTGCAGCGGGCGCTGGCACGGCGGGTCCCGGCGCGGCAGGCGGCGGCACGGGCACCTCCGCCGGCCGCCCGCCGCCGGGGCCGCCCGCCGGCGGCCCGCCCGGCGCCGCCGCGGGCATGGCCGCCGGCACGTCGGCAGCGGCGGCCATCGGCAGCGGCTTGCCCGCGCCGAGGAACATGTAGATCTCATCGAAGGCGCTGATCGCCCGGTCCACCGTGAAGTACTCCAGGGCGCGCAGCCGGGCGGCCCGGCCCAGCCGGCTGCGCAGGTCCGCGTCGCGCAGCAGCGTGAGGCAGGCCCGGGCCAGCTCCGCCGGCCGCCGCGGCGGCACTACCAGGCCGGTGTCGCCGACCGCCTCGGTCACGCCGCCGACATCGGTGGCGACACACGGCCGCCCGCACGTCATCGCCTCGATCAGGGTGTACGGGAAGCCCTCGGTGATGCTGCACAGCACCACGACCTGGCCGGCGGCGTAGGCGTCGCGGATCTCCGGGACCCGGCCCTCGAACGTGACAGCCTCGGCTACCCGCAGCTCCCTGGCCAGGGCCTGGCAGCGGGCCAGGTAGGCCTCGCGGCCGGCCGGCGGCGAGCCGAAGATCCGCAGCCGGGCCTCGGGCAGCTCGCGGCGGACGATGGCGAACGCGCGCAGCAGCGAGTCCAGGTCCTTGATCGGGTCGACCCGGCCGGCCCACGAGATCGTCGGCACGTCCGGCTCGCTGTCCAGGGCCGGGAAGTCGGCCGGGTTGACCCCGTTGTAGACCGTGCGCACCCGGTTCAGGTCGGCGCCCAGCTGGGCTTCCCAGCGCTTGTTGTAGACGTTCCCCGGCGTGATCACCGCCGACTCGCGGTAGCCCAGCACGCACAGGCGGCGCAGGAACTGCAGGTACAGCTGCTTGACCGGCCACCGGAACGGCTCCTGGCGGCTGTGCAGGTAATGCTCGCGCATGTACATGCCGTGCTCGGTGACGACCACGGGCGTGCCGTAGCGCCACCTGGCCGCCAGCGCGGGCAGCGCGCCGAGCCCGTTGGTCACCGCGTGCACCACGTCGGCGCGCGGCGGCGGGTGGGCCAGCGGCCGCAGCGCGTGCTCCAGCAGCTGGATCGCGGTGACCGCGTCCTGCAGCGTCGGCGCCGCCAGGTCCGGGTCCGGCCAGCGGTGCCGCCACGCCTCGCTGAGCAGCCGCACCGAGTCCTCGCTGGCCAGCGCGGCCGACAGGTTCCCGTACTGGGCGTAGGCGAACATCTCGCGCAGCACGTCGCCGAAGGCGTCCTGTTCCTCATCGGGCGGCGCCAGCAGCACCTCGATCAGCTCGCCGACCGGCGGGCCGGTCCGCGGCCGCAGCCACCGCGCGCCTGGCGGGGGCGGCGGCGACGGCCCCCACAGCGGGATGGGGGTCAGGCTGGCCACGTTGGGCGGCAGCTCCCAGCGCACCGGCTCGGTGCCGGTGGCGACGAGCGGGACCAGCAGGAAGTCACACTCGGGCAGGCCGCGGACCAGCTGGTCACACCAGACACTCACCCCGCCGAACTGATGCGGGTAAGTGCCCTCGGCTGTCAGGGCGATGCGCACGCTAGTCAGCCGCCCCTTCCCTTAGCGGCCACGTACGCCTTATGCAGCCGCCGTTTGATGGTCATCCGGGCCGCGGTATCGCGCTGCCCGATGTACATCCGCGGCAGCGCCAGCGGCCCGAGCTGAGCCAGCGGCGTCTCGACCGCGCACGCGTACTGGTAGCCGGCCTCGCCGACGGCGTGCCGGGCCGCCTCGTCCATGGAGCCGTAGGGGTAGGCGAACCCCCGGACCGGCGCCGACAGCAGGTCCTCCAGCCGCGCGCGGCTCGCGGTGACCTCGGCCGCCTGGGTACGGGCGGGCAGCCCGGCCAGGTGCGGGTGCGTGGCGGTATGCGAGCCGATCTCGATGCCGGCGGCGGCCAGCTCGGCGACCCCGGCCCGGTCCAGCAGCGGCCAGACCGGGCCGGCGTCCCACTCGTTGGTGCGGCCCATCAGGTCCGAGATGATGAACGCCGTCGCCCCGAATCCGTACCGCTTCAGCTCGGGCACGACGGTGTCCAGCATGCTGGTGTAGCCGTCGTCGAAGGTGAGCCCGACCATCCCGCCGGCCTGGCCGGCGTGCAGGGCGTCGACCAGGGTGCCCATGCGCACCCCGCGCAGCCCGCTGCGCTGCAGCCAGGCCATCTGCTCGGCGAACCGGGCCGGTGACACCGCCAGGTGGTTCGGGTCCTCGGTCACGTCGGCAACCGCGTGGTACATGAAGATCATCGGCGTGTTCCGCAGCCGCATCGCATCACTCCCGCCTGCCGCGCTGGCCCGCAGGGCGGCCCGCGCGGCGGTCATCGTCCTGCTCCCGGTCCGGACAGCGCCGCGCCGACCGTGCGCAGCAAGATCATCAGATCCAGCCACGGTGACCAGTACTCGATGTACTGGTTGTCAAAGCGGCTGCGCTCGGCGATGGAGGTGTCCCCGTGCAGCCCGTGGACCTGGGCCCAGCCCGTCAGCCCGGCGCGCATCCGATCCCGGTCGGCATAGCGCGGGACCTGGCGGCCGAACTGCTCGGCGAAGTACCGGCGCTCAGGCCGCGGCCCGACCAGCGACATCTCCCCGCGCAGCACATTGACCAGCTGCGGGAGCTCATCGATGTGACTGGCCCGCAGCAAGCGGCCCAGCCGGCTGCACTGGCGCGGGTCGACGGCCCAGGTGGTGTCGGAGTGCGGGGAGTCGGTGATCGTGCGCAGCTTGAGCACGCTGACCTCGCGCCCGCTGCCGCTGACCCGCCGCTGCCGGAACAGCGGCGGCTGGCCGGTCTGCAGCCGGATCACCAGGGCGAGCACTGCCAGCAGCGGCAGCGTCACGGTGAGCAGGATGGCCGCCACCGCGACGTCGAAGACCCGCTTGAAGCTCATGCTGGCCGGGGTATGGCCCATCCGCCGCAGCGGGATCAGCGGGATCCCCCAGATCTCGTCCAGGCACGCGCGGGGCACGGCCAGGCCGACCTCGTACAGCCGCGGCACGACGCACACATCGCAGGGCAGCCCGCGGCAGGCCCGCAGCACCTCGACCAGTTCCTCGTCACGGGAGTCGCTGAAGCAGATCAGCACCCGGCGGATGCGCCGGGCGGTGATCACCCGGCTCAGGTCCTCGGGCCGGCCCAGCCACGGCTCGGCAAGGTCGCGCCGGGGCCGGCCGGCGTCCAGGAAGCCGGCCACCCGCAGGCCGAGCCCGGCGTGCTCGCGGAGCTGGTCGGCCAGGTGCGCGCCGAAGGTGCCCGAGCCGATGATCAGCGTCGGCTCGCCGAGCACGCCGCGGCGGTGCGCCGCCCGCACGACGGCGCAGGTGATCAGGCGCGCGGCGATGACCAGCCCGGCCGAGACCAGGGCCAGCCGGACCGCGCTCGCGGCGGGCAGCAGCGGGAGCAGCAGCAGGCCGGGCAGCAGCGTGGCGGCCAGGATCCGGCCCGCCTGGTCGCTGACCCGCAGGCAGATCCGCAGCCGGTGCAGCCCGCCCGCTGACAGCGCGATGAGCGCCACGAGGGCATACACCAGGCCGGTCAGGGCGTCCGGCCTGGTCACGCCGCCCGCCGCCGCCAGCCCCGCCAGGTCGGCGGCCGGCAGCGCCACCACCGGGACGACCATGCTGGCCCAGCCCGGCCGAGCCTGGCCGGGCCCCTGCGCCGCCGGCGGCAGCGCGGAGCCCGGCGCAGGGACCGGCCGCGGGAGGCGGCGCGGCTCCGGCCCGGTGCGCAGCCGGCCGACGACGGCCGGCGTGGCCCCGGGGAGCTCGTTTGTCATCAACGACCCTTTTCGTTGTCCGGCGGCCGGCTCAGGCGCCGGCCGGCACAGCGGGCCGTGCCTGGGCCCGCGCGGAACCCGCCAGCGCGCGGGCGATCGTGTGCGCGGCATGGTCGGACCCGTACACGAACCGCATGACCGGCCCCATCGTGGGAGCCACGGCCGGCCCGGTCACATACAGGCCGGGAGCGGCGGACTGGTAGTCCCTGCCGACGGCGATGGTCCCGTCCACCGTGGTCAGCGCCGACCGCAGCTGGCTGCCCAGGAACTGCAGCCGGGTCAGGTCGGGCTTGTAGCCGGTGGCGGAGATGACGTGATCGGCGATCAGCTCGCTGCGGGTGCCGTCCCGGGTGACCAGCCCGAGCCGGACGCCGCCGCCAGGCCGGGCGGCGGCCGACTGGACCGCGTGCCCGGTCCGCACCGGGAACTGGCCCTCCACCCGCTCGCGCAGCCAGGACGCGCCGGCCGGCCCGAGCGCGGTCCGCGCCCGGTAGATCCGGGTCCGCTCGGGCAGCAGCCGGAACAGCTCCGGGTGCCGGGAGTAGAACCAGGTGCTCCAGCCCGAGCCGAGCCCGGCCTCCGGCTCGCGCATGCGCTGCAGCAGCGGGCGGTCGGGGTCCAGCGGGTTGCCGTTCCACCGGACAATGTCCTTGCGGGCCAGAACCTCGACGTCGGCGCCGCTCTCGTGCAGCAGCGCGGCGCTCTCCAGCGCGGACTGGCCCGCGCCGATGACCGCCACCCGCTGCCCGGAGAAGACCGAAAGGTCGGTGTGCCCGGACGCGTGCGTGCACACGTCGCCGGGCAGGTCGCCGAGCAGCTTCGGCATCCGCGCGAAATGCTCCACGCCGGCCGCCACCACCACGTTCGCGGCCCGGACCACCTGGCCGTCGGCCAGGCTGACGTCATATCCGCCGGCCCGCCGGGTCACGTCGGTGACCAGTACCTCCTCCAGCCCGGGGACAAGCTCGTCGGCGAACCACTGGCCGTAGTTGACGAACAGCTCCAGCGACACCGGAAGCCCGTAACTGCGGTAGGGGTGGGAGGTCTTCTTGCAGAACGCCTCGAGGGTGTGGCTGCCCTCGGGGTCAGACAGGTTGGACGCGAAGCCCTGTGACTTGAGGTACATGCCCTTGGGCATGGCCTCGCGCCACAGCCGCATCGGCAGTCCGAACTGGCGGAAGCTGATCCCGGCCGCCCTCAGGTGCGCGGCGACCGACAGCCCGTACGGTCCTGCTCCCACGATCGCAACGTCAACAGCGTCGCTCATGCTGATGCCCCCTCCTTGCTGGCCCGCGGCGCTGTGGGCTGCGAGACCTCGACTGGACATGGCTGGGTTCGGGTGCCGCCCCGGCCCTTACGGCCCCGGCGAAGACGGCGTGAATCGCGGGCAGCCCGGCCGCTCGCGAAGCGGAAGTCGGCCCGCGAGGCCAGCCGGCTCAGTGGCCGCGAGGCGAGCCGCCAGCCCATGCGCAGGCACATCAGGCCGAAGGGCCGCAGGTCATCACGGGCGAACCAGGCAACCTCGTCCACCCCGCGCAGCGATTTCACCCAGGAGCCGACGCTCAGCTCGCCGCTGCGCAGGTAGCCCAGCGCGCCGAGCGGGTCGTAGTTCTCGACCAGGAAGCGGCGGGCGGCCTGCTCGCTGTCGCCGATCGCCTGGCCGGTGAGATCGAGGTAGGCCGCGGTGGCCACGTCCAGGCCGGCGACCGTGCGGAACAGCCGGAACTGCGCGCCCAGCCGCGGGTTGAAGTCCAGCAGCTTGTACTGGCCGTCGCGGCGGTCCAGGCGCAGGTCCAGGTCCATGATCCCGCGGTAGCCCAGCTTGCTCAGCATGCCGGTGACCTGGTCACGCAGCTCATCGTTAGGCTCGGACCGGCCCAGGCAGGTCAGCCCGGCGTGCGCCGGGTAGGACCGCTCCTTGACCCCGGTGAACGCGGGCCGGCAGGCCGAGGTGGGATCGCAGTAGCCGTGGAAGAACCAGTCGGTGCCCGGCCCGCCGGGGATGAACTCCTGCAGCATCAGCCCGGCACCGGCCTGCTGGCAGGCGGAGAAGATCTCGCTGAGCTCGCGGTCACCGGCGACGATCGAGGTGCTGCGCAGCTGGCCGGCCTGCCAGGGGGTGGCGAGCTTGGCGATCAGCGGGAAGCCGGCCCGGGCGGCGAACTCGCGCGCCGCGGGCAGCGAGTCCGGGACGGCCGCGGCCACCGACGGAACGCCGGCGCTGGTGCACAGCTCGTGCAGGGAGTACTTGCCGGCCACCTGGCGGGGCAGGTCCCGCGGCGGCTCGGGGAACAGGAACGACTCACGCAGGCTGTCGCCGTGCTCGGCCAGGAAGATGGCGCCCGCATCGTCGGTGGGCAGCAGCACGGCCGGGCGGCCGATGGCGCCGGCCAGCCGGGCCAGGCCGGCCGTGATCCGGTCCGGGTCGCCGGGTCCGGGCTGCCAGAAGCACCGCCCGCGCAGGTACCGGGAGCTCGCGGCGGGTGCCATCGGCCCCTCGTGCACGCCGTACACCGGCACGCCGATCCGGCCGAGACTGCGGATCACGCCGAGCCCGCCATGGTGCATGACGTTCGGGTCCAGCTTCAGGACCACGGCCGGCGTGCTGGTGTCCGCCCCGGCCAGCGGCCCGGCCAGTGGCCCGGTCACCGGCAGCCCCCGGCGGCGTCGCGCATCCCCATCTGTGTCCCCCCTCGTGATGCCGGCCGCAGCCGTCATGACACGTGAGGTCCGACACTGCCAGGCACCGCCAGGCGGAACATCCACCATCAGGGTGAGGAAACATACCCACAGCGGCTGAGACCGCTCTGGTAGCAGCCTTATGACCTGCGCGAACGCCGGCAGGCACGGGGCCTCGGCGCGGGCCGGCCGACGCGCGGCCGGGTGAGACAGCTGGCCAGAACGGGGTGCGGGGTAGGTGGGGCTGTGTATCCCGCTCGCCTGCGGGGGCGCCTATAAGGCACCGCCTTCCCTCGTCGCAGGCTCCTCAGTCCAGACAGCGCCGGCGCCCCCGCAGGCTCGCCCGGCCGGGGACGCTGGCGCGTCCGCGGGGAGCCTGCTGACTCAGAAGGGATATTCCCGCTTAGGGGACTGGCCTGGCGACTACGGCGGCGATCCGGTCGGCCAGCTGCCGGGCCTGGTCAGGGTCAACGGCCTCGACCATGACCCGGACGGCAGGCTCGGTCCCGCTGGGCCGCACCAGCACCCGGCCGGAATCGCCCAGCTCGGCCTCCGCGGCGGCCACCGCGTCCCGGACAGTCGGTGAGGCGGCCACCCGGGCCTTGTCCACGCCCTTGATGTTGACCAGCACCTGCGGGTACCGGGTCATCGCGGCCGCCAGGCCGGCCAGCGAGCTGCGCTGGCGGGTCATCTGCACCAGCAGGTGCAGGCCGGTCAGCAGCCCGTCGCCCGTGGTGGCGTGGTCGAGCATGATGATGTGACCGGACTGCTCGCCGCCGAGCACGAACTTGCCGTCCAGCATCGCGGCGATCAGGTACCGGTCGCCCACCGGGGTCTCGACCACGCTGATCCCGGCCTTGCGCATGGCCAGCCGGAAGCCCAGGTTGGACATGACGGTGGCGACGACCGTGTCCCCGGCCAGCCGGCCGGCGTCGCGCAGCGCCAGGGCCAGCACGGCGAGGATCTGGTCCCCGTCAACCACCTGGCCGGCCGCATCCACGGCCAGGCACCGGTCAGCGTCGCCGTCGTGGGCGATCCCCGCGTCGGCGCCGTGCTCGACCACGGCCGCGCTCAGCACGTCCAGGTGGGTCGACCCGCAGCCGTCGTTGATGTTGATCCCGTCGGGCTCCGCGCCGATCGCGATGACCTCGGCGCCGGCCCGGCGCAGCAGGCCGGGCGCGAACCCGGACGCGGAGCCGTGCGCGCTGTCCACGACGACGCGCAGCCCGGCCAGCGGGCGCTCGGCGCCGGGCCCGGTGACGGTGGACAGGAGATAGTCGAGGTAACGCTCGCCCTGGTCGGCCGCGTCCTGCACCCGGCCGAATCCGGCGTCCGGGACGCCCGCGGGCCCCGGCGCGGTGCCGTTGCCGGCCGGGCCGCCATGACCGGCCGCGAGCCGGGCCTCGATCTCGTCCTCGACGGCGTCGGGGAGCTTCACGCCGCCGCGGGCGAAGAACTTGATCCCGTTGTCCGGCGCGGGATTGTGGCTGGCCGAGAGCATGACGCCGAACTCCGCGCCCAGCGCCGGGGTCAGGTAAGCCACGGCCGGGGTGGGGACCACGCCGAGGCGCAGCACGTCCACGCCGCTGCCCGCCAGCCCGGCGACCACCGCCGCCTCGAGGAACTCACCCGACGCGCGGGGATCCCGGCCGACCACGGCGACCGGCCGGCGGTTCGCGTCCCGGGCCTGGGCGAAGGCTCCCGTCCCGGCCAGGACGCTGGCGGCGGCCGCCGCCAGGTCCATCGCCAGGCCCGCGGTCAGGTCGCTGCCCGCGACGCCTCTTACACCGTCCGTGCCAAACAGCCGGCCCATGAATCCCTGTGCCCCTGCCCCGTCCTGGTCAGCCTGATTGTCTGCTGCCGCCGCGGCGCGAGGTTAGCGCTTGGAGTACTGCGGCGCCTTGCGGGCCTTCTTCAGGCCGGCCTTCTTGCGCTCCTTGACCCGCGCATCCCGGGTGAGGAAGCCGGCCCGCTTCAGCGCCGGGCGGCTCTCGGCGTCCACCAGCGTGAGCGCGCGAGCCAGCCCGAGGCGCAGGGCGCCCGCCTGGCCGGTGACTCCGCCGCCGGTGATCCGGGCGACGACATCGAACTGCTCCTCGGCGCCGAGCGTCACGAACGGCTCGTTGATCAGCTGCTGGTGCACCTTGTTCGGGAAGTACTCATCCAGCGTCCGGTCGTTGATCCGCCACTGGCCGGTTCCCGGCGAGATGCGCACCCGTGCGATGGCCTCCTTGCGGCGGCCGGTGCCCAGCGCGTTGCCGGTGACCACGGGCTTGCGCGTGGCCGACTTGGCATGCGAGTCGCTGGTCTGCGTGGTGTACTCCGACACCGACTCCGCGGCGGTGTCGTCGGTTCCGGCGTCAGTGGGCTCAGCCACGTTTTACTTCCTTCTGCTTCCTGAACGGTCGGTGCCGGCCGCTGCCTACTTGGCCGCGGCCCCGCTAACCTGCTCGACCTGCGTGATCTCGAATGGAACTGGCTGCTGGGCCTGGTGCGGGTGCTCGGAGCCGGCGTACACCTTGAGCTTGCGCAGCATCTGCCGGCCCAGGGTGGTCTTGGGGAGCATGCCCCGGACTGCCTTCTCCACCACGCGCTCCGGGCTCTTGGCCATCAGCTCGCCGTAGGAGATAGAGCGTAGCCCGCCCGGGTAGCCCGAGTGCCGGTACGCCTTCTTGTCCTGCAGCTTGTTCCCGCTCAGCGCGACCTTCGCGGCGTTGATGATGATGACGAAATCGCCGGTGTCCACGTGCGGGGCGAAGACCGGCTTGTGCTTGCCGCGCAGCAGCGTCGCCGCCTGGCTGGCCAGCCGGCCGAGCACGACGTCGGAGGCGTCGATGACATGCCACTGACGCTGGATATCCGCGGCCTTGGGGCTAAAAGTGCGCACAGTCGTAAGCCTTCGCGTGTGAGTCCTGAATCCTGGCCCGTGCCCGGGGCGCTCCCTCCCTGGCACGGGAATCCGCAGGCACCGGCCGCAGCTCATCTGCCCGCAGAAGCGGGCGCACGGGCATGCCGATACACATGGACGCCAGGAAAGGATACCGGCCGCGCCACCAGGGGTCAAAGCAAGTGCCGCACCGCGCGGAGCCTGCCTGCCCGCCTGCCTCGCCAGCGGTGTCGTGCTGACCTTAACGGCGGGAGCCAGGCTGGCCGGCCGCGCCGCCCGGGGCCCCGCGGCGTCCAGATGGCGCAAAATGCCCGTCGCGTCATACTCGCTCGCCGACAGCGATACGCTCGCCGCATGCGCGACCTGGGTGACAGCAACGCCGGGCGGAGAGCCCGCCGGCCGCAGCGGTCAGCCGCGCGGGACATGTCAGGCCGGCGCGGCGCAGCACGTGATCAGGCTGCGCGTGAGCAGGCAGCGCCCGGGCCCGCGGGTCGCGATCAGCAGGCAGGCGGCCGCTCCGCCCGGCACGCCGGACGGCACTCGGGCGGGTCGGCCCCGTCCGGGCCGCCGCCCTCGGGCGGACCCGGTTCTGGCGGGCCGGCCTCCGGCGGGCCGGCGCGCGGCGGGTATGCCTCCGGAGGTAACGGGTCGGCGGGCGGCTATGCCCCGTCCGGCGGGTTCCGGTCACCCGGCGACCCTGGCTCCGCCGGCAGCGGCGGCGGCTGGCGGGCAGCAACGCCCGCGAACACCGCCGTCGGCAAGGGCCCGATCCGCGGCTTCCCGCCCGCCCCCGGCCAGCCGCCGCCGTTCTATCCGCCCGGGCAGTTCGCCGCGTGGAATGCGCCCGGCGCCCGGCCCGCGCCGCGGCAGGCAGACCGGTCCTGGTACGGCGGGAGCAACCCCGGCGGGCAGGCCTACGACCCCGGCTACTCGGCCCTGGCCGTCAGCGATCCCGCCGCGGACGTGACCTCGACCCAGACCTGGGAGAAGATTCCTGCCATCGGGGATGGCGGCAGCTGGACCAGCCCGCGCGGTACCGCCGTACCCGCAGCCGGCCCGACTGGTGCCGCCGCCGGGCCGGGCATGGCAGCTCCCGGCTCAGCTGCCCCCGGCGCGGGGCGCCCGGGCCGCCCCGGGCCCGACGGCACGCAGGCACTCGCGGCCGGGCGCGGCACCGCGACGCCAGGCACCGGCCCCGGCGGCGCCGCTCCCGGCGGCACAGCACCTGGCGGGCCGTCCCGGACCATCGCCGGGCCAGCAGGCGCCGGCCCGGCGATGGCCACCGCAGCCGGGTCCCGCTCCCGCACCGCCCGCGCGGCCGGATCCCCGGCCGGCGGAGCCCCCGCCAACGGAGCCCGCGCCGCCGGGGCAGCGGCCGGCGGCCGCGGCGGTGCGGCGGGTGCCGCCCGGGCGCACAGCGCCGCCGGGCGGGCCGGCGCGCGGCCGGCCGGGCGGCCCGCCCGCAAGTCCCGGCGGTCCCCCAGCGTGATGCTCGCCGTCAGCGCGGTCCTGGCCCTGGCCGTGGCGGCCGGTGGTTTCCTGTTCTTCACCGCGCGCAATCAGAATCCCCCCGTGGCCGCTTCACCGCCGCCCAGCACGGCACCGTCCAGCAGCGCGGCCGCGTCGCCGAGCCCCAGCCTCGGCCCGTTCGGCCACATCGCGACCCGCAAGGCTGACCCGAGGCCGCTGACCATCACCCAGCTCTACCCGGCGACGTTCAGCACCGCCGGCATCGCCTTCAAGCGCACCATCAGCCGCGCGGGCAAGACCTGCTCGAGCGCCCTGGTTGGATCGGCCCTGCAGAGCGCGGTCAAGTCCGCCAAGTGCACGCAGGTCGTCCGGGCCAGCTACCTGGCAGCGGCCAAGAAGGAGATGGGCACCATCGGGGTGCTCAACCTCAGCACCAGCAAGGCTGCCGGGCATGCCGGGCGGGCGGCGGGGGCGTCGGACTTCATCGAGCAGCTGAAGGCCAAGAAGGGCGCCACTCACACGCTGGGCAAGGGAACCGGGATCGAGGAGGCCGTCACCAAGGGCCACTACCTGATCCTGATCTGGGCGCAGTTCACCAGCCACAGCAAGCCCGCGACCAAGGGCCAGCGCAAGGAACTGGCGAACTTCATGAACTACCTGTTCCGCAAGACGGCCAACGTCAGCCTCTCCAGCCGCATGGTCACCGGCTCGCCCTGACCCGGTCGCAGCGGGTCACGGCCGGCCGGGACCGGCGCCGGGATGCGAGACTGGCGGGGTGGACTGGGCAGCACCGGGATACCGGGAGTTCGCGCCGCCGATGTGGCTGCGGGGCACGCTGTCCTGCCTGTGGGTCGGGATCACCTCGCCAGGCCGGGCCGAGCACACCCTGGTGCTCCCGGATGGCTGCGTTGACCTCATCTGGTGCCAGGGAGCCGAGCCCTTCCTGGCCGGCCCGGACACCGGCCCGGCGCCGGTGGTGCAGCCGCCAGGCGCTGTCGTCGTCGGGGCACGGTTCCGGCCCGGCGCGGGCGGCACCGTTCTCGGGCTGCCGATGACCGAGGCCGCCAACCTGCGAGTGCCGGCTGATCAGGTTCCCGCCGTGGGCGACCGGATGCCCCCGCCGGACCTGTCACCCGACCGCGCGCTCACCGCGCTGGCCAGGCTCGTCGCCGACCGCGCCGCCGACACCCCGGCCGACCCGGCCCTGACCGGCGCCGTGCGGCTGCTGAGCCGCCAGGGCGCGAGGGCTGATGAGGTGGCGGGAACGCTGGAGCTGAGCGAGCGCCAGTTCCGCCGCCGCTGCCAGGCCGCCATCGGCTACGGCCCGCGGACGCTGCAGCGCGTCATCCGCTTCCGCCGTTTTGTCTCGGCTGTCGACGCGGCGTACGCCAGCCCCGGCCACGGTGCCGCGAGCGGCGATGACGGCCTGCCGGGCGGGCTGGCCGAGCTCGCCGCGGCGGCGGGCTACGCCGATCAGCCGCACCTGACCCGCGAGTGCGTCCGGCTATCCGGCCTCACCCCGGCCGCCCTGGCCCGGTCCCGCATCAGCCAGAGCCGGCCAGGGCCTGCTCCGGGACCCGGAGCAGGCGCCGCGAGGCCCGCGGCGGGCCCCGGCGGCCCTACAGTTCTCGGACGCGGCGGGTAGCTGCCGCCCGGGCGGCCAGCTCGGCAGGGCCGGGGTAGCGGACCTCTTCCAGGCACAGCGGGTGCGGCGGGGCAACGCGCACCGCGGGATCGCGGACTCGCCCGGCCAGCACCCGGGCGGGCCAGCCGGGCGGCTGGCGGCCCTCGCCGACGGACAGCATCGCCCCGGCCAGCGCGCGGACCATGTTGTGGCAGAACGCGTCGGCGACCACGGTGGCCACGGCCACAGCTGGCTCCGGGCGGTCCCAGCGCAGCTCCAGGAGCTCGCGGACCGTGGTCCCGTTCTCCTTGCGGCGGCAGAACGCCGCGAAGTCGTGCTCGCCCACGCAGCCGCGGGCGGCCTCGTTCATCCGGCCGGTGTCGAGCGGGCGCGGGTGCCACAGGGTGTCGTGGCGGCGCAGCGGGTCGGCGGCGGACGGGTCGTCGCAGACCCGGTAGGAGTAGTGCCGCCACAGGGCGGAGAACCGGGCGTCGAAGCCGTCCGGGGCCAGCCCGATGGCCCGTACCCGGACATCGGGCGGCAGCAGGCCCCCTAGGCGGCGCAGGGCCCGGTCGGCGATGCGGCCCCAGGACTGCGCGGGGATGTCAGCGTGGGCGACCTGACCGCGCGCATGCACGCCGGCGTCGGTCCGCCCGGCCACGGTCAGGGTGACGCCGCCGGGAAGCCCGAGCAGCCGCCCCAGCGCCTCCTGGAGGGTGTCCTGAACGGTGCGCACGTCGCCCGGCTGGCTGGCCCAGCCGTGGAAGGCCGAGCCGTCGTAGGACAGGTCCAGCCGGATCCGGGCGAGCCCGCCGGGAGCAGGCAGCCCGCCGGGAGCAGGTGACTCGCCAGCACGTGACTCGCCAGGAGCAGGTGGCTGGCCGGAGCCAGGCAACTGACCGGGAACAGGAAAACGGAGCCGGGCGGGCAGGTCGCCAGGTGATCCGCGAGGATCGGCTGGCATCCCGCCGCCCGGCTCCGCCGGTGCCTCGTTACTCGTCGGCGCCCTTGCCGTCAGGCTCGGCCTCGCCGGCCTCACCAGCATCGCCGGCGGCCGCGGAGTCCTCGGCCGTGGTGGCGGCCTCGGCCTCAGCAGCCGCCGCGGGGGCGGTCTCCTCAGCCACGGCCTCCTCAGCCACGGGGGCCTCCGGCTCGGCGGCCTCGGCCGCAGCCGTCTGCGTGGCAGCCTTGCCGCGGCCACGGGCCGGAGCGCCGGACCCGGCCGTGGCCGGACGGCGCCCGCGACGCCGACGCGGCTTGGCGTCGGGCTCCTCGTGGATCAGCTCGATCACGGCCAGGGCGGCGTTGTCGCCCTTGCGCGGCCCGACCTTGGTGATCCGCGTGTACCCGCCGTCGCGGCTGGCAAAGCTCGGCCCGATATCGGCGAACAGCGTGTGCACCACGCTCTTGTCCGTCACGACCGACAGCACCTGCCGCCGGGCGTGCAGGTCACCCCGCTTGGCGAAGGTGATCAGCCGCTCAGCGTAGGGCCGCAGCCGGCGCGCCCGCGCCTCGGTCGTGGTGATCTTGCCGTGCTCGAACAGGGCGGTGGCAAGGTTCGCCAGCATGTGCCGCTGATGAGCCGAGCTGCCGCCGAGTCGCGCGCCTTTGGTGGGCGTGGGCATCGAAGAGTTCTCCTCGGATAACTACCGTGCGGGCCATCCGGCCCGTCAGTATTGCTCGGTTTCGACGTAGCTGCTGTCATCGTCCTCGGCCCCGTAATTGTCCGCGGCCGTGCTCGGGTCGAACCCGGGCGGGGAGTCCTTCAGCGCGAGGCCCATCTCGATCAGCTTCTGCTTGACTTCCTCGATCGACTTGGCGCCGAAGTTGCGGATGTCGAGCAGGTCCTGCTCGCTGCGGGCGACCAGCTCGCCTACGGTGTGGATGCCCTCGCGCTTGAGGCAGTTGTAGGACCGGACGGTCAGGTTCAGCTCCTCGATGGCCAGCGCCAGGTCGGCGGCCAGCGCAGCGTCCGTCGGGGACGGGCCGATGTCGATGCCCTCGGCGTCGACGTTCAGCTCCCTGGCCAGCCCGAACAGCTCGACCAGCGTCTTGCCCGCGCTCGCCACCGCGTCCCGCGGCCGCATGCAGGGCTTGGTCTCCACGTCCAGGATGAGCCGGTCGAAGTCGGTGCGCTGCTCGACACGCGTCGCCTCGACCTTGTAGGTCACCCGGGTGACCGGAGAGTAGATCGAGTCGATCGGGATCCGGCCGATCTCCTGGCCCGGCTGCTTGTTCTGGGCGGCGGACACGTAACCGCGGCCGCGCTCGACGGTCAGCTCCATCTCCAGCTTGCCCTTGGCGTTCAGCGTGGCGATGTGCAGCTCGGGGTTGTGCACCTCCAGGCCGGCCGGCGGCGCAATGTCCGCGGCGGTGACCGGGCCCGGGCCCTGCTTGCGCAGGTACATGTGCATGGGCTCGTCGTGCTCGGAGGAGACCACCAGCTCCTTGAGGTTCAGGATGATGTCGGTGACATCCTCGGTGACCCCGGGGATCGTGGAGAACTCGTGCAGCACTCCCTCGATCCGGATGCTGGTGACGGCGGCACCCGGGATCGATGACAGGAGCGTGCGGCGCAGGGAGTTGCCGATCGTGTAGCCGAAACCCGGCTCCAGCGGCTCGACGACGAACCGCGACCGGAACTCGCTGACCTGCTCCTCGGTGAGGCTCGGACGCTGGGCGATGAGCATGACTGTTCCTTTCCGCGCTGCCCGCTATATGACAGCCGCGACCTTGGCCCTCCGGCTGGGACCGGTGAGCCCGTGCGGGCGGCCACCCAGGTGACCGCCCGCCATGTTGTTACTTCGAGTAGTACTCGACGATGAGCTGCTCCTGGACCGACGTGTCGATCTGCGCCCGGACCGGAAGGGTGTGCACCAGCACGCGCATCTTGTCCGGGATCACCTCGATCCAGGCGGGGACGGGACGCTCGCCGGCCTCGGCGCGCGCCACGACGAACGGGGTCATCTCCTGCGACTTGGCGGCGATCTCGACGATGTCGTTCTCGCTCACCCGGAACGACGGGATGTTGACCTTGCGGCCGTTCACGGTCACGTGCCCGTGGCCGACCAGCTGCCGGGCCATGTCCCGGCTCTTGGCGAAGCCCGCGCGGTAGATGACGTTGTCCAGGCGGGTCTCCAGGATCTGGAGCATGACGTCGCCGGTCTTGCCGCGCTTACGGGCAGCTTCCTCGTAGTAGTTGGTGAACTGCTTCTCCATGACCCCGTAGATCCGCTTGGCCTTCTGCTTCTCGCGGATCTGGATCAGGTACTCGCTCTCCTTGGGCCGGTTGCGCCCGTGCTCGCCCGGCGGGTAGGGCCGGATCTCAATGGGGCACTTAGGCGAGTCGCACTTGGCGCCCTTCAGGAACAGCTTGGTCTTCTCGCGGCGGCAGCGCTTGCAGTCCGCACCGGTGTATCGAGCCATGTGTGTCGCTTACTCCTCAGACCCGGCGCCGCTTCGGCGGGCGGCAGCCGTTGTGCGGAACCGGGGTGACGTCCTGGATCGAGCCGACCTCCAGGCCGGTGGCCTGCAGTGACCGGATGGCGGTCTCACGGCCGGAGCCGGGGCCCTTGACGAAGACGTCGACCTTGCGCATGCCGTGCTCCATCGCGCGGCGCGCGGCGGCCTCGGCCGCCATCTGCGCGGCGAACGGCGTGGACTTGCGCGAGCCCTTGAAGCCCACCTGGCCCGACGAGGCCCACGAGATGACGCTGCCGCCGGGGTCGGTAATCGACACGATCGTGTTGTTGAACGTGCTCTTGATGTGGGCGTGCCCGTGCGCGATGTTCTTGCGTTCCTTGCGGCGCACCTTCTTGGCGCCGGTACGGCTCTTGGGAGGCATTCTGCTCCTGACTCCGGAGGTGATCGGTCCGCTGCGGGACTACTTCTTGCCGGCCTTCTTCTTGCCAGCCACGGTCTTCTTCTTGCCCTTGCGGGTGCGGGCGTTGGTCTGGGTGCGCTGCCCGTGCACCGGCAGACCACGGCGGTGCCGGATGCCCTGGTAGCAGCCGATCTCGACCTTGCGGCGAATGTCGGACTGGACCTCGCGGCGCAGGTCGCCCTCGACCCGGTAGTTACCCTCGATCCAGTCCCTGAGGCGGACCAGGTCGTCTTCGCTGAGCTGGTGAACCCGGGCGTCCCCGCTGACGCCGGTCTCCTTGAGAGTCTCGAACGCGCGGGTACGGCCGATGCCGTAGATGTAGGTGAGCGCGACCTCGAGCCGCTTGTCATTCGGCAGGTCAACGCCGACAAGGCGTGCCATCTCGGGCAGTTCTCCTTCTTGCTAGGCGGAGGTCCTGCGCGCCGCTCCGTGTCCCTGCCCAGGACCCGGCCCCGGCCTCCTCCGGGGGTACTCCGCTGCCGCCGGAGCGGCAGCGGATTGCGGTGCGTGTCTGCAGTTGTCGCTGGTACTGCTGCGAGCCAGCCAGGCCGGCTCGTGCGGGCGCTGGATCAGCCCTGACGCTGCTTGTGCCGCGGGTCAGAGCAGATGACCATGACCCGGCCATGCCTGCGAATGATCCGGCACTTGCTGCAGATCTTCTTCACACTCGGCTTGACCTTCACTGTGGGTCTCTCCTCAGGAGCTGTCAGCGGGCGGGCGGCCCTCCGCAGCCCGTTACTTGTACCGGTAGACGATCCGCCCGCGACTGAGGTCGTAGGGGCTCAGCTCCACGACGACCCGGTCATCGGGCAGGATCCGGATGTAGTGCATCCGCATCTTGCCGCTGATGTGGGCCAGGACTTTGTGCCCGTTGTCCAGCTCCACCCTGAAGAAGGCGTTCGGAAGCGACTCCACGACCGTTCCCTCGATTTCGATGGCGCCGTCTTTCTTGGGCATATCCTCCGCGCTTTGCTGCTCGTCGTTGCACTTGACCTGCCAGGGCGGGCCGGATCCGGCCGTGCCACGGCAAGCCCCCTGCTGTCATCGGTGGCTTTCCCCCGCGATCCGGGTCATGCTGATGCACGGTGTCCGGATTCGGGCGACCCCGCTGTCCCGCGGCCACGGCGTACGCCACGCGCGCGCAGGCAACAGTTCATGGGCCAGGCTGAGTCTACTTCAGACCATCGGGCAATGCGAACCAGGCTGGCCAGCCCGGAACACGAGGCCGACAACCGGTGCCGCCCGCAGATTATTCCAGAACGGTGTTAGCCCGGGGGCCACCGCCGGGAATCCCCGGCAGGCGCACTGGCCCGGGGGTCCGCCCCCGACTGCCGGTAGTCGGTACCGGCCCGGGAGCCACTCACCGGAACCCGGTAACGGAACCGCCGGGGCCGATCACGCCCGCGGCGCCGGCAGCTAGCGCGGCGGCCCGCCCGGACCCGGACCGCCCGGACCAGGACCACCCGGGCCGTCTCCCCGGCCACCCGGCAGCTCCCCTGGCGGCCGCTGCGGCCCCCGGCCGTGGTGACCGCCGTCGGGGTGCCCGCCGGAGATCCACCGCCCGAAGAGCATCACGCCCCAGGGCCCGACGATCCAGGCGAACCACGGGTACCCCATGCCCGCCAGGACCCAGATCACGATCAGCACCGCCGAGGCGGTGAACCAGGAACCCCAGGCCGCCTGCCAGCCCGGCGAGAATCTTCCGGGCCGGGCCGGGCTGCCGCTTGAGGCCATCGCCGGCAGCTGCCCCGAGCTGCCTTGGGCCAGCCCGGCGTGCGGCAGCCGGTACAGGTCAATGGCGGGCAAGTCGGACAAGAGCTCGTCCAGGTCGCCCATGGTCTTAGCGGCGAAGGTCTTATCCAGCCGCTCGTTGAACTCCTCCGGGGTCAGCCGGCCGGCGGCGTGGTGCTCGCGCAGCAGCGCGGCAGTCCTGTCCCGGTCGTCGTCCGAGGCCCGGATCCGCGGGTCGGCCACCATCTCAGGCGTCCCCCGCGCTCCCCCGCGCGCCGGCGGGCACCGCCAGCCCGGCATCCAACGCTTCGGCGCCCTGGCCGGCTGCGCCCGTGTCCGCCAGGCCGCTGGCCCCGCCGTCGACCGCGGTCAGCACCCAGGGCCCGTCCGCGGTGATGGCCACGGTGTGCTCGAAGTGGGCGGCCAGCGAGCCGTCCTCGGTGACCACCGTCCAGTCATCGTCCAGCAGCCGGGTGTCCGGGTCGCCGAGCACCAGCATCGGCTCCACCGCCAGGGCCATGCCCTCGGCCAGCGCCGGCCCGCGGCCCGGCGGACCGTAGTTGGGCACTGGCGGGTCCATGTGCATCTGAGTGCCGATGCCGTGCCCGGTGTAGTCCTCCACGATCCCGTACGGCCCGGCCGACCGGGCGGCCGCCTCGACCGCGGCGCCGATGTCGGTCAGCCGCGCACCCGGCACCGCACGGGCCAGGCCGGCCCACAACGCCCGCTCGCAGGCCGCCAGCAGCCCGGCCACCTCATCGGGGGCCGGACCGGGGCCGACTACGATGGTCAGGGCCGCGTCGCCATGCCAGCCACCGACGATGGCCCCGCAGTCAATGGACAGCACGTCCCCGGCCGACAAGACAGCGGCCGGACTGGGGATACCGTGCACGATCTCGTTGTTCACGGACGTGCAGATGGTCGCCGGATAACCGTGGTAGCCCAGGAAAGAGGGGGTGGCGCCGGCCTCGCGGATGACCCGGGCGGCGATCGCGTCCAGCTCGGCCGTGCTGATTCCCGGCTCGGCGGCTTGCGCCGCGGCCCTGAGCGCGGCAGCGACGACCATGCCCGCCTCCCGCATGAGGGCAAGCTGGGCCGGCGTCTTCAGCTCGATCGACAGTCCCCTTCTGCGCCGCATGCCCCCTCCTGGGTCAGTTTCTAAACTACTCTGCCAGTTCCGCTCCCCGGCACAATGCCAGTGCCGGCTTGCTCTAGCGGACGAAGCGGCGCAGGGCGCTCATGGCGCGGTCGGTGATCTCCTCCACCGGGCCGGTGGCGTCAATGCCCAGCAGCGTCCCCTCATCGGCGTAGAAGGCGATCAGCGGGCGGGTCTGCTGGGCGTAGACGTCCAGCCGGTGCCGGATCGTCTGCTCCTGGTCGTCGTCGCGCTGGAACAGCTCACCGCCGCAGTCATCACACAGCCCCTGGCGGGCCGGCGGGTCGAACACCACGTGCCAGATCCGACCGCACCTGCGGCAGGTCCGGCGCCCGGACAGCCGCCGGACCACCTCGTCGTCGTCCACGACGAGCTCCAGCACGATGTCCAGCCGGGCGTCCCACTCAGCCAGCATTTTCTTCAGCGTCTCGGCCTGCGGGACGTTCCGCGGGAAGCCGTCCAGCAGGAAGCCATCGAGCGCGTCATCCTCCTGCAGCCGCGAGCGCACCATCGCGATGGTGATCTCGTCGGGCACCAGATCGCCGCGGTCCATAAAGGCCTTGGCCTGGCGGCCCAGTTCGGTTCCCGAGCTGACGTTGTACCGGAAGATGTCACCTGTCGAAATTTTCGGGATCGACAAGTTCGTGGAGATGAACTGGGCCTGTGTTCCCTTGCCCGCACCGGGGGGCCCGACGAGGACGACGCGCACTACCGCAGGAAGCCCTCATAGTTGCGCTGCTGCAACTGACTCTCGATCTGCTTCACGGTATCGAGCCCAACTCCCACCGCGATCATGATGCTGGTGCCGCCCAGCGGGAATTGCTGGTCGGCGGCCAGCAAGCCGATGGCGACCACCGGGATCAGCGCGACCAAGCCCAGATACAGGGAGCCAGCGGCGGTCAGCCGGCTCAGCACGTAACTCAGGTACCCGGCCGTCGGCCCGCCGGGCCGGATACCAGGGATGAACCCGCCGTACTTCTTCATGTTGTCGGCCACCTCGGTCGGATTGAAGGTGATCGACACATAGAAGTAGGTGAAGAAGACGATCAGCAGGAAGAACAGCAGCGCGTAGATCGGCTTGTCCCCGGTAACCAGGTTGCTGTTGACCCACTGCACCCAGGCGGCGCTGGAGTTCTGGCCGAACAGCTGCGCGGCGAGCTGGGGGATGTAGATCAGGGACGAGGCGAAGATGACCGGGATGACGCCCGCCTGGTTCACCTTCAGCGGGATATAGGTAGAGGTACCGCCATACATCCGGCGGCCCACCATCCGTTTGGCGTACTGCACCGGGATCCGGCGCTGAGCCTGTTCCATCAGGGCCACGAAGGCGATGATCGCGATTCCGACCAGCAGCACGAGCAGGAACACGAATGCGTGCTTGTTCTCGTAGATCTGCTCCATCTCGCCGGGGATGACGGCAATGACCTGAGTGAAGATCATCAGCGACATCCCGTTGCCGACGCCGCGGTCGGTGATCAGCTCGCCCAGCCACATGATGACGGCGGTGCCGGCGGTCATGCAGATGACCATCGTGCCGATGGTGTAGACCGAGTCGTTGGGGATCAGCTTCTGGGTGCAGCTCGGGATCAGGTTGCCCGACCGGGCCAGCGCGATGATGCCGGTGGACTGCAGGATGGCCAGCCCGATGGTCAGGTACCGGGTGTACTGGGTGATCTTGGCCTGGCCGGCCTGGCCCTCCTGGCGCAGGGTCTCCAGCCGCGGGATCACCACCGCGAGCAGCTGCAGGATGATGCTGGCGGTGATGTAGGGCATGATGCCCAGCGCGAATACCGTCAGCTTCAGCAGGGCACCACCGCTGAAGAGGTTGACCAGCTCGAACAGGTTGGACTTGGCGGCCGTGGTGTTGAGGCAGGCGTTCACGGCTGTCTGCGAGACGCCGGGCGTCGGGAGCGTGGAGCCCAGCCGGAACACGGCGATGATAAAGAGCGTGAACAGGAGCTTCCTGCGCAGGTCGGGCGTCCGGAACGCCCGGAGAAACGCGGTCAGCATGCGCAGTCCTCTGCTTCGTGGGTCAACATCATCTGCGTCCTCTGCCGCTCCTGCTATCCGGCGGCGCGGTCACCGCCCGCGCGAGCGCGATACGCACGCCGAAGTCTAACGTCCTCGCAGCACTGCGACAGCCGCCTGAGCCAGCAGTTATCCGCCCGCGCCCCGGCCCGGGCCAGCGGTAGCTGGCCCGGGTGGGGGGCAGGAGGGTGCTCATTTCACAATTCGGTAACGGTGCCGCCCGCGGCGGTGATCTTGGTCCGGGCGGACGCGGAGAACGCGTGAGCGGTCACCCGCAGCGCGGCCGGGGCCTCACCCTGGCCGAGGATCTTGACCAGCTCGCCGGGCCGGACCGCGCCCCTGGCGGTCAGGTCCTCGGGGGTCACGTCGCCCCCGTCGGGGTACAGCGCCGCCAGCCGGTCGAGGTTGACCACCTGGTAGGTGGTCTTGAACCGCAGGTTAGAGAATCCCTTGAGCTTGGGCAGCCGCCGGTGCAGCGGCATCTGGCCGCCCTCGAACCCGGCCGAGACCTGGGTCCTGGCCTTGCTGCCCTTGGTGCCGCGGCCGGCCGTCTTGCCCTTGGAAGCCTCGCCACGGCCGACCCGGGTGCGGTGCACGTGGGCACCAGGCGCCGGGCGCAGGTGGTGGATCTTCAGCCCGGACTGGCCGCCCGGGGTGGCGTCCTGACGGGCGTCGGTGTCTGCCATGTCTAGTTAACCTCCTCCACGGTGACCAGGTGGCGGACCACCTTGATCATGCCGCGGACCTCGGGCCGGTCGGCCCTGACGACCACGTCGCCGATCCGGTGCAGGCCCAGCGACCGCAGCGAGTCACGCTGCGCCTGGTTGCCCCCGATCTTCGACTTGACCTGGGTGACCTTCAGCTCTGCCATGTCGCGCTCCCGCTCAGCTGTTGCTGTTGTCGGCCGGCGCACCGGATGCGGCAGCGGCACGGGCCCGGAGCATGGCTGCCGGGGCGACGTGCTCGATCGGCAGCCCGCGGCGGGCGGCGATCTCCTCGGGCCGGCTCAGGCCCTTGAGAGCGGCCACGGTCGCGTGCACCACGTTGATCGGGTTGGACGAGCCCAGCGACCGCGACAGCACGTCATGAATGCCCGCGCACTCCAGCACGGCCCGCACCGGGCCGCCGGCGATCACGCCGGTACCGGGGCTGGCCGGCTTGAGCAGCACGACCCCGGCCGCCTCCTCGCCCGTGACGGTGTGCGGGATGGTGCCGGCGATCCGGGGCACCCGGAAGAAGCCCTTCTTGGCCGCCTCGACGCCCTTAGCGATCGCCGCGGGCACCTCCTTGGCCTTGCCGTACCCGACACCGACCATGCCGTTGCCGTCGCCCACCACGACCAGCGCGGTGAAGCTGAACCGGCGGCCGCCCTGGACGACCTTGGCCACCCGGTTGATGGTGACGACACGCTCCAGGTAGGCGGTGCCCTTGTCGGCGGCGCCACCGCGGCGGTCGTCGCGACGGTCACGCCGCTCGCCGCCTCCGCCGCCGGTCCTCCGCTGTGGTGGCATTACCTTGTCCTCTTCCGTAGCTCGGTGACGCAGTTGCTCATAGGGCCAGCCCGCCTTCCCGCGCGCCATCCGCCAGCGCGGCGATCCGGCCGTGATAGGCGTGGCCGCCGCGGTCGAACACCGCGGTCGTGATGCCGGCCTGGCTGGCCCGCTCGGCCAGCAGCTTGCCGACCAGCTTCGACCTGGCCGTCTTGTCGCCCGAGGCGGCGCGAATGGACGCATCCAGGGTCGATGCCGACGCCAGCGTAGTGCCGGTCACGTCGTCGACGAGCTGCGCGAACATGTTCCGGGCCGAGCGGGTGGCGACCAGCCGGGGCCGCGCGGCGCTGCCCTCGACATTCTTGCGGACCCGCAGGTGCCGCCGCTGCCGGGCCGCGATCCGCGCGGCGGTGCGGCCGGTAATGCGCGCGTGGCCCCGCGTCCTGGTGCCCGAGGCGGGCTTGACGTGGACGGTCTTGGTGGCAGCCATGCCTACTTCCCAGCCTTTCCGACCTTGCGGCGGATCTGCTCGCCCTGGTAGCGCACGCCCTTGCCCTTGTAGGGGTCAGGCTTGCGGAGCTTGCGAATGTTGGCGGCGACCTCGCCGACCTGCTGCTTGTCGATGCCCTCCACGACGAACCTGGTGGGGGTCTCGACCTTGAAGGTGATCCCGTCGGGAGCTGGCACCGGGACCGGGTGACTGAAGCCGAGCGAGAACTCCAGGTCCTTGCCCCTGGCCTGGACGCGGTAGCCGACGCCGACGATCTCCAGCGTCTTGCGGTACCCGTCGGTCACCCCGGTGACCATGTTGGCGATCAGCGACCGGGACAGGCCGTGCAGCGCACGGATCTCGCCCTCGTCGCTGGGCCGGGTCACGGTGACCGTGCCGTTCTCCTGGTGGACGTCGATCGGCGCCGATACGTCGACGCTGAGGGTCCCCTTCGGGCCCTTCACCGTGACGTGGCGGCCGTCGATGGTGACGTCCACGCCAGAAGGCACCGGGACGGGCATCCGTCCGATTCGTGACATCGCTGGCTCCCCTACCAGACGTAAGCGAGGACTTCCCCGCCCACGCCCTTCTTCTTCGCCTGCTTGTCGGTCATCAGGCCGGCCGACGTCGAGATGATCGCGACGCCCAGCCCGCCGAGCACGCGCGGCAGGTTGTCCTTGCGCGCGTACACCCGCAGCCCGGGCTTGGACACCCGCTTGAGGCCCGCGATGGACCGCTCCCTGGTGGGCCCGAACTTGAGCTGGACCACCAGGCTCTTGCCCACCTCGGCGTCCTCGACGCGCCAGCCCGAGATGTAGCCCTCCTGCTGGAGGATCTCGGCGATGTGCACCTTGATCTTGGAGTGCGGCATGGTCACGTCATCGTGATAAGCCGAGTTAGCGTTGCGCAGCCGGGTCAGCATGTCTGCGACCGGGTCGGTCATGGTCATGGCCTGATGGCCCTCCTCGCCGTGGTTTCCGCTTCCGCGGACCTTCGGCGTGGTCGGTGGGCGCCGCGCAGGGCGCCCAGGTTGGTCTCTGCTAGCCGGGGGCCGCCCCCCGGGGCCCCGGTGCCCGCTGCCGCGGGCGGGGATCGTTGTTGGTTACCAGCTGGACTTGGTGATGCCCGGCAGCTCACCCCGGTGGGCCATGGTGCGGAAGCAGATCCGGCACAGGCCGAACCGGCGGTAGACGGCGCGCGGCCGTCCGCACCTGGAGCACCGGGTGTAGGCGCGCACCTCGAACTTGGGCTTGCGCTTGGCCTTGGCGACGAGGCTCTTCTTCGCCACTGCTCAGTTCTCCTTGAACGGGAAGCCGAGCCGTCGCAGCAGCGAGCGGCCTTCGGCGTCGGTGGTAGCGGTGGTGACGACGGTCACGTCCATGCCGCGCTGCCGGTCCACCTGATCGGCGTTGATCTCGTGGAACATCAGCTGCTCGGTCAGCCCGAAGGTGTAGTTCCCCCGGCCGTCGAACTGCCGGTCGCTCAGGCCGCGGAAGTCACGGATCCGGGGCAGCGCGATCGACAGCAGCCGGTCGCAGAACTCCCACATCCGGTCGCCGCGCAGCGTGGCGTGCGCCCCGATCGGCATGCCCTCGCGCAGCTTGAACTGGGCGATGGACTTGCGCGCCCGGGCCACGGCGGGCTTCTGGCCGGTGATGATGGCCAGGTCCCGGACGGCGCCGTCGATGAGCTTGGCGTCCCTCGCCGCCTCGCCGACGCCCATGTTGACGACGATCTTGGTCAGCGTCGGGACCATCATGACGTTGGGGTAGCCGAACTCCTCGCGCAGCGCGCCGGCGATCTCGCTGGCATAGCGCTGCTTGAGGCGCGGCGGGACCCGCCCGGCGAGGGCCGTCGCGCCCGCGTCCCCGTTACTGGTGGTCATTTAAATGTCCTTACCGCTGGCCCGGGAGACCCGGACCTTCTTGTTGTCCTCGTCACGCCGGTAGCCCGCCCGGGTCACCTTCTTGGTCTCCGGGTCGATCAGCTGGACGTTGCTCACGTGGATGGGGGCTTCGGTGTTGACGATGCCGCCCTCCTTGGCGCCGCGCCGTCCCTGGTAGTCCACCTTGGTGTTCTTGCGGATCATGTTGACCCCCTGGACAAGCACCTTCTGCTTGTCCGGGTAGGTCAGGATCACCGTGCCCTCGCGGCCGCGGTCCTTGCCCGCGGTCACGATCACGTGGTCGCCCTTCTTGACCTTCATGTCACAGCACCTCCGGGGCGAGCGAGATGATCCGCATGAACCGCTTCTCGCGCAGCTCCCGGCCCACCGGGCCGAAGATGCGGGTCCCGCGCGGGTCCCCGCCGTCCCTGATCAGCACGGCAGCGTTCTCGTCGAAGCGGATGTAGGAGCCATCGCCGCGGCGCCGCTCCTTGCGCGTGCGCACGACGACGGCCTTGACAACGTCGCCCTTCTTCACCCCGGCGCCGGGGAGGGCATCCTTGACGGTGGCGACGATGACGTCGCCGATGCCCGCGTATCGCCTGCTCGAGCCGCCGAGCACCCGGATGCACAAGATCTCCTTGGCTCCGGTGTTGTCGGCGACCTTGAGCCGCGACTCCTGCTGGATCACGTCAACTCCTGCTTCTCACGCGCCGGCCTCCGGGGAGGACTGGCGAGTCTGGCTACTTCGCCTTTTCCAAGATCTCCGCGACGCGCCAGCGCTTGGTGGCGGACAGCGGACGGGTCTCCATCAGCAGCACGCGGTCCCCGACGCCGCAGGCGTTGTCGCCATCGTGTGCCTTGTACTTCTTCGTGCGGCGGATGACCTTGCCGTACTTCGGGTGCTTGACCCGGTCCTCCACCTCGACCACGACGGTCTTGTCCATCTTGTCGCTGACGACCAGGCCCTCGCGGACCTTGCGGTAACCGCGGGAGAGGGTCTCGGTCTGCTGCTCACTCATCGGTGTCCGTCTCCTCTTCCACCCGCACGATGCCGAGCTCGCGCTCGCGCTTCACCGTGTAGATGCGCGCGATCTCCTTACGCACGGCGCGGAGCCGCCCGTGGCTCTCCAGCTGGCCGGTGGCCGCCTGGAAGCGGAGGTTGAACAGCTCGATCTTGGCCTCGGCCAGCTTGACCTCGAGCTCGTCCTCGGTCGAGGTGCGCAGGTCAGCGGCTGCCAGTCCCTTGGCCATCACGCCTCACCGACCTCTCGCTTCACGAACTTGCACTTCATCGGGAGCTTGTGCATCGCCCGGCGCAGCGCCTCGCGAGCTACGTCCTCCGACACGCCCGACAGCTCGAACATGACCCGGCCCGGCTTGACGTTGGCCACCCACCACTCGGGGGCGCCCTTGCCTGAGCCCATCCGGGTCTCAGCGGGCTTCTTGGTCAGCGGGCGGTCCGGGTAGATCGTGATCCACACCTTCCCGCCACGGCGGATGTGCCGGGTCATGGCGATACGGGCGGCCTCGATCTGCCGGTTGGTCACGTAGGAGTGCTCAACCGCCTGGATGCCGAACTCGCCGAACGTCACCCTGGTGCCGCCCTTGGCGGCGCCGTGCCGGTCCGGCCGGTGCTGCTTGCGGTGCTTCACCCGCCGTGGGATCAGCATGGCTTAGCCCTCCCCGCCTGATGTCGTAGCCGCGGTCGCCTCGGCCGCCGCCTCGGGCGCGCTGGCCTTGGGCGTCTCGGCCGGGCTGGCCTGGCGGTCGCCGCCGCGGTCACCACGGTCGCCGCGGTCGCCGCCGCGGTCACCGCTGTCACCCTGCTCGGCCCGGCGGCCGCGCCGCGGGCGGTCCCGGTCCCGGTCGCGGCCCGGCCGCTGGCCAGCGCGCAGCGCCGCCGCGGCGGCCTCGCGCTCGGCGCGGGTCTGCGCGGCCTCACCGCGGTAGATCCACACCTTGACGCCGATCCGGCCGAAGGTCGTGCGGGCCTCGTAGAAGCCGTAGTCGATGTCCGCGCGCAGCGTGTGCAGCGGCACCCGGCCCTCGCGGTAGAACTCCGACCGCGACATCTCAGCGCCGCCCAGGCGCCCGGCGCACTGCACCCGGATGCCCTTGGCGCCGCCCTTCATGGCGGTCTGCATGGCCTTGCGCATGGCCCGCCGGAACGACACCCGGCTGGACAGCTGCTCGGCCACGCCCTGCGCCACCAGCTGGGCATCGATCTCGGGGTTCTTCACCTCGAGGATGTTCAGCTGGATCTGCTTGCTGGTCAGCTTCTCCAGGTCGCCCCGGATCCGGTCGGCCTCAGCGCCGCGGCGGCCGATGACGATGCCCGGCCGGGCGGTGTGGATGTCGACCCGCACGCGGTCCATGGTGCGCTCGATCTCCACCTTCGAGATTCCCGCGCGCTCCATGCCCCGCTGCAGCATGCGCCGGATGGCGACGTCTTCCGCAACGTAGTCCTTGTACAGCTTGTCGGCATACCACCGGCTCTTGAAGTCGGTGGTGATGCCCAGCCGGAACCCGTGCGGGTTCACTTTCTGGCCCACTAGCGGGTCCTCTCCCTGCTCCTTGACGCACTGCTCCGCGGAGCACTGCTGGCGGACGCACCGTTGTCGGAGACAATGACCGTGATGTGGCTGGTGCGCTTGTAGATCCGGTAGCCCCGGCCCTGAGCGCGCGGCCGGAAGCGCTTGAGCGTCGGCCCCTCGTCCACCCACGCCCGGCTCACCACGAGCGAGTCAGCGTCCACGGACCGGTCCTGGCCGGCGTTGGCGATAGCGCTGGCCAGCACCTTGCCCACCGGGTCGCTCGCCGCCTGCGGCGCGAAGGCAAGCGCGGCCTGTGCCTCGCTGGCGGGCATCCCGCGAATCAGGTCCACCACGCGGCGGGCCTTCCGCGGCGTGACGCGCACGTAGCGCGCCTTGGCCCTAGCTTCCATCGCCTGCTCGCTTTCCGTTGATGCCCAGTAGCCCCTGCCCGGGGGTTCCGGGGGTTGCCCCCCGGGGCAGCACCGTCATTGCTCTCTCTCGCTTTCGGCTAGCGCCGGCTGCGCCGGTCGTCCCGCACGTGGCTGCGGAAGGTACGGGTGGGGGCGAACTCGCCGAGCTTGTGCCCGACCATCGCCTCGGTCACGAATACCGGCACGTGCTTGCGCCCGTCGTGCACGGCAATCGTGTGACCGAGCATGGCCGGGACGATCATCGACCGGCGCGACCAGGTCTTGATCACGTTCTTGGTGCCCTTGTCGTTCTGCACGTCCACCTTCTTCATCAGGTGGTCGTCAACGAACGGGCCCTTCTTCAGGCTACGAGGCATCGTCAGGTGCTCCTACCGCTTCTTCTTGCCGCGCCGACGGGAGATCAGCTGGTCGCTGGGCTTGTTCGCGCGCCGGGTACGGCCCTCGGGCTGGCCCCACGGGCTGACCGGGTGCCGGCCGCCGGAGGTCTTGCCCTCGCCGCCGCCCAGCGGGTGATCGACCGGGTTCATGGCCACGCCGCGCACGGTGGGCCGGCGGCCCTTCCAGCGGCTGCGGCCCGCCTTGCCGAGCTTGATATTGCTCTGCTCGGAGTTGCCGACCTCGCCGACCGTGGCCCGGCAGCTCACGTCGACCCGCCGGATCTCGCCCGAGGGCATCCGCAGCTGCGCGAACCGGCCTTCCTTGGCCAGCAGCTGGACGCCCGAGCCGGCCGACCGCGCGATCTTGGCCCCGCCGCCGGGACGCAGCTCGATGGCGTGCACCACGGTGCCGGTGGGGATGTTGCGCAGCGGCAGGCAGTTGCCGGCCTTGATGTCGGCGCCCGGCCCGTTCTCCACCCGGTCACCCTGCTTCAGGCCGCCGGGGGCGAGGATGTAGCGCTTCTCGCCGTCGGCGTAGTGCAGCAGCGCGATCCGGGAGGTCCGGTTCGGGTCGTACTCGATGTGCGCGACCTTGGCCGGCACGCCGTCCTTGTCCGCCCGGCGGAAGTCGATCAGCCGGTAAGCGCGCTTGTGCCCGCCGCCCTGGTGCCGGGTGGTGATCCGGCCGTGCACGTTACGGCCGCCGTGCCCGTGCAGCGGGCGCACCAGGGACTTCTCCGGCTCACTGCGCGTGACCTCGGAGAAGTCGGCGCCGCTCGCCCCGCGCCTGCCGGGGGTCGTCGGCTTGTACTTGCGGATGCCCATGTGCTCAAGCTCCTATGGATCGCCCGGCTAGCTGACCGGACCGCCGAAGATATCGATCCGCTCGCCTTCGGCGAGGCTGACGATGGCCCGCTTGGTGTCGGGCCGCTTGCCCCAGCCGAACCTGGTCCGGCGTCGCTTGCCCGGCCGGTTGAGGGTGTTCACGCCCGTCACCTTGACGTTGAAGACAGCCTCAACAGCCTGGCGGATCTGGGTCTTGTTGGTGCCCGGCGCGACGATGAAGGTGTACTTGCCATCGTCGGCCAGCCGGTAGCTCTTCTCTGAGATCACCGGCCGGATCAGGATGTCCCGGGGGTTCGGGGTCTTGTTCACGCCTGGGTGCCTTCCTGATTCGGGGTGGCCCGGGCCACGAAGCTGTCCAGCGCCTCCTGGGTGAAGACCACGTGGTCGCTGACCAGGACGTCGTAGGTGTTCAGCTGACCGGAGTCGAGCAGGTGAACACCGCGCGCGTTGCGCAGGCTGCGCCAGGTCAGCTGGTCGGTGATGCTCGCGACCACCAGCACGTGCGAGCTGCCGGCTGCCGTGCCGGTCACCGCGGCCAGCGCGGCAACCGCGTCCTTAGTCTTCGGGGCGTCGCCGGAGACCAGCCCGGACACCACGTGCACCCGGCCGTGCCGGGCCCGGTCCGACAGCGCGCCGCGCAGCGCGGCCGCCTTCATCTTCTTGGGCGTCCGCTGGGCGTAGGACCGCGGCTGCGGGCCGTGCACCACGCCACCGCCGGCGAACTGCGGCGCCCGGGTCGAGCCCTGCCGCGCGCGGCCGGTGCCCTTCTGCCGGTACGGCTTCCGGCCGCCGCCGCGGACCTCGCCGCGGTTCTTGGTGGCGTGCGTGCCCTGCCGGGCCGCCGCCTCCTGGGCCACGACCACCTGGTGGATCAGCGGCACGTTGACCTTCGCGTCGAAGATCTCGGCCGGCAGCTCAGCCGTGGTCACCTTGGCCGCGCCGCTCGCGTTGGCCGGACTCATCTCGCCTCACTCCTGGTCAGCGGCCGCCCGCCAGCGGCGAGCGGGGTCTTGACGGCACTGCGAACCAGGACCAGCCCGCCGGCCGCGCCGGGGACAGCGCCCTTGATGAGCAGCAGCCCGCGGTCGGCGTCCACGCCGTGCACGGTCAGGTTGGCGGTGGTCGTCCGCTCGCCGCCCATCCGGCCGGCCATCCGGACGCCCTTGAACACCCGGCCGGGGTAGGCACAGCCGCCGATGGCGCCGGGCGCGCGGTGCTTGCGCTTGGTGCCGTGCGAGGAGGACAGGCCCTTGAAGCCGTGCCGCTTCACCACGCCGGCGAAGCCCTTGCCCTTGCTCCGGGCCGTCACGTCCACGAGCTCACCGGCCTCGAACGCCTGCGCGGTGACCTCCTGGCCCAGCGTGTACTGGTCGGCGTCGTCGGTGCGCAGCTCCACCAGGTAGCGGCGGGGCGTCACGCCGGCCTTGCCGAAGTGCCCGGCCTCGGGCCGGTTCACCTTGCGGGGGTCGATCTCGCCGAAGCCGAGCTGGACGGCGGCGTAGCCGTCGGCATCCGGCGTGCGCACCGCGGTGACGACGCAGGGCCCTGCTGCGACCACGGTGACAGGGACCATCTTCCCGCCATCGTCGAAGACCTGGGTCATGCCGAGCTTGGTGCCCAGGACCCCCTTGATCTGCTTGGTCATCTCGGTGCGTCCCTCTACAGCTTGATATCGATGTCGACGCCGGCCGGCAGGTCCAGCCGCATCAGGGAGTCGACGGTCTTCGGCGTCGGGTCGATAATGTCGATCAGGCGCTTGTGCGTGCGCATCTCGAAGTGCTCCCGCGAGTCCTTGTACTTGTGCGGCGAGCGGATGACGCAGTACACGTTCTTCTCTGTCGGCAGCGGCACTGGGCCCGCGACCTTCGCGCCAGTGCGCGCGACCGTGTCGACGATCTTCCGGGCCGAGTTGTCGATGACCTCGTGGTCATAGGCCTTGAGCCGGATGCGGATCTTCTGTCCCGCCATGTGGCTTCGATGTCCTTCGCTTGTGGTGCCGCTGGTGCTTCGTGCCGACACCGCGCTGCGCGGCGGCCTGGCCGTGGCGGCCGGGCCGCCGCGCAGCGACGGTTACTTGATGATCTTCGTGACCCGGCCGGCGCCGACGGTGCGGCCGCCTTCCCGGATCGCGAACCGCAGGCCCTCTTCCATGGCAATGGGCTGGATGAGGTCAACCTTCATCTCGGTGTTGTCACCGGGCAGCACCATCTCGGTGCCCTCCGGCAGGTGCACGACCCCGGTCACGTCCGTGGTGCGGAAGTAGAACTGGGGACGGTAGTTGTTGAAGAACGGCGTGTGGCGGCCGCCCTCGTCCTTGGACAGGATGTAGACCTGCGCCTCGAACTCGGTGTGCGGGGTGTTGGTGCCCGGCTTGATGATGACCTGGCCGCGCTCCACGTCCTCGCGCTTGGTGCCGCGCAGGAGCAGGCCCGCGTTGTCCCCGGCCTGGCCCTCGTCGAGGATCTTGTGGAACATCTCGACGCCGGTGACCGTGGTCTTGGCCGCCTTCTCCTTGATCCCGATGATCTCGACCTCGTCACCGGTGTGGATCACGCCGCGCTCGATCCGGCCGGTCACCACCGTGCCGCGGCCGGTGATCGAGAACACGTCCTCGACCGGCATCAGGAACGGCTTGTCGGTCTCGCGCACCGGCTCCGGGATGTTGTCGTCGCACGCGCTCATCAGCTCGACAACCTTCTCAGCCCACTCGGCGTCGCCCTCCAGCGCCTTCAGCGCGGAGACCCGGATGACCGGGACGTCGTCGCCGGGGAACTCATACGAGCTGAGCAGCTCCCGGACCTCCAGCTCGACCAGCTCGAGGATCTCCTCGTCGTCGACCATGTCGGCCTTGTTCAGCGCGACGACGATGTACGGCACGCCGACCTGGCGGGCCAGCAGCACGTGCTCGCGGGTCTGCGGCATCGGGCCGTCGGTCGCGGCCACCACCAGGATGGCGCCGTCCATCTGCGCCGCGCCGGTGATCATGTTCTTGATGTAGTCGGCGTGCCCCGGGCAGTCGACGTGCGCGTAGTGACGCTTGTCAGTCTGGTACTCGACGTGCGAGATCGAGATGGTGATCCCGCGCTCCTTCTCTTCCTTCGCGTTGTCGATCTGGTCGAAAGGCGTGAAGGGGTTGATGTCCGGGTACTTGTCATGCAGCACCCGAGTGATCGCCGCGGTCAGGGTCGTCTTGCCATGGTCGATGTGACCGATGGTGCCGATGTTGACGTGCGGCTTGGTCCGCTCGAACTTGGCCTTCGCCACTGGTCTCTCCTCGTTGCGATCGTTCCCCACCGCGGTGGGGCCAGGCGCTCACGCGCTCTGCTTGGTTCTGGTCCTGTGAACTTCGGGCTACTCGCCGCGAGCCTTGGCGATGATTTCCTTGGCAATGCTGGGCGGGACCTCGGCATACGAGTCGAACTGCATGCTGTAGTCCGCCCGGCCCTGCGTCCGGCTGCGCAAGTCGCCCACGTAGCCGAACATCTCCGACAGCGGCACATGGGCACGGACAATCCGTCCCCCCGACCGCTCCTCCATGGCCTGGATCTGGCCCCGGCGACTGTTCAGGTCGCCGATGACCTCGCCCATGTAGTCATCGGGCGTCCGCACCTCGACCGCCATGACCGGCTCCAGCAGGACCGGATTGGCCAGCGCGGCGGCCTTCTTGAAGGCCATCGACCCGGCGATCTTGAAGGCGAGCTCCGAGGAGTCCACCTCGTGGTAGGCACCGTCTGTCAGGGTGACCTTGACGTCCACCATCGGGTAGCCGGCCAGGACACCAAACTCCGCGGCCTCCTGGCAGCCCGCGTCCACCGACGGGATGTACTCCCGCGTGACCCGGCCACCTGTGACCTTGTTCTCGAACTCGTAGCCGCCGCCGTCGCCGCCGGTTGGCTCGAGGTCGATGACAACCCGGCCGTACTGGCCGGCCCCACCGGTCTGCTTCTTATGCGTGTACTCGACCTTCTGCACCTT